>CAMCXE010000024.1 GCA_945882995.1 Thalassocella blandensis | reverse complement strand
TCACGGCTCATTTCTGGATCGGCAGCCATAAAAGCCGATTTATTGGATTTATGCAGACTCAACAGATCTCCCCAGATAAGAACATGCACTGTCACGGCACAACCGCATCATTTACCTTGGCGGCATGGGCTCACTGGGCTTTGCCATCTGGTGCTAGCTCGCCCGTCGCCTCGGCCTTCTATGATGTTTCTGTTCGTCGAGCGACAAAAGGACATCCACAAATTTGACACTACCACCCAAACCAACTACTCTCGCCAGAAACCGCTAAGGACCGCACCCCATGACCCAATCCCGCTCCACACAAATTTCCCTCGACGCCACCAGCTTCTACCATTGTTACGTCCGCTGCGTACGCCGCGCGTATTTATGCGGTGATGACCGGGCCACCGGCGCCAATTATGATCATCGCAAGCAATGGTTGGTGTCGCGGCTGCGGTTTCTTTCTTATATTTATGCCATCGACATTTGCGCCTACGCGGTGATGAGCAATCATTACCATGTGGTGCTGCATGTAGACCAAGCACGGGCGAATAACTGGAGCCAAGATAAAGTGGTGGAGCGGTGGTTGCAGCTATATAAAGGCAATTTTTTAATTGATCGCTGGTTAAAAAACCGCGAGGCGTTTAGCGCGGCGGAATTGCAGGTGGTGAGTGATATTATTGAAACTTGGCGCAGCCGATTATGCTGCATTTCCTGGTTTATGCGCGGCGTGAATGAAACCATTGCACGTATGGCTAACGAAGAAGAAAACACCAAAGGGCGGTTTTGGGAAGGCCGATTTAAAAGCCAAGCCTTATTAGATGACGCCGCATTATTAACTTGTATGGCCTATGTGGATTTAAACCCGGTGCGCGCCGGCATTACGGATGATTTAATCAGTAGCGATTTTACGTCTATCCAGCAGCGTTTATTTGATTATGCCGAACATTCAACAACCAGCGCCGAAGCCCAACAAAAGCTCACCAAACATTTAATGCATCAGCAAGAATTAAAAGCCGAATTAAATCTGGAAGCACAACCCGAAGCCCCTTTAATGCCATTTGATGGCAGTGCGCACACGGATATTCACAGCGCCCTACCCTTCACGCTGGACGATTATATTGAATTAATCGACACCACCGGCCGCGCCCTGCGCGACGATAAGCGCGGCGCATTAAACCCCAATACCCTGCCATTAATTACGCGCCTAGGTATAGACCCAAAACATTGGCTGGATCACGTAAAACGTTTTCGCTCCCGCTACGCCAGTTGCGCGGGGTCGTCGCAAGCCATTTGTGATTTTGCCGGTAAGCGGGCTAAGCGTTGGGGCAAAGGCGTTGGTATTTCGGGGCGGGTGTATGCTGGGCCAAGTCAAAATGCGCCCTAATTTTTAAAAATCGGACACATAATGTGACGGTATCAACGACTACTCGGCGCGCCTAGGCGCCCACGCCTGCGAAACCCCCAACCATGTCGTGTAGAATGCGCACCTTTCTGGGAGGGCGCCCTTATGACCAGTCACACCAAACCCCGCATAGTTATCCACTACTGCACACTCTGCCAATGGCAACTACGCGCGGCTTGGCTTGCGCAGGAAATACTGAGCACCTTTACCGGCGACATTTTAGAAGTGGCGCTGCGACCCGGGGAAGGCGGCGCATTTGAGATATGGGTGGATGCCGAACTGGTCTGGGAACGCAAGCGGGACGGCGGATTTCCCGGGGCCAAGGAAATTAAACAACGCATACGCGCGCTGGCCTGCCCCGACAAACCACTGGGCGCGCACCTAGAGCGTTAATTCAACTTTTCAAAATAGTCGCAATACTCACCACATCAGTTCCTACCGTCACAAGGTTTTCATTACATGCTCCACACTCTGCGTAAAGCACTGCTCAACACCTACTATGCATTAATTATTAAACGCCCTTTGTGGGTTTTAATCACCGTTTTTGGCTTAACGCTAACCGCCTTAATGGGCCTGCCAAATTTTAAATTGGACGCCTCCTCCGATGCCTTAACGCTGGAGCACGACGACAGCCTGGATTACCTCCGGGAGATTAACCAACGTTATCAGCACGGTGATTTTTTGGTGGTGACATTTACCCCCAAGGCGGATCTATTTTCTGATGAAGCCCTGGCCACGCTCAAAAATTTTCGTGCCGATTTAGCCAAGGTACAGGGCGTGCAAAGCGTTTATTCCATGATAGACGTGCCACTAATTTATAGCCCCATGCGCACCCTAGCCGAACAACAAAAATCCCCCCGCACACTTTTTACACCCGGCGTGGACCCTGAAGCGGCCAAACAGGAATTTTTAACTAGCCCGCTTTATCGCAACATGCTCCTAAGCCCCGACGGCAAAACCACGGCGCTATTGCTTAATTTGGACGTAAACAATCAATTTATTGAAATGGTGCGGCGCCGGGACGCACTGCGCACCCAGCGCGACCAACAGGCATTAACCAAGGCGGAATCTAACGAGTTGGAGGTGCTGTCTCGCACGTTTTTAGAATACCGCACCGCAGTTGCCGCCAGCGATAAAGCCCGCGTAGAAATCGTGCGGCAAATCGCCGCGGAATATCGCCCCAAGGCGGACATATTTTTGGGCGGTGTGAGTATGATTACTGCGGACATGCTCACCTATATTAAAAATGATTTAGTGGTGTTCGGTTGTGCGCTGATTATATTTTTAGTGGCGGTGTTGGGGCTTATTTTTCGCCAGTGGCGGTTCGTGGTGCTGACGCTCAGCACCTGTTTAATTACTGTAGCTCTCATGCTCGGCTGGCTAAGTTGGATTGACTGGCGCTTAACGGTAATCTCCTCGAATTTTGTGGCGCTACTGCTGATTATGTCCTTCGCATTTACCATTTATGTGGTGGTGCGCTACCGAGAATTACACGCCAAGCATCCGCATTTTACACAAGCCGAATTGGTGATGACCACCGCGCAACTTATGGTCGAACCCTGCTTTTTTTCGGCGCTGACTACCATTGCCGCGTTTATGTCCTTAGTGATGAGTGGAATTCGCCCGGTTATTGATTTTGGCTGGATGATGACTATTGGGTTGGTGGTGGCGTTTATTTTGTCGTTTGTCATAGTGCCTGCTGGGCTTATGCTGCTACCCAAAGGCAAGCCCCAATATTCCACCGATAAATCCGCACGTCTCACGCTACCGTTCGCACGGTTAGCCGAATTTCACGGGGGTAAAATCCTCCTGTTAACTGCGGTTTTAGTTGTTGTCTCCATATACGGCTTGTCAAAATTGGTGGTGGAAAACCGCTTTATCGACTATTTCCACAGCAGTAGCGAAATTCACAAAGGCTTAACCGTAATTGATACCCAGTTAGGCGGCACGGCCACTTTAGATATAGTGCTAGACGCCCCCAAAACCACCACCGAAGCCGCCGCCCCTGCTGCAGACCCTGAGGATCCTTTTGCCGAGACCACAACACAGGCACCAACACCCGCAGACGATCCCTTTGCTGAGCCTGCTACAGAATCCACCACAGCCGCGCCGCCAAGTTATTGGTATACCAAATCAGGCTTGGAGCAAATAAAAAGCCTGCACGACTACCTAGAAACACTACCTGAGGTAGGTAAAGTGCAATCACTAGCCACTTCATATCAACTGGCTAAAGATATTAATGGCGGCGCACTGAGTAATTTTGAACTGGGAGTTATGCGCAAATCCTTACCACTGGATATTCAAAATTTTCTCATCACGCCGTACTTGTCGGACGAAAAACAGCAAACACGAATCAGCCTACGCGTGAAGGAAACCACACCCAATTTAAAACGCGCCGAGTTGGTGGAACGCATTAAGCAACATGCCATACACACCATTGGCTTTGCGCCAGAACAAGTGCATTTTACCGGCGTGCTGGTGCTCTACAACAATATGCTGCAAAGCCTGTTTGACTCGCAAATTGCCACTATTTTTGTGGTGTTTATCTCTATCATGTTGATGATGTTGCTGCTCTTCCGCTCCATCAGCATTGCGCTGATTGCGATTTTGCCCAACATACTCGCTGCGGGCATGGTGCTAGGTGCTATGGGGCTAGTGGGCATTCCACTGGACATGATGACCACCACCATCGCAGCCATTGTGGTGGGTGTGGGTGTGGACCAAGCCATTCAATACTTTTATCGTTTTAAAGAAGAATTCGCCGCCTGCGGCAATTATATTGAAGCCATGCACCGCTCCCACGGCTCCATCGGCCGCGCCATGTATTACAGCTCCGCCACCATAATTATTGGCTTCTGCATCTTGGCGTTCTCGCAGTTTATTCCCACCATTTATTTTGGCGTGCTAACCGCTTTTGCTATGTTTACGGCAATTATTGGTACTTTAACTTTGCTGCCAAAATTGATATTGGTGTTTAAACCGTTGGGGGCGGAGCGGAAGCATAGCGAGGCGGAGTCAGGAGTATAGCCCTGGCTTATCCGCCATGCCTTAAACCCGTAACGGTGCGATACAGGTCACACCGCTTGTCGCTCGCGCGGAAATTAGCTTGCGGCCCCCCCCGTGGCACCTGTATCATTTTTTTGCCCATAGTGGGCCTATTTGATGTAAATGATTTAATTGGAGGTAGAATGAAAACTGCAGGTTATTTATTGGCGTTATTGGTTCTGGCAAGCTGCGGTGGTGGCGGTAAAGGTAGTGATGGATCAAGTGCTAGCAGCACTCCCAACCAAACCACTACCACTGCCCAGTGCGCGGTTGTAATGAGTACCATCTCATTGAAAAACGGAGAAACATGCAATTTATCCGCGGCTGACGCGGCGCTTTTTGCAGTGTCCCCTGGGGTTATCAGCTGCTCTGCCGGCACAATCACCTACAACGGCAACACTTTTCAGTCGGGCACAAATGGGTTTACTTTTAATAACCTGAAATTGGCCTGCGCTAAGTAAACAAGCTGCGAGCACAAACCCGTGCTCGCAATTTTTCTGCGCATAAATCTAACATTCCGATTACTGCATCCCCATGCCTATAGGTGAGAAAGCCTTTGCATTGCCAATAGTCAGCTTCTGTAAATTTTTAATCCGCGACCAAACACCTTCAACCCACGCATCTCAAATTCGCCCCACCGAAGCATCTCGCCAAGCCACATGCCGCGCAAATGGAGAAGATGGAAACAACTTACATCGTCCATCGATTTCCACAACAAATTATTCTTCTGTCACAGCCCCCCAACGCGGCAACAAACTATGCGTCAACCCCAAATGATCCAAAATCCGCGCCACAATAAAATCCACTAGGTCATCCACGCAGCTGGGGTTTTGGTAGAAGCCGGGGCTGGCGGGTAGGATTAGCGCCCCCATGCGGGTGAGTTTTAGCATGTTTTCCAAATGAACTTCGGAATAGGGCGTTTCCCGCGGGACTAAAATTAATTGGCGCCGCTCCTTAAGGGCTACATCGGCGGCGCGCTCAATAAGATTATTACTGGCCCCGTGCGCAATGGCGGAAAGAGAGCCGCCGCTTGCGGGGCATATGACCATGCTGCTGGGTGCGCTGGAGCCGGATGCGGCTGGCGCAAACCAATCTTCGCGTCCGAATAAGATTAGCTGGCCAGGCGCAGCGTTAAACTGTTCGGTCAACCAGGTTTGTTGTGACGCCAAATCCTCCGGTAGCTGAAACGCGGTTTCGGTGCGTATCACCACTTCAGCGGCCCGAGAAATTAACAGGTGCACGCTACACCCAGCATGGATAAGGTGTTGCAGCAACCGTAAGCCGTAGGCTGCGCCAGAGGCGCCGGTGAACGCCAAGGTAATGATTTTAGGCATGGGCTAAGGCCTCCACTAAACGCTGATGAATGCCCCCAAAACCGCCGTTACTCATAATCACCAGGTGATCACCGGAGCGGCTGTGTGCGGTTAACCACTGGAGAATGTCGTCAATAGTGCGAAATGCTCGGTGGTCGCCGCCCGCGGCCTTAGCGACATCGTTAAGCAACCAGTGCAGCCCGGGCGGTTCAAACCAAATAACGTTGTCGGCGGCCTGACAGGCGGCGCCCAGGCTGGTGGCGTGAACGCCTTGTTTCATGGTGTTGGAGCGCGGCTCTATGATGGCGATAATCCGCGCCGCACCCACTTTGGCGCGCAGGCCGGCCAAGGTTGTGGCGATGGCGGTGGGGTGATGGGCAAAATCATCGTAAATACGCCGCCCTTTTACCTCGCCCACCAATTCCATGCGGCGCTTCACGCCGGCAAATTCGCCCAAGGCCGCACAACTGGTGTGTGGCTCCACTCCCACGTGCCGCGCCGCGGCGATAGCCGCTAGGGCGTTGTGCAGGTTGTGCATACCGGTTAATGCCCAGTGTATTTCCCCAACGTCCTGCCCCTCAAAACGCACACGGAACTGGCTGGCATCGGCGGCCAACAATTCAAATTGCCAATTGGCTTTGGGGCCGCTGAGAGTTTGCGTGGGGGACCAGCAGCCCTGCTCCAACACCGCCGCTAAGGCCACATCGTCCGACGGATAAATTATTAACCCTTCGCTGGGCACTATGCGCACTAGGTGATGAAATTGCCGCTGTATAGCCGCAAGGTCCGGAAAAATATCCGCATGGTCGTATTCCAAATTATTTAGCACCGTAGTACGCGGGCGATAATGTAAAAATTTGGAGCGTTTATCAAAAAACGCCGCGTCATATTCGTCCGCTTCTATCACAAAAAAACCGGAGCCACCCAAACTGGCAGACGCCGTAAAATTTTGCGGCACACCACCAATTAAATACCCCGGTTCCATATCCGCATATTGAAGAATCCAAGCCAGCATACTGCTAGTAGTGGTTTTGCCATGGGTGCCTGCAACGGCCAACACCCAACGGTCGCGCAACACATGCTCGGCAAGCCAGGCTGGGCCAGAGGTGTAGGGTATAAGCCGATTCAGCACCAGCTCCATCACCGGGTTGCCGCGGCTAATAACATTGCCAACCACCACCACGTCTGGGGCCAAATCCAGCTGCGCTGGATCCCAGCCTTCAATTAATTCGATACCGGCGGCTTCTAATTGAGTGCTCATAGGCGGATACACCTGTGCATCCGCCCCTGTAACGCGATAACCCAATTGCTTGGCTAAAATGGCCAAGCTGCCCATGAATGTTCCGCAAATACCCAGAATGTGAATATGCTGCATAGTGAAAACTCCCGAAGGAATGGGGTAAATAAATTAATATGCCGGTGAAATTTAGGTTTGATGCCCAAGCGAAAACAGGCGAGCTAAAAATAGCCTAGGCGTCTATTAACAGGCGCCACTGGCTACATAACTCGCACTTTGTATTTTCGGCCTTTAATTTTTCCGTTATTCAGCAAATCGCAAGCCTGTTGCGCGACTTTGCGTTCCACCGCAACAAACGATGCAAATTCAGTAATGTCAATTTTACCGATGGATTTAGCCGTTAATTGTCCTTCGCCGGTCAAGGCGCCCAACACGTCGCCGGGCCGAATTTTTTCTTTGCGGCCTGCGCTAATGTGTAAGGTTAAATTGGGTGTTTGTGGGGCCTTATCACCAATAAAAATGGGCAATACCGTACGCAGCGTAACGGTAGCCAAGGCGGGGTGGTTTTCAACTAGGTATTTTTGAATGCGCTCGAATAAATAGTCTTCAGATTCCGCTAATAGCGACAGCGCCAAACCGGTTTTCCCCGCACGGCCCGTGCGGCCTACGCGATGCACGTACACTTCGGGGTCGCGGGTTAGGTCGTAATTAATCACCGCTGGCAAATCGTCGATATCCAAGCCCCGCGCAGCCACATCCGTTGCCACCAAAAAGCTTAAACTCTGATGTTTAAATTGAATCAATACTTGGTCGCGCTCACGCTGCTCGCAATCGCCATGCAAGGCACGGGCATTAAATTTGTGGCGATTTAAATATTCGCACACCACTTCCGTTTCCACCTTGGTATTGCAAAATATTACGGCGGAACTGAGTTTGAAGTAGGTGATAAATTTGGTGAGCAACTCCAAGCGAGTTTGGGTTTTAACGCGGTAAAAATGCTGCTCTATGGTATTGCTGGCCGCCTGCTCTACAATTTCAACCCGCTCCGCGGATTTTTGAAAGCGTTGGCTGAGCATTTGAATATTATCGGGAAAGGTGGCGGAGAACAGCAGCGTTTGTCGCGAAGCGGGTGTGTTTTGCAAAATACGGGTGATGGGTTCTATAAAGCCCATATCCAACATGCGGTCGGCTTCGTCCAGCACCAAGGTGCTCACCTGCCCTAGATCCAGCGTATTTTTTTCCAAGTGGTCAATAATTCGGCCCGGGGTGCCCACCACAATGTGTGCGCCGTGTTCCAAACTGGCAATTTGCGGCCCCAGCGGCTGCCCGCCACTCAAACACACCACTTTAATATTCTGTTGGAAGCGCGCCAAACGGCGAATTTCCGTGGCCACCTGGGTGCCCAGCTCACGGGTTGGGCATAAAATCAGTGCTTGCACGCCAAAAAAGCGCGGGTTGATTTTGGTAAGTAAACCCAGCGCAAACGCGGCGGTTTTACCACTGCCGGTTTTGGCTTGGGCTATAACATCCTGCCCCGCCAACACCAAAGGCAAGGCCGCGGCTTGAATGGGTGTCATTTGCGCGTAGCCCAGCTGCTCCAAATTCTGCAGCATGGGGGTGGGTAAGGGTAATTGGGTAAAAGCGGTAGAATTTTTCACGTAGAAACATCTCAATAAATAGCACAGCATACCAACAAACCGCCCCGCCACCCACCAAAACACCCGTGTTTATATCCGAAAACTCCGTTTCGCCAAATGGCTGGTTGCCGCTCACAAGCTCTAGTGGGCCGCGGAGCTGGCTCAAGGCATTGGTATAGCAAAGGAAACTCTCTGCCCCGTAAGCTGGTGAGTATTGGCAGCTTGGGCATCCTGTGCTGGCTTTTCGGCAAAATTGGCTTACTAAACTAATTGTTTTTGAGGCAACGATGTTAGCAGCGATCCGACAACTCTGGCTAAAACCAGCCAAGCTCGACGCTCGTTCAACACCTTACTCACCCAGCATGCGGCTTAACGGCTACAGGAGATGGCAAAGCCCCATGATTTACTAAATGGTTGAGGCGGCTGTGCGCTGGATTTGATCTTGCGGTTTGATTTTTTAGGGCCGACGTGTTGGTTTTTGTCAGCCTCTTGCTATTTATTTGCAATTAATCTAGTGGTGCGACGCAAAATACCAATTGCCATCTAAATGCTCAATTTCGACACAACACGATTCGCCTAGATCGGAATATTCTGTAGGCTTACCGCCTCTAGGAACATACAGAAAACCAGCATAGCTATCCAGAATGCCGCGGAACGTGAAAAAGAAGAGGTACTTCAACCCGTCATGCTCCTCAACAACGATTTCATTACCACCTGCGGACAGAGCCGGATAAAGATTTCCGAGTTTAATCAAGGAGGAATTGTGTTCTACGTTTGGGGTAAGATTTCCGGAGTTCACACGCTCAACCACCTCTTCACGCTGAACTTTATGAAGTTTAAAATCGAGATTTATTCCAAGCGCTGTAAATGGCACATAAAAAACCACGAGGAATGCGGAAGCCTGGATCAATGAAGGCACAAGCGACTGACGCCCAATAGCTTTATATTTTTTTAGCTCTAACAAGCTAAAAATCGATACAATAAAAAATCCCAGCCATGCCAAACCTATAACGGGCATATATAAAAATAGGGTAAATTCATCAACCAGAACCCACTGAAATGCAGTTAAGCAGATCAACATTGCAGATACAGAAGCAGCTAACTTCCATTTTATGTTCAACATATAGGCGTGCTTTGTGGTTTGAACGGTGAATGTCCAGCACATACAATGCGAGACGTTTCAGTGAGTTATTTAACTGGCCCAAACTTAAATCAGCGGGACCTTTATCATCGAAAAACCCATGAACTCTACCCAAACCGGTAAAATTCGGCAAGCATTCCCTTGTTTAGCGCAATTGCTCCAGCAGCTGGATTCTGCCGAAGCGGGACCAGCCCGTTTTTTGGCCGAGTGGAGAGGTGATTTTGAGGGGCAAATGGACAGGAAGTCCATTTGAGCCGTGACTGGACAGGATGTTACGCCACGGCGACCCTCAAAATTGCCTCGGCAGAAAATTGCTCCTGCATTTTCTGCATTCGCGCCATCCATGGCGCTTGAGGGAGGGAATTTTTGCGAAGCAAAAACCAAGAAGTCGGGTGGCCTTTCTTTTTGGTGACTTTTTCTTTGGCCACGCAAAGAAAAAGTTACTCGCCCAGGAGGGCGAAAAAAAAGTTAAGAAATCACTCATAAAATCATCCTCGCGCATAACCTAAATGCATTTATGCTAACGCCACGCTATAGAGCTGAACAAATTCTCAGGGATGCTATTTGGAATAAATTAACGCGGCACCGTTACAATTTCCCAGCCATACAATTTGTGGGTTGGAGCTAGGCCACCAATAAAAGCCAACCCACACACAAAACACTGCGCAAAAAACACCCCAATTTTGTACCCCGCCCCCAATTTGTTTACCCTTACCACCTTACCTAATGACAGGAGCGGGATATGCGGTATTTATTGGCGGGCTTGGTGTTGTGTTTTTCCAGTGTGGTTTGGGCGGAGGCGGTTGAGGTGCCTAAGGCGTTAGACGATTGGCGTGGCTGGGTGCTGCAGGGCCACGGGGATTTGCGCTGCCCGTTTTTGCCCGGCAGTGCCGAGCGTGTGTGTGTATGGCCCAGCGAATTGCGGCTGGATGCCACGGCCAATGGTGTGGGCTTTGCTCAAAAAATTGAGGTATATACCGCCAGCTGGGTGCGCCTGCCCGGCGACCACAACAACTGGCCGCAGGGCGTAACGGCTGGGGGTAAACCCTTGGCCCTGCGCGCCGGCGATGGCCTGCCGGAAGCTTGGTTGGAGCCGGGCACTTATGACATCCGCGGGCAGATTCGCTGGGCACAAATGCCACGCAGCCTTCACATTCCCGGCAATACCGGCATTATTGCCTTAACACTGAACGGCAAGGCTGTTGCGGCGCCCATGCTGGAAGGCTCCGACCAAGTGTGGTTGGCGGCCAACAACCCCGAAGCCAAAACCGCGGCGACAGACGAGGTCAACTTGCGGGTGTTTCGGCACCTGGCCGATGGGATTCCCTTGCGAGTTACCACGCGCCTTGAACTGCAGGTAAGCGGTAAGGAGCGCGAGCTAGTGTTGGGCCAGTTTTTGTTAGACGGCCTAAGCCCCACGCACTTCAACTCGGCTTTACCGGCGCGCATCGAAGCGGACGGCAAGCTGCGCCTGCAGGTAAAACCCGGCACCTGGGTGGTGGAGTTACAGGCGCAAACCCTCACCCCCAAACCGCTGCTGCAATATGCTGCCAGCACAGAATTCTGGCCCAACCAAGAGGTTTGGGTGTTTCAAGGCAACCCCCAATTGCGCAGCGTGCAAATTGCCGGCGCTACCAGCATAGACCCGGCGCAGACGCAATTGCCTGCCCAATGGCAACAACTGCCAGCCTACCTTGTGGCGCCGCAGCAGCCTTTTGAATTGGTGGAGTTGGCCCGCGGCAATGCGGATGCGGCCAAAAATAAGCTGTTTTTGAGCCGCACACTCTGGTTGGATTTTAGTGGGGAGGGATTCAGTTTTGAGGACAGGCTAAACGGCGAAGTTATTGAATCCTGCAGGCTGGATGTGGCGGCACCCTTCACACTGGGGCGGGTGATGTTAAACCGCGAGCCACAACTGATTACCCAACTGGATAAGACCCAAGCGCAAGGTGTGGAGGTGCGGCAGGCGCAGTTGGACCTTATGGCTACGGGACGCTTACCACGAGAATTGGTGTTACCCATTGGCGGCTGGTTGACGTCTCTTAATAGTGTGGAGACACAGCTGATGCTGCCGCCCGGCTGGTCCTTATTTTTCGCCAGTGGGGTGGAAAGGGTGAGTAATGCCTGGCTGAGTAACTGGCATTTATGGGATGTGTTTTTAGTGTTGGTGTTGGTGTTAGGTATCACTAAAATCACCCAGCTTCGGGTGGGTGCCTTGGCACTGTTGGGCCTGTTGTGTTTTTACCAGCGGCCTGGGGCGCCGGTGCTGATTTGGTTAAATTTGGTGCTGATTTTGGCGTTGCTACCGCTGGTCGCCGGCGGGTTTCGCCTGTGGCTGCAGCGCTACCGTCTTTTCGTCTTCGCTTGGCTGATGCTGAGCTTATTGCCATTCACAGTCACTCAAGTTCGGTTGGCTTTTTATCCGCAGCTGGATTCTTCAGGTGATTCCACCTACCCAAGCAATGGGTTTTTAAGCGAATTTGGAAGGCGCGTATTGGGCACAGGAATGCAAGGCCAATACATGGGGGATTCGCGAAACGTACAAGTCGACATTGTGAGCGTTACGGCCAGTGATGACAGGGAAATTGACGACGCGGGGCCACCACCGCCAGCCAACTTCGCACCAGCACCAGGCGCCAAACGCGCCATGGCAGTACACGAACAGACCGAAGCCAAAACATCACAAAACGCACCCATGGCCGCCGCTGCTGGCGCGCCTAGCGCCGAAGGCTATACCGGCCAGAGTGGAGAATCCCGCGGCTCTGGATTTGGCCCAACCACCTCACTGGCCAGCCAATACGACCCCAACCAACAGGTACAAACTGGATCGGCGGTGCCCGAGTGGAAATTTCATCTGGTTAGGCTGGCTTGGAGCGGGCCGATTACCGCCGCCGAAACCACTCGGCTAATGTTGGTGCCGCCCAGCCTCAATGCACTGGGCAACCTTATGGCGGCATTTTTGCCTTGGCTGTTGGCCGCTGCCCTCTGGCGCTCGCCCCGCAGCACGGCTGCGCCCAAGGTTCCGCAAGGCCCCGCTCTTAGCTCGCTGGCCCTGTTGCTCGCGGGCGTGTTGG
The DNA here is from genome assembly GCA_945882995.1 of Thalassocella blandensis. GTDB lineage: Bacteria > Pseudomonadota > Gammaproteobacteria > Pseudomonadales > Cellvibrionaceae > CAMCXE01. Next base: position 14,808 of record CAMCXE010000024.1, on the reverse strand, counting down.
CGGGCGCCGGGTGCCTGCTGCCGGCGGATTCCCAAGCCGAGGTTGTGGTGGACAAGGCGCTGCTTAAGGATTTAGAAACCCGCCTAACTCAAGCGCCAAGCTGCGGCGAAAACTGCGTCAGCCTAGAAGCGGTGAACCTAAAACTTGCCGGAGACAGCCTAAGCCTAGACCTAGGCGTAGACGCCCAAACCTTAGTCAGTTTGCCACTACCCGCCAATCGCCGCAGCTGGTGGCCAAGCTTAGTGGTGGTGGACGGCCAAGCGGCCACCCTCAGTAGCGACGCCAACGGCACCCTACTTGTCAGCCTGCCGCCGGGCCGCCACCTTGTTCACCTGCAGGGCTATTTGACCGGCGTGAACTCGCTGCCGTTGGAATTCGGCATGTCGCTGCACAACCTGCAAACCGACCTACAAGGCTGGAGCCTCAGCGGCGGGCCCGAATACAACCGCCCCAGCCAAGCCTTGCAACTGCAGCGCAGCGAAACCGCCGCGGCTAGCGAGGCTAGCCGCCTAGCCCCGGCCCCCATAGCGCCGTTTGTGAGAGTGTGGCGGCAGCTAAAATTGGGCTTGGACTGGACGGTGGAAACCCAGGTGGAGCGCATAGCCCCAGCCACAGGTGTTATCAACCTCGAAATTCCCCTGCTACCGGGGGAAGCGCCGCTGAGCCTGCAAACCAATAGCAATGGCCGCATGACTGTGAATTTGGCCGCCGACAGCCAAGTCTTCAGCTGGTCGTCGCGTTTGAAACACTCCGACAAAATTGCACTGGTGGCGCCAACCAACGTGCCTTGGGTGGAATTATGGAACCTGGACAGCGCGCCAATTTGGCATACGCAGCTCAGCGGCATTGCCCCGCAACAAATCACCACCGTTGCTTATCAACCCCAATGGCAGCCGTGGCCGGGGGAGTCGGTGACGATTGAGGTAACGCGACCCAGCGCCGTGCCGGGCAATCATCTGACGATTCAAAGCGCCAGCCTGACGTTGTTGCCAGGCCAAAAATTAGTCAACCAAACCTTGACGTTGAAACTTTTAAGCAACCGCGGCGGCAGCTACGACTTCACCTTGCCCGCTGCCAGCCGCCTTACCCAAGTGCGCATCGATGGGCTGCAAGTAACCGTGAATGCGCAGGACGGCGTACTGAAAATCCCCCTCAAGCCAGGGGAGCAAACGGTGGATATTGATTGGGAATCCAACACTGGTATCGGCCTTAAAACCACCACCCCCAATTTTGACTTTGGCACCCCAGCTAGCAACCTGCGCCTGCAAATGCACATGCCGGAAGACCGCTGGTTACTGGCCTTAGGCGGCCCAGCACTGGGGCCAGCGCTGTTGTTTTGGGGCATGCTTGGCGTAGTGCTGGCCCTTGCGGTTGCACTAGCGCGCAGCGGCAAAACTCCGCTCAAAACTTATGAATGGGTGTTGTTAAGCTTGGGCGTATGCACGGTGAATCTGTTTATTCTGGCGTTGATGGCGGGTTGGTTTGTGGCCCTGCACCTACGCGGCCGAACTAACCCGCTGCCACATGGGAGGCGCTTTAAAGCCTTACAAGCCAGCCTATTTACCCTCTCGGTGGTGGCACTGGGCAGCCTGCTATTGAGTATTCCCAGCGGGTTGTTGTCCGCACCCAATATGCATATTGTTGGGATTGAATCCGCAAACTTTGGGGACTCGCTGACCTGGTATCACGACCAAACCACCGGCCCCATGCCCAGTGCATGGGTTATTTCCCTACCCATGTGGTGTTATCGCGCCGCCATTTTAGTTTGGGCCTTGTGGCTGGCCTTAGCGCTGTTGCGCTGGGTAACTTGGGCTTGGGTGCAATTGGGCGTGGGCGGTTATTGGTATCGCCCTATGCCTGCAAAACCCGAAGACAAAACCGAAATGACAGCCCCTTAACCTCTGCTAGGAAACCTCTGATTCAGTCTGAATTCGGGGTTACTGTGAAACCGTCGCGGGCAGGAAGCCCGCGCCGGAGCTACAGGGAAGTAGTCGTGCGTTTTCACAACATTCACGGATTCAGACTGAATGGGAGCATCCCAAGCAAAATAACGGCCGGCGGAGCGAAACAGCGGGTTTATCCCTCTGCCGCCAATCGCCAATCGCCAACGCGAAGCACGCACACGCGGGTGGCTTTTAAGGGGGCAGCCTGTTTATAATTCCAGCGCTTCCGCCACAATAGGGTCCGCCACACCCGCGCTTCACCATGCACTTGGGCGGGGAGCACAGAACAGCTAATTCTTCAGTAGGTAACCAGAAGTGAAAACACAAACCCATTCAGCCACCGGTAGCGACCCAGCACGCCGCCTCTCCCTCGCGTATTACCAAGAAAAAGGCGTTATTTTTAAATCGCCCTACCGTGACACCCCAGACTATGTGTGTGTTGGCAAACAACGTATTGCCTATGGCGACACCTTTCAGCAAGCGTGGGACGTTTGGGCCAAAAGCACCTTCACCGGCAAATATGCCCATAAATATTTGGCTTAGCCGGCACGCATTCCGCTGGTATTGTTGTGCAGCGGGAGTAGGCGCCGATAAATTTCTAGTTGCAGGCTACAAGATCACCTAGGCCATAAACACACAGTTACATTGTTCGGTTTATGGGCACTTGGCTACCGAGAATCTTTCGGCCAATGAATTTCTACCCGTGCGCCAGACAACGTGCGAGGCTCCACAAATGCGGCATTGCCTTTATGCCACTGCATAATGCGCTTCACAATGGCTAACCCCAACCCAAAGCCCCCTGCTCCCGAATTTCCCACGGGTTGGCTGTCACTAGCCGGCTCACTGTACAGCCTCACAAACGAATCAAAGACGCGATGGCGCTCACTCACTGGCACTCCGGGTCCGTCGTCTTCTACCGCTATAACGTATTCTTTTGCCGTGTTGGCCACTTCAATACGAATACGACCCCGCGCGTAACGAGCGGCGTTGCCAATAAGATTCTGCAACACAGTTTCCATGAGTTTCCACTCGCACCTAAACTCTGAATTATTAGTGGCGTCACTCAGTTGCAACTCGATAACGCCATGGTATTGACGAATAAAACGCAGTTGAATCTCGTCGAACAAGTCGCGTATGTACCCGCTCGTTTGCGTTAATTGCTGAGTTTTTTGCTCAAAACCCGCATACATGAGTAAAGCCGTTATCAGGGCTTCCATTTCCGCAATATCCTGTTCCAGGCTGCGCAATTGACGACGACTTTTGTCATCCAGGGAACCCTCTTCAATTAACGCCAGCGCGAATTTCATACGCGCTAAGGGCGTGCGCAATTCGTGGGAAACGGCATTGGTCATATCGCGGTGGGAAGCAATTAATTCGCGCAGCCGCCGCGCCATGTGATTAAACGCCTGCGCCAGCGGGTAGAGTGTGGACGCGGGTGAAATTGCCAATGTTTCTGGCACGCCGTCTTTGCCCAGCGTGCGGGTTTGCGTTTCAAGTTTTTTGCTATCCCGCGACAGTGGCCAAATCCACAGGTAAATAACCAAGGCAATTCCAAGATAAAAACCGATCAACAAAAGACGATAAAGCGGCGACTCGTTTTCGTTGTTGCTGGGCACGGTCACCAACAATACCTGATCCGTATTGGGACGCAGGTGATACCAAGTGGTTTCCTTGGCGCTGCTAGCGGCCATTATTTCGCCGGTGCTGAGTTGTTGGCGCGTAGCCACTCGTGCCACATCACCCAATGGCATCATGTCGATATTTAAGTGCAAGGCCTGGCCGATTTGCTGCGCCCAAAGATCATTATCCTCAGCACCATCCGCTATGCTAGTTCGGCTATGTTGTTCGATTAACAAAAACAGCGCGCGGATTTCCGGGGTGGCTTGCTGCTCGGGCGCTAGGCTTTCCCAAAACTGGTTCAGCCCCCAGCCAATTAAAATTACCGAAACAACAATAAAAAAATACAGCGTAATAAAAGCGCGATTCACCGCGTTATGCCCAGGCTTCTGGAATGAACAAGTAACCCTTACCCCAAATGGTTTTAACGCGCACGGGGTTGTCGGGGTTGTCGTTCAATTTTTTGCGTAGCTGAGAAATTCGCACATCAATTGAGCGGTCAAGACCGTCGTATTCGCGATGATAAATGTGATTAAACAAAAATTCCCGGCTTAAAATTTGCCCAGCCTGGCTGGCCAATGCGAAGAGCAAATCATATTCATGGCTAGACAGCACAAGCTCCTCGCCAGCCAAAACCACCTTGCGTGCGCTGGGCTGAATACTCAGCTGACCAAAATTCAGTGCCACATGCTCGCGCGAATCTTGCTGATAGTAACGCCGCATCAGCGCCCGCACACGCGCCAACAATACCCGCGGCTCTGCGGGTTTTATCACATAATCATCGGCACCATATTCCAAACCCAACACCTGATCTAGGTCGGCATCACAGGCTGTGAGCATCAAAATAGGCCCATTAAATTGAGTGCGCAATTCCTTGCATAACGTAAGCCCATCTTTACCGGGCAGCATTAAATCGAGAATAATTAGCGCCGGGTTTAAGCTCTGTGCTTGACGCATTACCCGATTACCATTTTCTTCGATAGCCACCTGAAAATCGGTACTTTCTAAAAAATCCTTCACCAGCAGCGCCAAACGATGATCATCTTCCACCAGCAAAATTAAATTGTTCTTGGACATAGGCCGTGCCTCAATAGATTTTTGCAGGACTATGCCCGTCAAAAGAAACTCCAAGGATTGCGTCGCACCTTGCGATATTTTTTATCACTGTGCACAACCTGAAAACGCTGACTACTTAACGGCAGGCGACTATTTTCTTCGCACAATTGAATATCAGTGCTGGCACTTGCCATCAGTGTGAATTGATATTCACCCGTTTTTACCGAGTCCCAACAATGCAGTGGCTGCGCAATTTCCGCTTGATACAAACACACTGAACGCGCCTCAGTGGAGGACCATTTCACCTCCAGTTGGTCGCGACAGACGTCCTCCCCAGCATTTAAAAAACACAGTCGCGGCTTAATCACCAATTGAATAGCCGGCGATAAGCCAGTGTCGGCAATATCGTCGGCCAACACACACTGGCCCGCCAGAATGAGAATGGGCACAGGCCACAAGGCAAGCGCATTGCGGCGGCCGGCGCGCGGCAAGGGACCATCAGAAATGGTACACCCCCCCCACAAAGCCTGTAATCACTTGCTTGTCACTCACCAACGGGCTGGCGGTAATGGCTGGAGGTAAGCCGCGATAACTGCCCAGCATGCGCAGCTCCCAGTGCTCGGTTAAGGTGTAACGCCAGTCCACGCGAAGCACTGTGGAAACTGCCGCAGAGCCCTCATAAGGCCCCCGAGCATCCGCTTCGAGCGGGGTAACGCCATAGTAGTAATCGACCACCTTTTGACTTTGCCAAATAGCGCCAAGGGTGGTGTTTAGATGATGCTTTCCAGAGGTCCATTGGTGGGTGGCCGATACGCGGGCTTCATCGCCTTGATGCACCCCAGAAATATCGTGCACATACTGGAATTGCAGGTCCGCCCAGGCGCTATCAACACTGTATTCAAACCCGGCGAGGCCGGCGGTATCACGAGAGTGAGGAGGCAGTGCAGCACTGGCGTTTGGCTGTGTAGAGGGGGGGTTAACAGCTCCATTTCCAGATGAGGGCGGCGTATCAGCACCCGAACTATCACCCGCATTCGGCCTGGCAGTTCCAACTAACCCACCGCCAACAACAGGATGGGACGGGGTATTAGAGACCAGCCCATCGCCAGCTACAGGATTAGCCAAGCCTTGCGTAAGCGCATTGCCAGTATCCCAGCGCTTAAAAAAACCTTGATCATAGCTGGGGCGAACGAGCAGGCTCAGTTGTTGCTCATGTGCGTCAAACAGTATGTAGCCCACATCCGTGTTCTGAATAAAAAAGTGCTCGCCGTTATAGTTAATCTCGGGGGTGAGCAACAAGGGTATATCACGCCCGCCCGCTAAGGGATTGGTGCGCCCCCCCAACCCAATGTTGACGCCAATATCCCAACTGCCCACCTCTACACAGTCAGGCTCCTCTGGCGTACAAGCCACTGCGCCAGCGTTGGAAACGATGGCGAGCAGAGCGGCGAGCAAATAGATTTTTGGCAACATATAGCGGGCGCAACTTTATGGAAACACGAAGGGTACAGTTATAAACCAAGCCGTGGCATCAGGTTGTAAATAATTGTAGCCGCGGGACAGGTCGCAAGCGGAATTTGTCATCAGTACCTTCGCAGCTAGCAACAGCGCGAATCATCTGCCGAAATACATAGGCCATGTAACATCACCGCCCGGCGGCAAGCCACAAACGCTTTGCCTAAGAAGGGACTTAACCCGCAGGGGCACCCCTGCCATTCTGCACTTTTTGCCCTACCGCGCTAGGTGCACTTATACTTAGCCATTCTATGTGGCCAGTGCGCCACCCTCCTCCCATCATCACAACGGAAAACTCCATGCAAAGCGCCCAGATACGCGACGCCTTTTTAGGTTTTTTTGCCAGCAAAGGTCACACCCTTGTACCCAGCAGCTCGCTAATCCCCGGCAATGACCCATCCCTACTCTTCACCAACTCAGGCATGGTGCAATTTAAAGACGTATTCATTGGTGCCGAACAGCGGCCCTATACCCGTGCTGCCTCAGCGCAACGCTGCGTGCGCGCCGGAGGCAAACACAACGATTTGGAAAACGTAGGCTATACCGCCCGCCACCATACCTTTTTCGAGATGCTCGGCAACTTCAGCTTCGGCGACTACTTCAAACGCGACGCCATCGCTTTTGCTTGGGAATTTTTAACCCAAACCCTGAAACTCCCCGCGGAGCGCCTTTGGATTACGGTACACATTTCCGACGATGAAGCCGCGGACATCTGGATCAAGGAAGTCGGTGTCGACCCCAGCCGTTTTTCACGCTTAGATGAAGACAATTTTTGGAAGATGGGTGACACCGGACCCTGCGGCCCAAGCTCCGAGATATTTTACGACCACGGTGCAGACGTGCCCGGCGGTCCTCCGGGCAGCCCTAACGACGGCCTCGACCGCTACATTGAGATTTGGAACCTAGTGTTCATGCAGTTTGAACAACAAAAAGATGGCTCCATGATTCCCCTGCCAAAACCCTCCGTAGACACGGGTATGGGCTTAGAGCGCGTGGCGGCCGTAATGCAAGGCGTGCACAGCAACTATGAAATCGACTTGTTTCAAGCCCTATTAACCGCCGCCGCCACGGCCACCGGCTGCGCCAATTTGCAGGACAAATCCCTGCGAGTGATTGCGGACCACATTCGCTCCTGCAGCTTTCTCATTTTAGACGGCGTTATTCCCTCAAATGAAGGGCGCGGCTACGTATTGCGCCGCATTTTGCGCCGCGCCATCCGCCATGGTCACAAGCTGGGCCAAACCCAAAGCTTTTTTCACAGCCTAGTGCCCGCCCTTGTGGCCCAAATGGGCGAGGCCTACCCCGATTTAGTGAAGGCCGAAGCGCAAATCGCCAAAGTCATATTGGCGGAAGAAGAGCAATTCGCTAAAACCCTTGATAAGGGGATGAAAATTTTAGAAGCCCAGCTGCTTCAGCTTGGAGGCTCAGAATTGCCAGGCGAACTGGTTTTTAAGCTACACGACACCTACGGCTTCCCCGTAGACCTCACCAACGATATCGCCCGCGAGCGCAACCTCAGTATTGATCTCCCCGGTTATCAAGCATTGATGGACGCACAAAAAGCCGGCGCAGGTGGCACTGCATTCGACGTGGACTACACCCGTTTGGCCGTGCCGGGCAAAACGCAGTTTTCTGGCTACGAGCACCTGCAGGCGAGCAGCCAGATCACCGCGCTGCTGCACAACGGTGAAGCCGTCAACAGCCTCGAAGCAGGCCAAGAAGGCGTAGTGGTGCTTGCCACCACCCCCTTCTACGCCAACTCCGGGGGGCAGGTGGGCGATTCCGGCGTCCTGACTGCTGCCACTGCGGCAGTCAGCTTCACCGTTACTGACTGCCGCAAAAGTGGAGACAACCACCTGCATATCGGCGCACTCACCAGCGGCAGCTTAAACCTCGGCGACTTATTGGATGCCACCGTCAACACCTCAGAACGCCGCGCCACCGCCTTGAACCACTCCGCCACCCACTTGCTACACGCCACTCTGCGCCAGGAGCTAGGTGAACATGTCACGCAAAAAGGTTCGTCGGTTGATGCAGAGCGCCTGCGCTTCGATTTTTCGCACTTTGAAGGTATAAACCCGGAGCAGCTGGCGCGTATCGAAACCCTACTTAACGAGCAGATTCGCGCCAATAGCGCCATCACCACCACAGTCAGTGATATAGAAACCGCCAAAAGCCAAGGCGCTATGGCGCTGTTTGGCGAAAAGTACGGTGATCAAGTACGCGTGCTCAGCATGGGCGACGGCTTTTCTGTGGAGTTATGTGGCGGCACCCATGCAACTCGCACCGGGGACTTAGGGCTGGTAAAAATTATCAGCGAAGCCGGCGTGGCCGCTGGCGTGCGGCGTATCGAGGCAGTGACAGGCGCGAAAGCCTTGGAGTTAGTCAACCATCAAGCCGCCTTGCTGCTGCAGGCAGCCAGCCAACTCAAAACCTCACCGGAACTGCTTCTAGAGAAGCTCGACAACCTGCTCGCCCAAAATCGGCTCAACGAAAAAGCATTAACTGCCGCTAAAGCTAAGCTCGCCGCCGCCTCGGCGGATGAATGGTTGGCTGAAGCTGAATCCGTGGGCGCTATCAAAGTGCTCATTAAAGCGCTTGATGCCGTTGATGGCGACAGCCTACTCAAGCTAGTCGACCAACTTAAAAACAAGCTTGGCAGCTCAGTAGTGCTCTTAGCTGGGGTTGATCAAGGCAAGGTAACACTCGTGGCTGGCACCACCCAAGATACTGCCAGCCTAGTTAAGGCTGGCGACCTGGTTAAGTTTGTGGCGGAACAGCTCGGCGGCAAGGGCGGAGGCCGCCCTGATATGGCACGCGGCGCAGGCACGGACACCGGCAATTTGGCAGCTGTGCTGCAAAACGCTAGCGCCTGGGTGGCCCAAAAAGCGCTTTAAACCCTATTAGGGAGCTAAAACACCAAATTTTTACCAGTTGGAGTTAACAAGCTGTTTTTTTTAGTGTTTAATTGGCCCCCTTTTTTTACGTTCCCGAGACTTGGCCTCCGCCAGCTCGGGGGACCAGTGTTATAGCGGAGATTTACGCAGTCCATGAGTTTAATCGTGCAAAAATTTGGTGGCACCTCCGTCGGCACTACCGAGCGCATCAAAGCTGTGGCCGACAAAATCATCGGTTTTCGGCAGCAAGGTCATAGCCTCGTTATTGTGCTGTCGGCCATGAGCGGCGAGACCAACCGCCTGATCGGTTTGGCAAAAGAGATGCAAATTGAACCTGATGCGCGGGAGTTGGACGTCCTAGTTTCCACCGGTGAACAAGTCACCATTGCGCTCTTATGTATGGCACTTAAAGCGCGTGGTCAAGAAGCTCGCTCCTACACAGGGGCCCAGGTGCGCATCCTCACCGACAACGCCTACACCAAAGCCCGCATTCAAGAAATTGACGTCGAGCGCATGCGTGCGGACCTCGATCAAGGCATGGTTGTCGTGGTGGCGGGCTTTCAAGGTGTCGATGAAGACGGCAACATCACCACCCTCGGCCGCGGCGGCTCCGACACCACTGGCGTAGCTTTAGCCGCAGCGCTCAAAGCCGACGAATGTCAAATCTATACCGACGTCGACGGCGTATACACCACCGATCCACGTGTGGTGGAGCGAGCCAAACGTTTGGATCGCATAACCTTTGAAGAAATGCTGGAAATGGCCAGTTTAGGCTCCAAAGTGTTGCAAATTCGCTCGGTAGAATTTGCTGGAAAATACAACGTGCCATTGCGAGTGCTTTCTAGCTTCAGCGACGGCCCAGGAACTCTCATTACCCTCGACGAGGACAACTCGAACATGGAACAAGCGCTTGTGTCTGGCATTGCCTTCAACCGCGACGAAGCTAAATTATCTATCCGCGGCGTGCCCGATCAACCCGGTGTGGCCTCGCGGATTTTGTCACCCATCGGCGAAGCCAATATCGAAGTCGACGTAATTGTGCAAAACGTTGCGGCAGACAACACCAACGATATTACTTTCACCGTAAATCGCGCGGAAATGAGCAAAGCCAAAGCGATTTTGCAGGCAGTGGCTGAGGAACTCGGCGCACGTGAAGTAGTCGCAGATAACACGGTGGTTAAGGTTTCTGTCGTGGGCATGGGCATGCGCTCACATGCTGGGGTAGCCTCTAAAATGTTCAAGGCATTAGCGTCTGAGAACATTAACATTGAGATGATTACCACCTCAGAAATTAAAATCTCGGTAATCATTAACGAGAAGTACCTTGAACTGGCGGTGCGCAGTTTACACGCAGCGTTTGGTTTGGATAAGTAAATTTCAGAATTGCGCTGTTTGGGTTTATCCTAAGCAGCTCCTCACTCGAGGGTTGGTAGGTTTCACGGTTACTTAAAAGTGGTTCACAATCTCATTGTGCATCTATACTAAAAATCGGGACCCGGTTCACAGGCCGATGGCAGCAGCCAAGCAATAAAAGCTGCCGTACTCACAGGAAGCAAGTAGGAGATTGTCTATGTTAATTTTAACTCGTCGTATAGGTGAAACCCTTATGGTTGGTGACGAAGTCACGGTTACCGTATTGGGTGTAAAAGGAAACCAGGTTCGCATTGGCGTGAATGCGCCAAAAGAAATTGCTGTTCACCGTGAAGAAATATACCAGCGTATTCAGCGCGAAAAACAAGATCAAAGCGAACCAGGCAATCAGTAGTCGCCGGACTTAATTGATCTTATCGGTCATTTATTGTTGGGTTAATAGATTTGATTTTTTCGCAAATCACTTATTAAAACTTTGATTTTTGGCCGCATGTTGGTACTATGCCGCTCCGCCGATGGATGCAAGTCATTAGCAAACTTAGGCGGTAAGCTAAAAAGAAATAACTACCCTTTGCGGTCAGTGTTTCGTTTTAACCGGAGAGGTGGCCGAGAGGCCGAAGGCGCTCCCCTGCTAAGGGAGTATATCTCAAAAGGGTATCGAGGGTTCGAATCCCTCCCTCTCCGCCATTTTCTACCTAACCCACTGAAGCTTTAGTTTTCACCGGGTTTCCCCTCTAAAAGCCATAACCAATCTGAATCAGCCTGCTGCATCCTTAAGTGCATCGGGCGACCATTGAAGTTGGTACACATGCCCGCACATAAAATCCAACGACACATCTGCAGTGCAGATTCTGACCACGGGCTTCCCGTCCTTTAGACCAAGATTCAATCGCCATGCTTGCGCTGCCGCCTGTCGTTTGACATCGACCAGATACCTGTGAGACCGGCAAAATTCTACCCTAAAGATCGGCGAATGCTGGCCGATAAAGCCGTTGGCGTCCGCTTCCGAGCAGTGTTCATGAACCTAATTCCACCGAACCCCCCTTCCAGCGTCAGTATGAGCCCTGCGCGACGGCGGCAAATAGAACGCTTAGAACGCGTTAAACAACGCGAGATGCACACCCCCGACGAACCCAGTAAAAAGCAGGAGCGCCGCTATAAGCGGGACCGCCGGGCCGAACGGGAGGACCGACTTAAAGCCTATGATATGCGCTCCGGCCATGACCGACGCAAGACCAGTCGGGATCTTCCCACTATCGAAATCGAAGTCTAAGGGCGCACGCACATACTTGGCATCCTTCTCGCAATAACTCTAGTGAATTCATCCCGTCGGCAATGAGTTGCCGGCACTACTGACTAGAGGAAATATCCATGGCCCTTCCCCAAACCAAAGCCGCTGCAATCATGCAAGAAAATGTTGAAACCATTTCGTCTCATCAGGTTATCTCCCTATTAATGGACGGGGCCCTAGAGCGTATCGAGCAAGGTGTAATGGCGATCCACGCCAACAATCAGCAGGATCACCTTATACTCAAAGGCAAACTCATTGCCATCCTCAACGGCTTACGCCACAGCCTTAACCTGGAGCGCGGCGGAGATATCGCCACTAATCTCAACGAACTTTACCTGTACATGACCGACCGCTTGAGCAGTACCGAAGGAAGCGAACATGTATTAGCGCTAACGGAAGTGCGGCGTTTATTGATCGAAGTAAAATACGGCTGGGACAACATGCCAACACAGCCGCTGGAAGTGGCGTTTGGTTAAGCTTAAAAACCGCAGTTGAAGGCCAACAAGCCGTGCGATCCATTGCTGTAATTAGTAAAAGTTAACAATGGCGAGCAACCGCGTTGGCTGTTCGCCATTGTTAACTTTTACTGGGTGCGCCAAGCGGTTGCGCCGGCTTTGGTGACCCAGCTGTGGTTTTCACGTGGATGTATTACATCAATAAATTCTGAACTAAACCGCTCAAGCAATCCTCCTGCGGGCCGTTAACAAGGAAAGATAACGCCGACTCAGGAGAATACAATGAAGATCATTACAGCCTCCCTAGTGAGTGTCATGCGCGCTAGGCGCGAAATGGAACGCGCCTTCGCTCAGGGCGATTGGAACCTTGTGAAGACATGGGATAAAAAAGTAGGCGAGTATTTAGACGCAGCCTTTGACGACCCAGACCGCGACAACCGAATACTGGTGGATGAGCTAGAAAAAATACTGAAATTGTACGGCGATATGGTTACGCACCTCCCCGAAGAAGCGGCGCAGCAATGGCTGCGTAAGCCAGGCCTGCTGGTTTAAGCTGGAAATCAGTAAAATTTCACCACACAAGCCAGCCTTAAGAGGCCGGCTTGTCGCTAAAAAACCACTGCTAAAAATTCACCAAATTAAGCAATATTTGCCCTACTCGCGGGAATTCTCAATAAAAACTCATAGAGCCCTAGGCGCAATGAGGAGCCCTACCCGCGCCTCCATTTATCAGCCTATGCGCAATCCGAAAAACCGGTTTAATACACCAATGTTTGGATACTGTGCGCCGGAATTTTCACTACCGACTGATCCTCCCCCACGAACAGATTGTAAGTAATATCTTTGTCGGTCTGATTCATCACCACCGTGGCCATCTTGTTGTCGGCATTTAGAAACGAGGTGGCAAGCAAAGTGCTGCGGCTAGTGTTGGTGGCTACGCGCTGGGCATTGCGATGAATGAATTTCGAAAAATGGCCGATATAGAAATAGGGCGGCGTGTAAATTAATTCGCCTTTTTGAAGGTCGCCATGTATCGGAGCAAAACAAAAATTGCCGACATGATTTGGCCCGCCGCGCTCATCCAACAAAATATTCCAGTCAGTCCAAGCCACGGCGCCACTGTTAAAATCGTTAATCATAGCGCTCCCATACCTTTCGCCATTAGGCCAGTACTGGTAGCGCTCTTGCGTGAACTTTTCGATAGCCGCCTCGGTTAAGAGAACAGGTTTATCCGGATAAGCCGCGTGCACATAAGCCACGTTTTTGTACATTGGATCGCCGCCGGCCCAGGTTTCGTACCAATGATAGCCTACACCCCAAACATATTTTGCGGCCTCCGGGTCGTTCAAAATAGTATCGGCGCGCTGCGTTATTAAATCGCGATTATGGTCCCACACCACTATGGCTTTATTGGCCAATCCTTGTTTGTGCATAATGGGTCCAAGGTAGTTTTTTAAAAAATCTCGCTCCTCATCTGCACTATAAATTACGGACTCCCATTTTTGTTTGGCCATAGGCTCGTTTTGAATCGTGATACCCCAAACTGGAATTCCAGCTTTCTCGTAAGCCTGTACAAATTTCGTTATGTAGGTTGCCCAGCTTTCATAAAACTCTGGCAACAGGAAACCGCCTTGCAACATAGATTTGTTGCTTTTCATAAATGCGGGGGGGCTCCAGGGGCTAGCAAACAACTGCAACTTTCCACCACTGGTTGCTATGGCTTTTTTAATTAGGGGGATACGAAATTCACGATCATGTTTTACCGTGAATGTTTTTAGCGCTTTGTCGCCTTCTTTAATGTAGGTGTAGCTGGCACTACTAAAATCCGAACTGTGAATGGTGGTGCGCGCCCAGTTGTAACCAATGCCCTTGTCGGCATCGTAATAGGCGGTTAGGAATTCCTGTTGTTTGGCCTTGGGCAATTTAGCAAAAACCTCCGCACTGGCATCCGTGATTGCGCCGCCTATACCCAGTAGCGTTTGAAAGCGTTGACTGGGTGTTACAAATACGGATACCTCGGTCTCGGCCGGTTGATGCCCTGGGCCAAAATTAAGCTTATCCGTTAGCGCGAGGCGCTTGTCTGTATCTTTAGTGGTGGAATAGACACTGATTGATTTGCCATGAGCGCTGAAGGCAGGCGGCACAGTGGTGGTGTTGTCGGCTGCGCGGGCCCCTACGGAGCCAACTGCTAGCAAGGTAAACAGGGCTAACGCCCTAGGGGAGGTGCATTTCATTAGGGTATTCTCAAGTAGTGGGTGGAACAGCTAGTTTTCAACTGGCTGGTAGGCAGTGGTTACTGGCTTCACAAAGGGCGGCAGACTCACGCATTCCGAGCGAACTTTCAACCTAGAAACCTAATTTGAAGGTCAAAAAATCGTGCTCTCGCTGGGTATTTTTAGCGAAAGTTAAAAATGGCGCGCAACCGAGTGGGCTGTTCGTCCGTTTTAGGTTTTGCTAGGCGCGCCAAAAAGGTTGCATCAACATGGGTGATTCTGCTGAGACCGCTAGGCTCATGCGGAGGGATAAGGCCCCTTGGCTTCACCGGCCCCTTCCCGCGCCTGCCGTCATCAGCGTTCGCAGGGGCGTTAGCGGCTTGCGGTAGCTGACGAAGGCCTGACACATCTAAAAGAATATAGAAATCAGCGCACCCCCCTCCCCCCCAA
>CAMCXE010000023.1 GCA_945882995.1 Thalassocella blandensis | reverse complement strand
GGAAACAATATCCACACTCGCCCCAACCAAGGTTTCGATACGTTTGATATAGCTCAGCGCATTAGCCGGCAGATCTTCAAGGCGTGTGGCGCCAACCGTAGACTGAGTCCAGCCGGGATGAGATTCGTAAACTGGCACCACCGTCTCCCAGCCTTCGGCATCGCAGGGAATCCCCACCGCTGCGCCTGAGGCGTCCTTATAACCGATACAAACTTTCACTTCCTCCAAGCCATCCAGCACGTCGAGCTTGGTGAGACAAATACCGCTGACGCTATTAATGCGCACGGCATGTCGCAAAGCCACTGCATCAAACCAGCCGGTACGACGCTTGCGTCCCGTCGTGGCGCCGAATTCGTGACCTTTGTGCCCCAGATACTCGCCCACCTCACAAGTCAGCTCTGTCGGGAACGGACCTGAGCCTACACGCGTGGTGTAAGCCTTCGTGATTCCCAATACGTAGTCGAGGTACAGAGGGCCAAAACCAGAACCCGTGGCAGTACCGCCGGCGGTAGTGTTTGAGGAGGTTACAAATGGATAGGTACCATGATCGATGTCCAGCAGCGACCCCTGTGCGCCTTCAAACATAATGTCCTCGCCAGCCTCCCGTGCGCAATGCAAAAGATCGGTGACGTCAGCGATCAATGGCTTGATTTGCTCGCCCAGCGCCAAGGTTGCCTCGAGCACTTCCTGATAATCCACCGCTTCCGCTTTATAGTACTGAGTCAATGCGAAATTGTGATATTCCATAATGTCCTTGAGGCTGGCAGCAAAACGCTGCGGGTCACGGAGATCCCCCAAGCGCAAACCACGCCGCGCAACCTTGTCTTCATAAGCAGGGCCGATGCCACGACCGGTAGTGCCGATTTTGTCATTGCCGCGCGCCGCCTCACGAGCCAAATCTAGCGCAACATGGAAAGGCAGTATTAGGGGGCAAGCAGGCGACAGCTTAAGGCGCTCGCGCACTGGCACCCCTTGGGCTTCAAGCTCGTAAATTTCCTTCATCAGCGCTTCGGGACTCAGCACAACCCCATTGCCAATGAGACAGGTAACGCCGGGATGCAAAATGCCCGATGGAATTAGGTGCAGGACAGTTTTTTTGCCGTCAATGACCAACGTGTGGCCGGCATTGTGGCCACCTTGGAAACGCGTGACGTATTTGACCTGTTCGGTCAGTAAGTCAACAATTTTGCCCTTACCCTCGTCACCCCACTGAGTGCCTAGAATTACTACGTTTTTGCCCATTAGCTGTTTGCTCTTAAAAATTACATATGAAAGAAAAAATTAGGTCAGCGTGTGTATCTGATAGGCGCCGTCAACTTTAACCAGCTGGCGACTGCACGACAGATAGTCATGCCTTTCTTGATGTTGAGCGGTAGCGCAGACCACGCGCTCGCCATCTTGGCGCAACTGCTGCACCAAACGCCAAAGCTCCGGATCTCTGGAATAAGGGACAAAAATGCCGAAACTGTCGACGTCGTCCACATTGCTCAAACGCTCTAAATCGATGAGATCAGCGGTGAAACCCGTAGCTGGGCGAGCGCGCCCAAAAGTTTCGCCAATGTGGTCATAGCGGCCACCGCTAGCGATCTCCCTGCCCATTCCTAAAGCAAAGGCTGCAAACACGATACCGGTGTGATAGTGCCCACCACGCAATTCGCTTAGGTCGAGGTAAAAATTAACGTCTGGGTAGCGCTCTGCCAACCCTTCGGCCACTTCGGCAAGTTCATCCAGTGCGCGCCGCACAGCAATCGGTGCCTCCGCAAAAAGGTCACTTGCGCGGTCGAGCACGGAGGCGGAGCCAGACAGCTTAGGCAGCTCCAGCAGCCACTGGGCATGCTGTGGGTCTTGAATATTCGCATCAACCCAATCGGCAATATCGGCTATCGCCTTAGCTTGGAGCAAGCTAAACAACTCCTGCTCTTGGTCGGAGGTTAATTGGCAGACCTCGGCCAGAGCTCTAAATATGCCCACGTGCCCCAGGTCCAAACTAAATTCAGTGAGGCCCGCCTCATGCAGGCTGGAGATCAGCAGGCTAATGACCTCAATGTCGGCCTCAAGACCCGCTTCACCAAATAGCTCAACGCCCACCTGCAGAGGGCTGCGCGAGGCCAAAACACTCTTGGCCCGTGTAAACAAAACGTGGCCGGAATAACACAGCCGGTTCAGGCCTAGACGTTTCAAGCTGTGGGCATCCATACGCGCGGTTTGTGGGGTCATATCGGAACGGATCACCATGGAGGCGCCGGATATTTGATCGACCACTTTGTAGGTAAGCTTATCCAGATCTTGGCCCAAGCCAGCCATCAAGGTGCTGGAAAACTCCATCATGGGTGGAATAACAAGGTCGTAGCCCCAGCGCTGAAACAAATCCAGCAAGCGGCGCCGAAGTGTCTCCACCTTCCGCGCCTCGTAGGGCAGTATTTCTTCTACCCCGTCGGGCAGCATCCAGTTTTCATTTTTGATCATGTGGCTTGTGTCGTCTGTCGAAAGTTGGATGGCGCCAGAATAAAAACGAGCAGAGGCTTACCAAGATCGCGCGCCGCAGGAACTTGGTGGCATAAAAAAACCGAGCCTCGGCTCGGTTGCGGCATTCTAGCAGGGTTTGCGCCCGGCGAAAATCGCGGACTGCGATTAAGCGGGCCGGCGCGTTATTTACCCTTCATGTCTTTGAAATAACGGAAAAACTCGCTGTTACTATCGAGCACAATCAAATCGCCTTTGTCCCCAAAGCTGTTTTTATAGGCTTTGAGGCTACGCACAAAGCTGTAAAACTCGGCGTTTTTGTTGAAAGCGGTGGCGTATATCTCCGACGCATCTGCGTCTCCTTGACCGCGGAGCAATTCAGATTCACGGTAGGCCTTAGCCAATAATTCCGTGCTTTCGCGGTCCGCTTGGGCGCGAATGATTTCAGCCTGCTCGCGCCCCATGGCCCGGTGCTCTTTTGCTTCACGCTCCCGCTCAGCGCGCATTCGACTGTAAACCGGCTCGCTAACTTCCGCCGGAAGGTCGATGCGTTTCACGCGCACATCGACAATTTTCACTCCCAACGAGGTCGCCTCAGGCATGCCGTTAAGATCTCGCGCAATTGCCTCCATTAGCTCCTCGCGCTCGCCACTGACCACCTCTTGCAAGGTGCGGTTAGCGAACTGATTGCGCAGGCCTTCGTTGATGCGCTGAGTAAGAATGCCCTGCGCTCGCAAGCGCTCACCATTGGTGGCGGTGTAATATTTGGTCACGTCCTCGATACGCCACTTAGCGAAGGAATCCACTTGTATGCCCTTTTTTTCCGAGGTTAAAAACCGTTGCGCACTGGCGTCAAGGGTGAGGATGCGGCCATCAAATTTGCGCACCTGCTCAATGAAAGGAAACTTCCAGTGAATACCCATGGCGATATCGGGGTTATGCACGCGCCCCAACCTAAGCAATACCGCGCGTTCAAATTCGTTCACGATATAAACCGAGTTGGCGCCCAAGATCAGCAGCACAAAGCTGGCGATAATTGCAAAAAACGATTGAATTTTCATTAGCGGCCACCCCCCCTGCGCGGGTTGTTGTTGATTTCTTTATTCAAGCGCTCAGAAACTTGATTGGAAATTTGTTCTATCTCTCCCGCACTCATTCCTAAACGCGCACTGCCCTGTTTGGGGGTCGCTTCCATCAACTTATCCAAGGGTAAATAGAGCATGTTGTTGCTGCCATTAACATCCACCAAAACTTTAGAGGATTTGCCAATAACCTCTTGCATAGTATCTAGATAGAGCCTTTTGCGTGTGACCTCCGGCGCTTTGCTATATTCGGCCAGCAGCAACTCAAAACGCTGGGTTTCGCCCTCAGCCTCAGCAACTACCTTAGACTGATAAGCTTTGGCTTCTTCGATAATACGCTGCGCCGCACCGCGCGCATTGGGAATAACATCATTGGAATAACCTTGGGCTTCGTTCTTCAGGCGCTCTTCGTCTTCCCTAGCCCGAATGACGTCATCAAACGCCGTCTGTACCTGCTTGGGCGGATTTGAATCTTCGATGTTGACCTTTTCAATAGATATTCCGGTCGTGTAATTATTGAGGTACATCTGCAGGCGTTTTTCGACATCTACGGCAAGCTGCGCCCGCCCCTCAGTGAGCACGTTATGCATAGCGGTAGAACCCACCACATGCCGCAACGCGCTGCTGGCCGCCTGTTTCAAGGAGGCCTCGGGGTCTTCAACATTAAGAATAAACATTCTGGCGTCCCGAATGCTGTACTGCACCGAGAGCTTGATATCAACGATGTTGAGGTCTTTGGTGAGCATCTCCTCCGTGGCGGTCCAGAGGCGAACACGCGTGACATTTTCGGTAAATACTCGATCGATAAGCGGGGGGTTCCAGCGAAAGCCGGGGCCGAGTGTTTCCTTAAATACGCCGAATCGCAAGACGACAACCCGCTCCTGCTCATTCACCACAGCGAATCCCGAGCCCACCCAGCCCACAAGCAATACCACCAGCACTAACAGCGCCAAAAGACCGCCGCCGGCCGCTCCAGTGGAGCCGGGCTCGCGCCCTGGGCCACCGCCAAACAACCCCCTAATTTTGCCTAGCAGGTTTTTGATGATGTCGTCAAAGTCTGGAGGGCCATCATTGTTGGGGCGCTTCTTGCCCCATGGGTCATTGTTATTGTTACCCGGTTCATTCCAGGCCATAGGATTTCTCCATGAGGGGTCAATTGGGTGGGTTACAAAGATGATAGAAGAGTTGGCGCGGCACAGGATAGCCACTGCAGGCTTTCGCGCTCCAAGGATTCGGCGGCGAGAATACGGTTTAAATCGGCATCTGGCAAACGCACCTGCAACGCGCAACTGCCGTCCTCCAAAAAGTCTTCAGTGAGCACGGCTTGAGCCCGGTGCAAACGGGCGCGCAGGCTGCCCATATTCACCGCTAGGCGTAAAACACCTTGGCACATTTTGTTGCCGAGCAATTCGGCCATGGCCTCATTAAGCAACGCTAAACCTTGGTTTTGCTGGGCAGAAAGCCAAACCGCGACGGGTTTGCCAGAATTATCACGATCTAGGCGAGGAGCCATATCCTCAAGCAAGTCAATTTTGTTGTAGACGTTAAGCCTGGGGATTTCATGGGCTTCAATTTCTTCAAGCACCACGCCAACCTGCTCCATATTGCGGAGGCGCTCTGGCGCGGCAGCGTCAATGATATGCAGCAACAAGTCTGCACTGGCAGCCTCTTCTAACGTAGCGCGAAAGGCGTCCACCAGCTTATGGGGTAAATGGCTAATGAAACCCACGGTATCGGCAAGTACCGCAGTGCCCACACCGGCTAACTCAATGCGTCGCATGGTGGGGTCTAGGGTGGCGAAGAGCTGATTTTCCGCATAGACATCGGAAGATGTGATTTGATTAAACAGCGTGGACTTGCCCGCATTGGTGTAACCGACCAATGACGCGAGGGGAATTTCCGCGCGGCGCCGCGAGCGGCGCCCTTGTTCGCGCTGCTTGCGCACTTTGTCTAGGCGTTTTTCGAGATGCGTAATGCGGGCGCGCAATAAGCGGCGGTCGGTTTCGAGTTGAGTTTCCCCTGGACCGCGCAGGCCTATACCGCCTTTTTGTCGTTCCAAGTGAGTCCAGCCTCGAACCAAGCGGGTGGACATATGGTGCAATTGCGCCAATTCGACTTGCAGTTTTCCCTCATGGGTACGGGCGCGCTGGGCGAAGATATCCAGAATCAAGCCGGTTCTATCCAGCACTCGACACGCCAGCTCGCGCTCGAGGTTACGCTCTTGACTGGGCGTTAAGCTGTGATTAAACACCACAAGCTGCGCGCCATGTCGTTCGATGAGCTGTTTAATTTCCGCCACTTTGCCGCTGCCGACGAAAAATTTAGCGTCCGGACGCGCGCGGGACCCCGCCAAAAAAGCCACAGGGTCACCGCCGGCCGAAAGCACCAGCTCTTCAAATTCGCGGGGGTCGTTTGGCTCTAGGTCGCTGTGAAAGTCCAAGTGAACCAAAACAGCGAGTTCACCCGACGCGGGACGGTCAAAAAACAAGGTTTAAACCAAGCGCCAAATACTTAACCACCGACTTCCTCTTCATCTTCCGGGGAATCGGAAACCATGGGTACACGCACCGGGCGCGAGGGCACGACGGTGGAGATGGCGTGCTTATACACCATTTGGCTCACGGTGTTTTTTAGCAAAACCACGAACTGATCGAACGACTCAACCTGCCCTTGGAGTTTTATGCCGTTCACTAGGTAAATTGAAACGGGTATACGCTCTTTGCGCAGTACGTTGAGGTAAGGGTCTTGTAGACTGTGCCCTTTTGACATGGGGTGTCTCCTTAGAGAGTAAAAGAAAATGGGTTACCTAAAAGGCTGTGCCTCTTGGCCGCATATAAAGAACGATGAAACTAAAGGGGACAATGTTTAACGGGCATGGCCATTATATTGTTACACGCGTCACACAATTCAAGGCTAGCTGCAAAATTTCGTCTTTATCCAATAATCTACCATCATCGGCTTGAGTATAGACCCAGCTCAAAGCATGCCAACCTCGTAACCAAGTTAATTGTCTTTTTGCTAACTGCCGAGTGGCGGCTATGCCTTGCAGCCGCATCTCATCGCGGCTAATGCGCCCCTCCAAGAACTGCCAGGCTTGGCGATAACCTACCGCGCGGATAGCCGGTAGGTCTGGGTGAAGATCGCCACGCTCATACAGCCGTTGAACTTCATCAATAAAACCCTGTTGCAACATTTGATCGAAGCGCCGCTCAATACGGGAGTGCAGGACACTGCGCTCTTGTGGCGCAACCGCAAGCTGCACCCAGTGCAATTCGGTGCTTAGTCCCGGTTCGCTGCTGGCCTGCCAGTGGCTCATGGGGTGGCCGGAAAGCCGGTACACCTCCAACGCGCGGCCGATTCGCGCCGAATGGTTGGGGTGAAGGCGGGCCGCGGTGTCGGAATCCACTGCCGCCAGTTGATGGTGCAGCGCTGGCCAGCCGAGCTCGGCGGCTTCCGCTTCAATTGCTGCGCGCACCAGCGGGTCACTTGCCGGCATTTTGGAAAGCCCCTCCAATAAGGCTTTGAAATACAACATGGTGCCACCCACCAGCAAGGGTGTGCGCCCTGCGTCGAGGCTGGTTTGAATGGCGCGGCGGGCATCGCGACAAAAATCAGCCGCGTTGTAGGGCTCGGCGGGGTCGCGAATATCAATCAACTGATGAGGGGCTTGCGCCAATTCTGCGGCGCTGGGTTTAGCTGTGCCTATATCCATGCCGCGATACACCAGGGCTGAGTCCACGCTGATGATATCCAGCGGCAGATGTTGACTCAGCCCGATCGCAAGGTCGGTTTTGCCGGCGGCAGTGGGGCCCATGAGGGCAATGGCTAGGGGTTTGGTGCGGTTTGGCATCACTGGCCCCGCATAAACAAGGCGTCCAGCTGGTTGAGGCTTAGCAACGTCCACGTCGGGCGACCATGGTTGCACTGCCCTGCCCGCTCCGTGGCTTCCATATCGCGCAGCAAGGCGTTCATTTCAGGGATGGATAAGCGCCGGGAAGCGCGCACGCTGCCGTGGCAGGCCATGGTACCCAGCACGGTATTCACCGCCTCTTGAATACGCTGAGTTTGGCCATGCTCTATGAGGTCGGCCAGCAGATCGCGCACCAACTGCGGGATGTCGGCCTTGTTGAGCAGCACCGGCACTTGCCGAATCAGCAGCGTTTCAGGCCCGGCCCGCTCCACCAATAACCCCAGCTGGCTAAACAGGGCCGCATGCTGCTCGGCAAAATCACTCTCTTTTTCACTGACGGCAAGGCTTTGCGGCACGAGAAGTGGCTGGGATTGAATGCCCGCCTGTTCAGTTTGCTGCTTGAGGCGCTCGTAAGTGATGCGCTCGTGGGCGGCGTGCATATCCACCAAAATTAACCCCTGAGCATTTTCCGCCAAGATGTAAACACCCTTGAGCTGCGCAAGCGCAAAACCCAAAGGCGGGATTTGGGATTCCTCGGCGGCCAACTGGTCTAGGCTAGGCTGGCTGGGGCTGTAACTGGGTCTAGCCACGGGAGTCGGCGTCGGAAGTGAAGTAAAGGCTTGGTAGAGGCTCATGTCCTCAGCAATAACATTGGGTGTAAGACTGGCTGGGCGCTGATACAAATTCAGGGCGGGCTGCTGCGGCACGGGTTGAGCCACCGCGTCGGCGCTAGGAGCATTGCGCGCAGGCGCGGTTGCCGCCTCCGGACGCACGTCGGCCAGCGCTTTATGGAGGGCGCGAAACAGAAAGTCATGCACCAAGCGACCATCACGAAACCGTACCTCATGCTTAGTGGGGTGGACGTTGACATCCACATTGGCGGCGTCCAACTCCAAATAGAGCACATAGGCAGGGTGGCGGCCGTGGAAAAGCACGTCTTGATACGCTTGACGAATGGCATGGGTGACTAACTTATCTTTGATGGCGCGGCCATTCACATAAAAATGCTGCAGATCGGCTTGGCTGCGGGAAAAAGTGGGCAGCGCCACCCATCCCCAAAGACGCAAACCGGGGCCGTCCATATCCAAATGTAACGCGCTGTCGATAAACGCAGGGCCGCAAATTTGCGCCACGCGGCGCTCCTGTTCAGCTTGCTGCGTGGCGGGTCGCCAAGCATGCACTAAGCGGCCGTTGTTTTTTAGGGAGAAGCCCACCGTAAACCGCGACAGAGCTAGGCGCTTGAGGACGTCTTCAATGCGCCCATATTCCGTCGCTTCGGTACGCAAAAATTTGCGCCTAGCGGGGGTGTTAAAAAACAGGTCGCGAACCTCCACACAGGTGCCGCGTGGGTGAGCGGCCGGCGCGAGCTCGGCCTCCATGTCTCGACCTTCGGCCGTAACGCTCCACGCATGGTCTGCCGCACCGTTGTTGCTGGTGAGGGTCAGACGCGCCACGGAGCTGATGCTGGCCAAGGCCTCCCCGCGAAATCCCAGCGTGGCTACGGCCTCCAGATCATCCAATTCATAGATTTTGCTAGTGGCGTGGCGCGATAAGGCCAGTGCCAACTCATCTTTGGCGATGCCGCCGCCGTTGTCGCGCACACGCAGCAACTTAATGCCGCCGCCTTCAACCTCCACATCCAACTGACTAGCGCCCGCATCTAGGCTGTTTTCTAACAACTCTTTAGCCACCGAAGCGGGGCGTTCGACCACTTCGCCAGCGGCAATTTGGTTGGCCAAACGGGGAGAGAGCAAGCGGATAACTGGCATTTAGTTCACCGGAATTTTGAGGCGCTGCCCCGTTTTAACCGTGGTGCTGGTCATTTTATTGGCAGCCAAAATGGCTTGCTGGGTGACTCCGTAACGCCGGGCGATTTTTTCCAACGTATCGCCCACCACAACGAGATGTGGCGCTTGAGGCGCAACTCTGGCGCCAGATTCCGCCTCTCGCATCGCGGAGCGGCTCGCCATTTTGGGCGTGCCCGGCTGAGGGTTGATGTGATCGGCACTGGCCTCTGGCCCGCCCCTAGTCGCTGTAGCCAGCTCGACCGGTGGCGCGGAAGCCGAAAAATAACTGCGCACCCCCGCAAACACAGCTCTGGCAACTCGCTCCCTATGCGCTTGGGTGGCCAACTGTTGTGCCTCGCGTGGGTTGGAGATAAACCCCGTCTCGACAAGAATGGAGGGGACATCCGGTGATTTCAGTACCAAAAACCCCGCCTGCTCCACCTGCCGATTATGCAGGCGCGTCACCTTGCCCAGCTCACGCAATACTCGCGCGCCCACATCAAGGCTATTGGCCAAGGTAGCGGTCATGGATAAATCCACCAATACACCCGCTAATACTTCGTCTTTGTCGTCAAGGTTCACGCCGCCCACAGTGCCAGCCAAGTCGGAGTTGTTTTCAGAGGCAGCCAAAAAGCGCGCCATTTCACTGGTGGCCCCACGTTGTGAGAGCGCAAATACAGAGGCGCCGGTGGCCTCGGCGGTACTAAAAGCGTCGGCGTGGATAGAAATAAATAAATCGGCTTTGAATTGGCGGGCTTTGTCTCGACGGCCCTTTAGCGGCACGAAGGTATCACCACTGCGGATCATCACCACCTTATAGCGGCCGTCGCGGCCAAGCATGTCCGCCAACTCGCGGGCGATTCCCAGTACCACGTCTTTTTCTCGAACCCCTTTAGCCCCCAGTGCGCCCGTATCCTTGCCGCCATGGCCCGCATCTATGGCCACCACAATTTTGCGTCCTTTGATCGCCGCGCGCACCTGATTGGCGGCAGCGGTCGCCGGCGTGAGCTCCGGCCCCGCGCTTGTATCAGCAGCTATAGGTGGGGGGGAAGACAGTACGACGGGGGGGATTTTCGGTGTTTGCGATTTGGACTGGTTGCTTAGCTTCGGCTCCTCCACCAACTGAACACCCGCTTTTTGGGCCACACGAACAACCTTGTTGGCGTGCATAGTAGCGTCACTTGCAGGGGCCGCAACGGACGACTGAAGCGCCTCGGGTTTGGGGGGCTCAGGCTTAGGTGGTGCCGGCCGAGATGGCAATTCCACAATCAAACGCTCGGCTTTACCCGCTCCATTTTTGAGCTTGAATAATTGCGGTTTGCTAGGACCATCGAGCGTAAAGACAATGCGCAGGTCGGCATCACGCTGCGTCACACGCCCCCCTACCAAGGGGCTAGCGTAGCGCGAGGCATCCAATTCAAAATTGCCGCGCTGGGTATTGAGTAAATCCAGCACTAGGCGATCGGGGTTCTGCATTAAAAAATACCGGTGTTGCGTACCGGGGCTAAGTGCAAAGGTTAAACGCACACCACTCAACTCCGGCCCAACATCCATCTGCTGAATTTGCCCCGCCCACAGGGTGTTTACCCAACAAACCAGCAAGCACAGCCCAAAACGCCGCATTAAGCCTGCCCCCGCGCCAATAGTAGGTCCGCTAAGCAGCGGCGCCCCTTGGCCGTATGGGCAAGCAAACTGGCCGCACGCCCCGGGGCCTGTACCTGCAATGTTATGGCGACATCCGCTGGCGGTAAAAAACCCTGTCCACGGCTTGGCCACTCCAGCACACATAAATTGCCCGGCGCAAAATAATCGCGAATACCCATAAATTCCAATTCTTCTGGGTCGCCCAAACGGTATAAATCAAAATGAAACACCTGCCGTTCGCCCAGCAGATATGGTTCCACCAGAGTATAGGTAGGACTTTTTACTGCGCCACTATGTCCAAGCGCCTGCAGCAAACCGCGTGTGAGCGTGGTTTTGCCTGCGCCTAAAGTACCCTCTAAAAATAGGATGCCGCCACCGCCCAGCGCCTGACCCAACCAAGCACCCAACTGCAGGCTAGCGGCTTCATCCGCCAACATAAGGCTTACGGGAGCCTCAGTCATTCATTAATACCTTCAAAGCCGGCAGCAGGTCTGTGGCAATGAGGCCGCGTAGGCCCTCCTGCTCGGCGAATAACTCCGCCGCACCACCGTGTAAACACACACCTAAACGGGCCGCCGCACTAGGCGCCATACCCTGCGCGAGTAGCCCGGCAATAATCCCCGTGAGCATATCGCCGCTGCCTGCCGTGGCCAAGCCGGCGTTGCCCACGTTAGCCAGCACCGCCCCTGCGGCATCGGCAATTAAAGTGCCCGCGCCTTTAAGTAGCACCACCCCACCAAACTTAGCCTGTAGCGCCCGCACAGCCGCAAAACGGTCGGCTTGAATCTGTGCGGTGGTCACACCCAGCAAGCGCCCAGCTTCGGCAGGGTGTGGCGTAAGAATCCAGTTGGCGCGCGTTGCTCGTGGCGCCGGCTGTTCAGCCAGTAAATTCAGTGCGTCGGCATCCACCACCATGGGCAACTGGAATGTTAATGCGGCTTGCAACAACTGCTGCCCCCAAGGGCCGCGTCCTAGGCCTGGGCCGATCGCCAACACACTAGCGCGCGCCAACGCGGGAGCCGCCTCGGCGCCATTGCGCACCCCCAAGGCCATAACCTCTGGGCGGCGCACCAAGCTTGCCAACACATGCTCAGGTTGAGTAGCCAAGCTCACCAATCCGGCGCCTGTCACCAATGCAGCTTCAGCGGCCATCAAAGCCGCCCCACCAAAACCCTGATCCCCACCCAACACCAGCACATGGCCGGACTGGCCTTTGTGGGCGTCGGCGGAGCGCTTTGGCAAATGGGTGATCTGACTCATCAAATCAATGCGCTGTACCGCAGGCGCTGGATAAAAGTTGGCGGGAATATCCAAATTCTCACAATAGAGATCACCGCAAAGCGCTGGCCCGCGTGCAGTTAACAGCCCTTGCTTGAGCGCCACGAAGCAAACACTAGCCGTCGCAATCACAGCGGAACCTAGCTCAGCGCCAGTATCGCCGCAGAGGCCAGAGGGGAGATCCAACGCCAACACCGGCAGCCCGCAGCAGTTTATCCAGCCAATTACCGTCGCAAATGCGGGTCGCACCGGGCCAACAACGCCGGTGCCCAAAAGAGCATCCACCACCACGGCATCGGCAGGCAGCTGCGGCGGTTGTTGGTTGTCAAATGGCGCCATGACTACCTGCTCCTGGCAAGCGAAGGCGTAAGCCAATTGAGCATCACCCTGCAACAATGCTGGATCCTGCGCATGCCACACAGCCACCGATAAGCCTTGGCTCTTCGCAAGGCCTGCCAGCAGGTAACCATCACCCGCGTTATTGCCACTACCGCATAACAGCGCAATCGGGCCATGGGCTGGCCAGCGCTCCACCAAGACTCGCAATGCCGCCCGCGCCGCACGTTTCATTAACACAATGCCGCGTATTCCTCCCTGCTGTATGGCGGCTTGGTCGATGCTGCGAGTTTGCGCGCAGGTATAGAGGTTATGGGGCAATTGGAGCATGGCGATAACAGCCTTGGCAAAAAGCGACCAGTATACTGGATGCGGTTATGGAAAAGCGGGGGGCGGAGCGCCGAATACGTGGGCATGGTGCTTATTCCAGCGACTCAAAGACGCCCTCCAGCAGTGCGCAGCGGAAAGAATAACGCTTGCCGTCGCGGCTCGAATAGTTTTGAGGTTGTTATCCTAGCAACCTCAGTTGGGCGCCAAAAAGCTGTGTAATCCGTTGGTGTGATTAGTGAGAGTTAAAAATGACCGGCAATCGGGTTGGTTGTTGGTCATTTTTAACTTTTGCTAGGCGCTGCTCCAAGGCGCAGACTTTGGTGATCCAACGAAGTTTCTAGGATTATTAATCAGCGGCTCGATTCTGCAACTACATTATCAAGACCACTTATCTAAAAACCCTTATTTTAGTGTGTGGTTTCAAAAAAACGCGCCCTTACAGGTGCGCACCACGAAATGCCGAACACCACAAAGCAGGGGAATCACCCTAAATAAAGCAATTTTAGCCGCATTCAGCCACACTCAACCAAAACACGCTGCGTCACCCGGAACGCAACAATTGCCTAAATCTCACTCAGAATGCCTAATAAAAATCTAATCACTACCCTGCGTTAATCACACTTTTCGCTCAAACTCAGAAACAAAACTCATACCAAAGCATGAGACCACATTATGCTGTTTTTAGGGATAAAAATTGAATATTTGTCATGCGGTCACATTTGTCATATTTTTACAAATTAAATATTGACTACCATGACCAAGCCAGCCAAAATGTGATCGGAAATAGTAAAATTCATGCTCGCATCACCACCGCCCAACACCCAAAATTACCTCTCGCGAGCAAAAATTAAAGACATTCAGCAAACGAATACAGGCATGTAGCATGAAACGCACGACACCTATTGCGAGAGCAATAGCGATAATATTGGCGGGTTTCTCCATTGAGGCTGGAGCGCTGACGAGTGGCAAGGGACTTTCATCCGAGCCTTCACCTCACCCGCACGCCAACCTAAACTCGTCCCTTGCCATGGCCGAAGCGCCACAACCACCCCTTAGGCCCTACTCCGCATTAGCGGTAGACACAGCTAAAAATCCTCTGGCGCAGCAACCCGCGCAAGTCACTCAGGCAGAAGGTTTCCGGCCTAGCTCAGCCGGTGCTACACCTACCCCACAGGTTATTTATCTGTTTACGCTGGGCTTCGGTCTTACAATATTGGGGTATCAGCTTAAGAGATTGTTTGCTTAACTTAGACACCTCAGCTGGGCATGAAAAAGCTGTGCAATCCATTGGTGTAATTGATGAAAGCAAAAAAGACGGGCAACCGAGTTGGCTGTTCGTCATATTCATTTTTTCTAGGCGCGCCACAGCTTGTGCAGACTATGGTGATCCACCTGAGGCTTCTCGGTTTGTAACTATTCAGCATGTTTCCCCGTCATCCCCGCGCAGGCGGGGATCCAGCGGCAAATAGGCAGTTTTTACTTAAGTGAAGATCGTAATAACTTTAGAGTGATAGCCATCTGGATTCCCGCCTACGCGGGGATGACGTAAGAAAATGAAAAATGTACTGAATAGTTACCTCGGTTTTACCTAGCCATGCGAGGACTAATCCAAAAATCGCTCACCGAAGATCACCAGCCATTTTTGATTGGCTAACCACCCCTGCTTATTGTGCTCATGGGCAATTGCCTCCTGCGCTAGCACATAACAGCGCGCGGCCACGGATTCGAATTCGCCGGCGCGAGGCAATAGTTGCTCGCTACCCACCGCCGGCCAGCTGTGCGTTTCTGGATCTTGATTTTTTAAATACAAAAAGAAGTCGCGACACATCCAATCGTAGTAAGCGAAGGATTTATCGCTGTATTTCCAATTCGAAATAAAATCGAGGGCAAAACTATCGAGCAGCAATGGACTAATGGGAAGATTTTGAAACGTTTTCCAAACTCGCAATATCCTGCAAAACCGCCGCAAATTTTTAATGCTGCCCACATCCGCACTTTCAATTGCGCCAATTTCCGCGCGGGGGTTAATCAGTTGCCAGGTACCCTGCGCCACATCCAGCGGGCAAACATAACCCTTGCCTTCAGTGTCTAGAAAGGCAGGAATAAATTTAAAACCGATACCATCGTCAAATTGCAACGCAACGGCGCCCGCCTGAGAGTTCACCACGGCACTGGGATACACCACCGCGATCGAGCTACACAAAGTACCCTACACCCCTAGGGGAGAATCACCCGCTGGCCGCGCCAGTGCCGCATTGGGCAATTCAACTAGGACATCCACCGCATTCACCTGAATGGCGGTACCGCGCCCATAGGAACCTACATAACGGGTGTGTTCAATACCGCTATTTAATTGCCGAAAATCCGCGTTTAATTGCCCGGTAACCTTTTGGTACCGGTAATGAATATTAGAAATTGCAACTTCGCTCATGCGCAAATTATTGCAAAATACCGTGAATTTATCCGCCGTTCTCATCACGCACCTTAATTTATTTCGCCTTGCTAAAACGCCACCACAAACCCTATGGTCATCGCGCGAGTATTTAGGGGCCCTAAGCCGCTGGCCTGCACCAAACGCGTAATCACGCTCGACCGCAATCAACACTGGCCATTAACCCGCAACACCTAGAGCCTAGCCCATAAAGCTGCGATCGGCGCGATGACCAAGCCGGGCGGGTGTATTCCCATTCCAAACCCTGCACAATAGCCCACCCCTCAACCCCCACTACCGCCATGACCGACGCCAACTTCTACCTCCAGCTGCGCCAACACATCACCACTTGGGCCCACGAACTCGGGTTTGCGGCCGTGGGCATAACCGACACCCAAGTCAAACATTACCAACCCGGTTTTGAAGCTTGGTTGGCCAAGGGGTATCACGGCAATATGGAATGGCTGCGGGACCATATTGATAAACGCTTTGACCCAGCCGCGCTGGTGCCGGGTACGCTGCGCGTGATTGCCGCGCGCATGGATTATTTGCCCGCAAATAGTCGTCATATTCAAGTCCTGAAAACCCCCGAGCAGGCCTATATCGCCCGCTACGCGCTAGGGCGGGATTACCACAAAATAGTCCGCAAACGCATGGCCCTGCTGGGCGACAAAATTCGTGCGGCGGTGCTGCAGGCGCAGCCCGACGAGGAGGTGTTACAGCGCGCCTTTGTGGATAGCGCACCCGTGCTGGAACGCCCACTGGCGGAGAAAGCGGGGCTGGGCTGGACGGGTAAACACACGCTCATTTTGAACGAGCAGGCCGGCAGCTTTTTCTTTTTAGGTGAGCTATTTACTAACCTGCCACTCCCCCTAGACAACCAGCCGCAACCTAACCGCTGCGGCGACTGCGCCGCCTGCTTACAGATCTGCCCCACCGATGCCTTCCCCCAACCCTATGTGCTGGACGCGCGGCGCTGTATTGCCTACCTCACCATCGAAAATAAGGGGCCAATTCCCGAGGAATTCCGCGAACCCATGGGCAACCGCGTGTTCGGCTGCGACGACTGCCAAGCCATTTGCCCCTGGAACAAATTCGCGCAGCCGACCACGGAAGAAGACTTTAAACCGCGCCACAACTTTGCCGCGCCGCAACTGCTGACCCTATTTAACTGGACCGAGGCCGAGTTTTTACGCTACACCCAAGGCACTGCCATGCGCCGACTTAACTACAGCCAATGGCAGCGCAATTTGGCCATTGGCCTCGGCAACGCACCCAGCACGCCCGAGATAATGGCGGCGCTTGAAGCAAAAAAAGCCAACGCAGAACCCTGGCTGGCGGAGCATTTTGACTGGGCAATTCGCCAGCAACTCAATCCCAATCGACGGCGCAAGCGCAAGCTTAAACGGCCCGACTGAGGTAGAGTTGGCAAAGACCCCCATGCCAGCCCCAACAATTCACGAGGAACCACCATGCCGCCGTTATCCCGCCGTTTATGCCTATTTTGCTTGGCGCTACTGCCATGTTTGTGGCTGGCATTCAAAGTGATACAGAACGACTTAGGCCCAGAGCCGGCCAAAACCCTCGTACATTTTACCGGCCAATGGGCATTCAATTTTTTATGCCTCACCCTCGCCGTTACGCCATTTAAACGCTGGCTACACTGGCGCTGGCTGCAAACTCACCGCCGCATGCTCGGGCTTTTCGCACTGTTTTACGCATGCTTGCACGCCATAGGTTACGCACTATTTTTATTGGGGGCCGACTGGAAAGGCATGGGCGCCGAATTAATCAATCGCCCCTACATTACGGTTAGCATACCCGCCTTAATTATTTTGATAGCCCTTGGCGCCACATCGTTTCAATTTGCGATAAAAGCGCTAGGCAAAAACTGGCAGCGACTGCACTACAGTATTTATGCCGCCGCTTTGTTGGCTTGGCTGCATGTAGTCTGGCAGGTGCGCGCTAGCTACTTTGACGCGGCGAAATTTGGTGTGATTATTGGTGTGCTGCTATTAACACGCGTGTATTGGCATTACCAAAAACAACGCACCGTGGCTGCGAAACAGCCACACAAGCAGGAATAATTAAACGCGCTTCAGGAAGCGACAATTGGAGTAACCCGTGGCTACTAGTGATGTCGCCGACCATTCGCCACATAATTTCAGTTATTAACCCAGCATCGATAGATGTCGGGTTAATAACGCCACACAACATACCTAATTACGGACAACAACCACTCGGTTAACCCGCATGAATTTACAACAATTACGCATCATCCGCGAAACGCTGCGCTGCAACTTTAATTTAACCGAAGTCGCCCAGCGCCTTTTCACTTCTCAGTCTGGCGTATCCAAGCATATTAAGGACTTAGAAGATGAACTGGGCGTAGAATTATTTTTACGCAAAGGTAAACGCCTGACCGGTTTAACCCATCCCGGCCAAGGCATAGTGAAATATGTGGAGCGTATGTTGGGCGATGCCACCAACATTAAAAACCTAGCTGAACACTTTAGCGCCCAAGACACCGGCGAATTAATTTTGGCCACCACTCACACCCAAGCACGGTATGCGCTACCGCCAGTGGTGGCCAAATTCAAACAAACCTACCCCCGCGTGCATTTAAAATTATTGCAAGGTAGCCCAGAAGAAATTATCAAGCTTCTTTTAAATGGCGAGGCCGATATTGGCATAGCCACTGAAGCGCTCAACGACGTCGAAGGCTTTGCCGTTTTCCCGTTTTACAGCTGGCAACATGCGGTAGTGGCGCCCCAAAACCACCCGCTGTGCGCTGTGCAAAAACTCACATTAGCCGACATTGCTCAATACCCGATTATTACTTACCACGAGGGCTTCACCGGCCGTGCCAAACTGGACCAAACTTTCCAAGCGGCCAACCTTAAACCGGACATAGTGCTGTCGGCTTTAGATGCCGACGTAATCAAAACTTATGTGGAATTAGGCATGGGCATTGGCATTATTGCCGCCGTGGCTTTTGACTCACAAAAAGATACAGCGTTAATTAAGCTGAATTCAGAACATCTATTCACTAGCAACCTCACCCGTATCGCCCTGCGTAAAAATCAATATTTGCGAGGCTTTGCCTACCATTTTATGGAATTGTGCTCCGCGGACTTAACCGAAGCGGCAATCGGTGAAAAGCTATCACCGGGCGACAATGATTAACCTGATGCTCAGCACCCAGGCGTGCAAACAAGCCTGCACGCAAACAAAATTCGTAACTATTCAGCATATTTCCCCGTCATCCCCGCGCAGGCGGGGATCCAGCGGTCAATAGACGGTTTTTACTTGAGTGAATATCGTGATAGCCACGGAGCAGTTGCAATCTGGATCCCCGCCTGCGCGGGGATGACGTGAGAAAATGAAAATTGTGCTGAATAGTTACAAAAAATCAAGGCCAACCAATCAACCGCGCCAAAGTCGGCTCGCCCTGCATTTCTCGAGTTGGCAAGCTCAGCCCTGCCCGGGAACGCAGCGTCCGCAAACCCGTTCACTCACTTGACGCAATAAGCGCTGGAAACCTAATTACAAATATCGCATCAACCAGTCCCTGTATGACTTGCGGCGCCCCAGCAGATAGTTAACACTCCAACCCAGCACATTGCGAATGCCAGCAAACGCTCCTACACTTTTCACGAGCTTTCGCAGTTAACGCGTGACACATCCCTGTCGCCCATCAAATGCGGCGCCCTCACCGTCCAGCTGCACACAACTTTCAGCAATTTTAATAGTTTCCGGAGAGATAATATGTACAAAATAGTTACCGCTACAGCCATTGCGGCATTGCTAGCAGGTTGCGGCTCGGGTGGCACGTCCAATGGCACACCCTCGTCTTCCAGCTCGCCATCCTTGACATCGAGTTCATCATCCTCAAAATCAAGCTCCTCGTCGTTGGGCATAGCCTCCTCATCTTCATCACTCAGCGCCTCGTCAAGCAGTCCTGTTTCAATCAGTGCTTCTTCAAGCAGCTCTTCATCAAGTAGCTCTGATTCAAGCAGTTCTTCATCAGGTAGCTCTGACTCAAGCAGTTCTTCTTCAAGTAGTTCTTCATCAAGCAGTTCTTCTTCAGGCAGCTCTTCTTCAAGCTCAAGCGCGCAGGCTTTTGCGTTTAAACACCCAGGAGCCCATCACAATAAAGAGGACCTTGATTATGTGAAGATGCAAATTAAGGCAAACAACCCGCCTTGGGCTGGGAAATTTGCCAGCCTGAAAAATATCGCCACCGCCAGTAAAAACACGACCGCCCCCGTTGGCGAGGCTGGTAAAGATGACGCAAGGAAGGCCCTGGCTAACGCCCTTGTGTGGTACTACACCGACGATACCGCTTACGCAGATAAAGCAATCAACATTCTCAATGTCTGGGCGAAGTCACCAACGGTTAGTTTCGGTAGCGATCCAAATGGTCAAAATCTATTGGTAGCCGGTTGGATAGGCTCTCTCATGGGGCCTGCGGCGGAAATTATGCGGGGTTACATGGGCTGGATGCCGGACGACATGGCCGCCACACAAGCCATGTTCAAAAAATCTTTCTACCCGTCGTTAAACAAGGCCAGCACGTGGAATGGTAACGTGGACCTCACTCAGATAGACGCCATGCTGGCCATAGCCGTTTTTAACGAAGACAAAGCCCTATTCGATGCCGCTATTACCCGCTTTGAAACCCGTTTACCTGCCTACATATACCTGACCACTGACGGTGGCACCCCCACCACCCTGCCAGGTGCTGGCTGGTTTTCACCCACAAAATTAATGGACGGCTTAACGCAAGAAACCTGTCGTACCGGTGGCAATTACAACAATAAAGGTACCGACGGCGGCCACCACGCCCAATACGCCTTGGCGGCCGCTGTAAATGCGGCGGAAGTGGCTTGGAATCAAGGCGTAGATTTGTATGGTGACCACCAAAACCGCCTGGTGAGTGCGCTAGAGTTGCTTTCGCTGCAGCTTACCTCCGGCACCTTGCAGGGCGCCTGCACGGT
Source organism: Thalassocella blandensis (assembly GCA_945882995.1). Classification (GTDB taxonomy): domain Bacteria; phylum Pseudomonadota; class Gammaproteobacteria; order Pseudomonadales; family Cellvibrionaceae; genus CAMCXE01. Next base: position 7,602 of record CAMCXE010000023.1, on the reverse strand, counting down.
GGATGTAGCCGCCAGCAACGATATCTATAACACCTTTGAAATGGGTTATAACCATTATCACAACCGTAAAATGCAAGACCTAACCAACACGAAAACCATGCTTGAAACCAAAGTGCGGGTCTCCTCCAAGTCTGACTGGAACATCTTTTTCGAAACGCTCACTCACCAAAAGGGGCTCTAGAAAACACTGCCGCGAAATTGAAACGGCGCAACATTTTATGAAATTCGGTTCCATCATCCGGCGGCCGAATTTTATAAAAAGCGCTGTGAATTATGACGCTAGGCCGCCACAGCGAATCTGGACCTCGGTAATAATGCAACACATCTCAGCCGTGTCGGTGTAAGCCATTACCTAGATTAGCGAGAGCAAACTTAGGGTTATTGCACTCAAAAAAAAGCCCCGCATCTGCGGGGCTTTTTCACTTGGAACACACTATTTTTTGCGGCGATTCAAACCTACAAGCCCTAACAAACCAAACCCAAACAATGCCAGCGAGCTAGGCTCGGCCACCACATGGATGTGGCTAAAATCCAAGCTTACATTGTGCGTGCTGCTTGTGGCATTTAAACCATTAGCCGCATAAAGCGCGACGCCCAGTACATCACGCAACACCACATTATAAATGTCTCTATTGGTACAACAGTCTGTGCGGCCCCACAGGGTAAGGCCGTTTAACTCTTGAGCGCTAGCGAGAGTCACAGTCAAGGTGTCATGAGTAAAATTTGAACCCTCATGAAATATCTGCCCCAAGCCGTAATTGCCCGCGGTGGAACCATCAATAGCCTTGCCTGGCATAGAGATGCTGGACCAAGAATCTGGAGCTGAAGCAGTAGCGCCATTACTGGCCAGCGCCACGTTCACAGCAGCAGTATTGAACGCCTGCACCTCGGCCACTTGTAGCCAGGTGCCGATACCATTGGTGACCTCAATAGTTTTAACACCCACCAAACCCGCATGAGCGCTACAAACTCCGCCCAAGCTAATGGCCGCGGCGAGTGTGGCGCCCTTAAACGACCCTATCATTGTGTTTTTCATTTTGTACCTCCATCGTTGAGTGAACTAGACGGAACATCAAAACTTAATCGTTAAATCAACCAGCACAAATAACAAAGCATCGTCCACGCCAACTGGGGCAAAAATAATAAACACCTTTAAACTCAGTCTATTACACGGAGGCAAGCGCCCCGCTTAAAACAATCAGGTAACAATAGTGTCATGTTTGTAAATTTTATCGACAAAAAGCTCAAGTCCTCAGTCGGCCAAGCGATACACCATTGGGGTGAACGCCGCATCCGCGCCACGAATTATCTTTTCGCTGGGTTCGGCCAACACATACTGAGCTAAGCCAAAAAATAAGTTAAAGCTGTAAAGCTAAGCCTGTGAGCGGTGGCTGTTCGCTAATCCCGTACAAGGTGACGGAGCAATACCACGCCAGTTTAAACGTATGTATTTATTAGATTAATACGACGATTCCCATCGGCTAACGCCAAAATTACCCACGCCAATTGGCTTAACGTGAAAGAAATGTCGACACATTTTAGTTTGCTCATAACCACCTCCTAGCTCTCATCCAAAACCTTACCCCGGTAACAATCGGCTAGAACGGCTTTTGCGCCCTGCGCGTCAAGCCACATCTTTCCATAACCAGCCGAGATGCTGCAAAACAGCAATACGCGCCGATAAAATCCCCGCAGCAGCGGACAATTTTGCGGCTTTACGGCACCGCCTCAAGCCTCTAGACTGCAGCTCATCTTGTCGGGGTGCTGCGTGTAGGCAGCTGAGAAAAACCCGTGGACCTGATCCGGTTAGTACCGGCGTAGGGAACGAGGCAGTTTGAATTTCCTTTCACTGCATGCGTCTGCGCCGACTCGTTCCTTCCTAGGTGGCAGCGCATGGCTTCAACATCCAATCCAAAACCAACCGCCGTGGTGCTAACCATTGCGGGCAGCGATTGTTCCGGCGGTGCGGGTTTGCAGGCCGACATCAAAACGGCCGCTGCCTTTGGCGTTTTTGCGGCCAGCGCCGTCACGGCGATAACCGCACAAAACTCTGCTCAGCTTTACAACGTCTTTGTGTTACCTGCCCAACAGGTACAGGCCCAACTAGACGCCGTGCGCAATGGCTTGTCGCTGAGCGCGGTTAAATTAGGGATGCTGGGCAACAGCACCATTGCGGAAGTCGTAGCGGAATTCTTGCGCGAGTTGCGCGCTGCGCAGCCGAGCCTGCCCATAGTGATTGACCCCGTCATTAAAGCCAGCAGTGGCGGCAATTTATCCTGCGAGGGCATTTTGGCGGTGTACCGCGAGCAGTTATTGCCGCTAGCCAGCCTGCTAACCCCGAACATTCCCGAAGCGGCAAACCTGCTTAATACGCCGGAGGCCTGCAGCCTTGAGGACATGGAGCAACAGGCCCGAGCCTTGTGTGCGGCTGGAGCCCCGGCAGTGTTATTAAAAGGCGGGCATTTTGTGGGCGGCACTAGCCATGCACAACAACTCGCCACCGACATACTGGCCTGTGCGCAAGGCATTTTCCCGTTCAGTAGTCCGCGCCTAGCTACCACACACAGTCATGGCGGCGGCTGCTCCTTAGCCACCGCCTTAGCGGCTGGCTTGGCACAGGGGTTACAGCTGCGCCAGGCGGTAGCCGCCGCCAAAACATTTATGCAGGGCGCTTTGACGCAGAGTGCACGTTTGCAGCTGGCACCTATTAACGGGCCCCTGCATCACTTTTATAATTTTTGGTAAGCACATTTTTAGTTTCAGCAATGACTTTTAGTTTCAGCAATACTTTTATTTTCAACAATGACTTTTATTTTCCGAAAACGATTTTAAATCTTTCCACCCATTGAATACTTTCAGCAACAGCGCTTGTGCGCAGCGAGTTTTTTTATGCCTTACACCCCAGATAGTGAATTTATTAACGCCAATGCCAAAGTGGACGCCTCTTCGGTATTACCCTTCCCCCGCTCGCAAAAAATTTATGTAGCCGGCTCACGGCCGGACATTCGTGTACCCATGCGCGAAATTAGCTTAAGCGATACCGGCACCGACCTAGGCGGCGAGGTCAATCCTGCGGTGCGCGTGTATGACACCTCTGGTGTTTATAGCGACCCCACCGTGACCATTAACCTTTCGAAGGGACTACCGGATATTCGCGGCGGCTGGATAGCCGACCGCGCCGACACGCACACTCTGGAGGGCAGCGGGTCCAGCTTTACGCGGGAGCGTTTAGACGATACCAAACTTGCCGCTCTGCGTTTTGAATTAACCCGCGCACCACGTGTCGCCAAACCGGGCATGAACGTGTCACAAATGCACTACGCGAAGCGCGGTATTATCACGCCCGAAATGGAATACATCGCCATTCGTGAAAATATGAGCCTGCAACAAGCCCGCGAACAGGGAGTGCTTGGCCAGCAACATCCCGGCCATTCCTTTGGAGCCAATATTCCTAAAGAAATTACCCCCGAATTTGTGCGCCAAGAAGTGGCCTTGGGCCGAGCGATTATTCCCGCCAATATTAACCACCCCGAATTAGAGCCAATGATTATTGGCCGCAATTTTTTAGTGAAAATAAACGGTAATATTGGTAATTCAGCGGTTACCTCCTCCATTGAAGAAGAAGTGGCCAAGCTAACCTGGGGCATTCGCTGGGGCGCCGACACGGTGATGGATTTATCCACCGGCAAAAATATTCACGAAACGCGCGAATGGATCATTCGCAATTCGCCCGTACCCATTGGCACAGTACCTATTTACCAAGCACTGGAAAAAGTCGGCGGTGTAGCCGAAGATTTAACCTGGGAAATGTTTCGCGATACCTTAATTGAGCAGGCAGAACAGGGCGTGGATTATTTCACCATTCACGCCGGTGTTTTATTGCGCTACGTGCCCATGACCGCAAAACGCGTAACCGGAATAGTCAGCCGCGGCGGGTCCATTATGGCCAAGTGGTGTTTGGCTCACCACAAAGAAAATTTCCTCTACACCCACTTCCACGACATTTGCGAAATCATGAAAGCCTATGACGTAAGTTTTAGTTTAGGCGACGGCTTGCGCCCCGGCTCTATAGCCGATGCCAACGACGAAGCGCAATTTGGCGAATTGGAAACCCTCGGCGAATTAACCAAAATTGCCTGGGAACACGATGTGCAAACCATGATTGAAGGCCCCGGCCACGTGCCCATGCACATGATCAAAGAAAACATGGATAAACAATTAGAAGTCTGCAGCGAAGCGCCTTTTTATACGCTCGGGCCATTGACTACGGATATTGCCCCCGGCTACGACCACATCACCTCCGGCATTGGCGCCGCTATGATCGGCTGGTTTGGCTGTGCCATGCTGTGTTATGTAACTCCCAAAGAGCATTTAGGGCTACCCAATAAAGACGACGTAAAAGCCGGCATAATCACCTACAAAATTGCCGCCCATGCGGCGGATCTCGCCAAAGGCCACCCTGGGGCACAATTGCGGGATAACGCTTTATCCAAAGCGCGTTTTGAATTCCGCTGGGAGGATCAATTTAATTTGGGCCTAGATCCAGACACCGCAAAATCCTACCACGATGAAACCCTTCCCAAAGACTCCGCCAAGGTTGCGCATTTTTGCTCTATGTGTGGGCCAAAATTTTGCTCCATGAAAATCACCCAAGAAGTACGCGACTATGCCGCCGCACAAGGCGCGATAATTCCCGAGGGTGAAACCGTGGTAAAAATGCTAGACATAGAAAGCGAAATGCAACACAAGGCTCAAGAATTTCGCGCGCAGGGTAGTCAGTTGTATAGCAAGGTTTAACGTTAAAAGCCGCAGTTACCATCGACTGCGGCTTTTATTTTGATTCCTGCCTACTTTTTATCGATATTGCCAAAATATTAAATTGCCACTCCACCATGTGTTGCGCATTCCTGCCAGTTCGTTCATATCCTACGCCCACCGCTTAACGAGTAAACACCATGCCATTCACCCCCCAATTCGGACCCAGCGATGCTGAACTGATTAGCGAAGACATAGCCTTTAAGGGCTTTTTTACTCTGGCCCGCAAGCGTTTTCGTCACAGGAAATTTGGCGGTGGCTGGAGCGGCGCGTTCGAGCGAGAAATTTTTGTAAAAGGCGATGCCGCCGCCGCAATTTTATACGACCCCATTAACGACACCATTGGCCTGATCCAACAGTTTCGCGCCGGCGCCCTAGCCTCCGAACACGGGCCTTGGTGCCTAGAGGTGGTGGCCGGGTTAGCCGAGCCAGGGGAACCCATGGAGGCGTTGATCCTTCGCGAAATAGAAGAAGAAGCCGGCATTCAACAGGCCAAACTCATTCCCATTACCGCCTATTACTCCACACCCGGCTGCTGTGATGAAAAAATACATTTGTATTGCGCCTTGGTGGACTTAACCGAGGCCGGCGGCGTATTTGGTGTAAGCCACGAAAATGAAGATATTCTGTTGAGTGTTTACCCTGCTGAACAAGTCTTCGCTGCTATGCTTGAAAGTAGAATGAACAATGCGGCCACCTTGATGGGGTTATTGTGGCTGCAACTGAATCGCCCTCAACTTCGCACGGGACTACCGGGATGAACGTGGTATCGCAACAGGCACTGGTTAAGCGCAAGGTCCCTATTGATTTGCGCCAGCATCACGCCCTCTGCGAGCTCAATTTTCATCGCTGCCTAGCCATGGTGCCCAACTGCCGTGAGGGCAGACAAACATGGTCGTTTTTCATCGGCGCTAACCGCCAGCTGCGGGTGAACATCCAACTACTCGACGCCGCGCCCTACACTTCAACCATAGAGGTACAGCAGCATCAAACCGGCGGCCAACTCTTTAGCGCCGCCTGCTGGCGCATTCGCCTCTATCACGATGTGGAAATGGCGGAAATTGTGGGCTGGAACCGTCAGCAAAATTGGTTACCCCAGTATGAGTATCCAAACAAACACATGTATCAACCCGACGAAAAACTTGCGCTCAACCGATTCTTGGGCGACTGGCTGGAACACTGTCGCAAACAGGGCATGGCGGCGGACAATATTGTGATAAAGTTCTCAAAGTAACGAATTCTTCATTAGCGAAATCGCCGTAAAGCCCCAAACTTCAAAAACACGATGTCTCATCAACACACGCTCGCTAAAAACGAATCGAGCAAGCACTAGACTCATCAGACCACAGTTTTTGAAAACTGGTAGCAATGGAGACGGTAACCCGTTTGAACACCCAGCCCCTGCGTTTGTTACAGCTTACAGACCCGCACCTTGGCGCGCGACCCAATGAAACCCTGTTAGGCCTCAATACCGAGGAAAGCCTGCGGGATGTGCTGGCCGAAGTGCGTGACAGCGGCGTGCAGTACGACCTCATTATCGCCACCGGCGACATCTCCAACGACGGTACTATTGCCTCTTACCATCGGTTTATCGCCCGCGTTCAGGATTACCTACCCGGCATTCCGCTGGCGTGGCTGGCGGGCAACCACGACAACCCCAACAACATGTTTAACCTGCCCGGGTCAAAACCCATGACCGGTGATTGTGGTCTGGGCCAGTGGCATTTTATTTTGCTCAACTCCCGCATTCCCTTCGAAGAAGGTGGCGAGCTTTCAAACCACGAGCTTGACAGGCTTGAAGGCCTACTCGCCCAGCACCCCACGCGCCACACCATGGTGTTGCTGCACCATCAACCGGTACCCGTTGGCTCCTATTGGATAGACGGCTACACCGTAAAAAACGCTGAGCGCCTATTCGCCATTCTGGAACGCTATCCCAATGTGAAGGCGCTATGCTGGGGGCATGTACATCAAGCGTTTCATTTAGAACGCGGTAATTTAAAGCTATTCGCTAGCCCCTCCACCTGCATTCAATTCACGCCGCAATCCGACGCATTTTCCGTGGACCACCTTATGCCAGGCTTCCGCCATTTTGAATTACATGACGATGGGCGAATTTACACTCACGTCGGGCGAGCCAAGGACCGGATTTACTGTATTGATTTCGCGTCTACCGGTTATTAGTACGCGCGCCCATCAATTGTACTCTCGGCTATTTTTTACTGTTAGGCGTCATGAAACTCGCTGACATCGTGGCTGGCTTGGAAACTTCAGACGACTCACTCTGCATTGTTGCGAAGCGACCGTGGACGGAGCATTCCGAGGCAAAACTCGTGTGCTTCGCCGAGGACTTCCGTATACCCGAAGAAGCTCGATCCGCTGGATACGAGTATTTCCTAGAGGTCTCGACCGCGCGTGACGAAGTGCTAAGTGGGCCGGTTGCCCCGTCCACCGAACAAAGGCTTGCGGCAGTCATCTATTACGCTGAAAACGATGCCTTTCCAGAGCGGTTGATTACGCTGGGGAGCAGTCAATGACGCCTAACACGGCGCTCAACCCCGCTCCCTCCGGTGGCTGGACACTGCGCATAAAGCCGTGCAGCGCCGGTTAGCTCTGCGATATGCCGCACTCAATACTCTGGAGCACTCCAGCGCAGCAAACAAAAGCGTTCTAGCAGCCTGTCGGACTTTCCTGGCCCGTCGTTAGGCCCCATGAGAAAATAGGCCTCCCACACCACAGAATGCCGCCATGTCCCGCTTCATAACCATTGATCGCAACACCAACTTC
>CAMCXE010000022.1 GCA_945882995.1 Thalassocella blandensis | reverse complement strand
GGGCGCCAAAAAGCTGTGTAATCCATTGGTGTGATTAGTAAAAGTTAAAAATCACGGGCAACCTGGTTGGTTGTTCGTGATTTTTAACTTTTACTAGGCGCGCCAAGGGGTTGCGCAGACTTTGGTGATCCAACTGAGGTTTCTAGGTTAAAAGCTCAACCCGCGCCAAACCGATTAATGCCTAGGTGTTGCAGCCGGAACAACCCCAATAAGCAAGTAACATTGGGGGCAAAATATTCCTAGGGCGTGACCAGCACTACAGAATCATAAATCTGGATTTGTGCACCGGCGCACCGGCGACCGTAACGCCTGAGTTAAAGCCGCCTGTAAAAACTGCCTTTTGCGATGCTTAGACCGAGGCCAACAGCAACCCCGCCGCCGCGATAGCCGCCCCAGCTGCACGCACTAGAGCCTGGCGAACCCAGCTGGCAACAAACAATCCACTACTGTGTAATAACCCCGTAGCCAAAAGTGCGCCCATCAAAAATAATCCGCCGTTAGCACCTGTGGGTTGTTCTAGGCCGTGAGCCAAGCCGTGACAAAAGCCAAAAAAGCCCACAAGGCTGGCCAGTAGTGTTGCTGGCAAGCGCAATGGATTAGCCACTAGCACACCCATAATAATCATGGAGGCTAATACAAGCGGTTCCACATTCAACGGCAGGTGGAGGTGCAGGCTGTGCCCAGCCAATGGCAGCATGCACCCGATGGCCATGCTTAGCATAAAACTTGCCGGTAGCCGCCATGACCGAGGGGCGTTAAGCGCAAGGGGATTAATGCGGCTAGCTAACAGGCCCACGGCCAGCATCGTGAGCAAATGATCTATCCCGGTAAACGGGTGGGCAAACCCCGATAATAGGCCCTCCGAATGGGGCACGCCCGGATGTGCGAAGGCGGAACTGCTAGTTAAGCTGATGCCAGCGCCGACGAATAGGGTAATTAACGACTGAACTTTCATGGTTGTGTCTCCAATTAAAAATTATTTGTAGCTATTCAACAGGTTTCCCCGTCATCCCCGCGCAGGCGGGGATCCAGCGGTAACCAAGGGGTTTTTATTTACGTGATATGCGGCTGCCATCTGGATCCTCGCCTACGCAGGGATGACGTAAGAAAATTAAAAACGTGCTGAGTAGTCGCAATTATTTAAGCATGCCTTGTGTTTCAATAAATTCCACCACCGTGGCTACCCCTGTGCCAGTTTTCAAATTGGTAAATACAAAGGGTTTGCTGCCGCGCATTTTTGTAGAGTCGCGCTCCATGACGGATAAATCGGCGCCAACCATCGGCGCAATATCAATTTTGTTGATGATCAATAAATCGGATTTGGTAATGCCGGGGCCGCCTTTACGCGGAATTTTATCGCCGGCGCCCACATCAATCACATAAAGCGTTAAATCCGACAATTCTGGGCTGAATGTCGCGGCTAAATTGTCGCCACCGCTTTCAATAATAACCAAGTCCAAGTCGGGGAAACGCGCTTGCAATTCCGCCACGGCGGACAAATTCATGGAGGCGTCCTCGCGAATGGCGGTATGTGGGCAGCCGCCAGTTTCCACACCGAGAATTCGGTCGGCGGATAATACTTCGTGGCGCAACAGGAATTCCGCATCTTCGCGGGTGTAGATATCGTTAGTAATTACCGCAATGTTGTACTTGTCTTTAAGCTCGCCACACAGCGTTTTAACTAAGGCAGTTTTGCCGGAACCCACGGGGCCGCCGATACCAAGCCGTAAGGCGGGTTTTTGTGAACTCATACTATTTCCTAGAAGGTAAGTGATTAATTATTAGTGTGTTAGCGTGCCAATAAAAATGAATGCTACGAGCGAAACAGCCGTGTGTATTGTGTTTCGTGCAGGCAGGATGCCATGGCCAACCCCGGCAAACCCTGCCCAATTAAATCATCGCTAATGTTGTGCGCAATTGCGCAGGCCGGGGCAATATCCGGCAATAGTGCCAATAATAATTGTTGCGCCTGGGTTTGCCCTAAAGGCACTAATTTGGTGGCGGCCGCCACTTGGTTCTCCAGCCAGGTCCACGCAAAACCTTGCAGTAATTGGTCCAACGGCACCTGCCAGTGGTGCCCTGCCACTGCAAATAGGCAGGCAAAGGTTGGGGGGCTGCGCCAGGCGTGGGTGCGCGCTTCGGGGACATCCAACGCCACCAGCAGGCGCAATAAGGCCTGCCCCAATTGTTCATCTTCTAAAAGCAATTCGCGGGTTTCACGACAGGCGCCCAGATAGGCGTTCCAGTAATTAATCGTTTCTGTGTCACCAGTGCCCCACGCCTGATAGCAGCGCATCAGAATGGGCAGGTCGGTGGTGGCCAGCCCGTGCCTTAATACACCGGCCAACCATGGCTTAATTAGCGCAGCGGTAGTAAGCCCGCCGTTATCAATGGCGTATTCCAAGCCTTGCGAGTAGGCATAAGCACCCACCGGCAAAGCCGGGCTCACTAAGTGCATGAGATGCAGCAGCGCGGTCATTTATTCGTGACTGTGACTGTGAGAGTGAGAGTGAGAGTGAGAGTGATGGTGTGAGCCATGGCTGTGCGCCACACCATGCCCCTGTGCAATTTGAATGACGGCTTTGCCGTGGTAAGCGCCGTTTTCGGGCTGAAAGGGTGATTCGCAGCGGGTCACTTCAAGCCCTAGGCCCCCTAGCATGGCGTCCAGCACATGGTCTTGAGCATAGATTAAGGAGTCGCGATTCAGCTGCAGCGGCACATGGCGATTGCCCAAATGATAAGCCGCGCGCATCAATAAAAAAGGCTCATTGGAGACTACCCGACTCACCAATTCTGGCGCCGCCACTACGCGCACCGCCACGCCGTTTTGGCAAACCAAAAAATCACCGTCACTTAACACTTGGCCACGCTCAATAAACCAACCTAGCGTTTGGCCGCAGGCGGTCTGGGTTTTGTGGCGACTCTTCTGGCGTTCAGCGAATGTCAGGCATACGGTTAAGTCGGTGGGTGCCGGCGGGGTACGGCTGGTGGCGAAGGCTTCAAGCATAAAAAATATCCGAGTTTGTATCAGGGTTGGGCACTGCAGATTCCTTGCCGTGCGCGAAATGGCAACTATTGATTACAGTAGGGTCCTCGTCAAAACCCGCAAGCGGCCTAAGTTTTCAATAAAAAAAACCATAAAACAAGTAACCGACGCACCTCAAGGCGCTCGAACCAGTGAAATGCGCCCGACACTGTAAATGTCTCCGGCACCAAAACAGTGCTTGGTTGGCAATTTTTGTGTTTTGCGCGCACCAGTGCGCATCGTTTCCGCCAGGCGCCGCTCAAACCCGATGGGGTATTGCAACCCAGTTGTGGGTAGGCATACCGCATGGTTACTGAAATCTATGAACGAGAAAACGAATTGGCACTAATTCTGAATGGTGACTGCCGTTACACAGAAAAACATACCTAAAACTATATGAGGACATCACCATGAACGAGTCGCTAAAAAGTCTGTTAAAAAAGACCAGTTTGGCATTGACCATTTCCGCATTTTCCTTGAGTGCGGCCATGGCCCAAGCCGCTGATACCATTAAAGTCGGAGTCTTGCATTCACTCTCCGGCACTATGGCTATTAGTGAAACTACGCTGAAAGATACGGTATTAATGATGATTGACGAGCAAAATGCCAAAGGCGGTTTGCTGGGTAAAAAACTGGAAGCGGTGGTGGTAGACCCAGCCTCCAACTGGCCGCTATTCGCCGAAAAAGCTAAACAATTATTGGAAAAAGATAAGGTTGACGTTATTTTTGGCTGTTGGACTTCGGTATCACGTAAATCGGCACTGCCCGTGATCGAAGAAAAAAATGGCTTGCTGTTCTATCCCGTGCAATATGAAGGGGAAGAGTCCTCTAAAAACGTATTTTATACCGGCGCGGCGCCCAACCAGCAGGCTATTCCGGCTGTAGATTACTTAATGAAAAATGAAAAAGTGATGCGCTGGGTGCTGGAAGGCACTGACTATGTTTATCCACGTACCACCAATAAAATTCTAGAAGCCTACCTGAAAAGCAAAGGGGTAAAAGCGGAAGATATTTCCATTAACTACACTCCATTTGGTCATTCAGACTGGCAAACCCGCGTAGCTGAAATCAAAAAATTCGGTTCAGCCGGTAAAAAGACTGCTGTGGTTTCCACCATTAACGGCGATGCCAACGTACCCTTCTACAAAGAATTGGCGAATGCCGGCGTAAAAGCGGAAGACATTCCCGTGGTGGCGTTTTCCGTGGGCGAAGAGGAATTGGCTGGGTTTGATACCAAACCATTGGTGGGCCATTTGGCCGCATGGAACTACTTCATGAGTGCTAAAGACCCTGCAAATTCCGCCTTTATCGCTCAGTGGAAGAAGTACATTAAAAATGAGAAACGCACCACCAACGACCCCATGGAAGCCACCTATATCGGCTTTAAAATGTGGGCAAAAGCAGTAACGCAAGCCGGCACTACTAAAGTGGATGACGTGCGTGACGCGATGAACGGTATTAGCGTGCCCAATTTAACTGGCGGTATTGCGGTTATGAATACTAACCACCACCTGACCAAGCCAGTGTTAATTGGTGAAATTCAGGAAAATGGTCAGTTTGAAATTGTGTGGCAAACTCCCGGCGGTGTCATTGGTGATGCTTGGACCGACTTTCTGCCCGATTCCGCCAATGTGGTTGCAGACTGGACTGCGCCCATTAAATGCGGAAATTTCAATATCAAAACTGGCAAGTGCTCTGGTCAAAACTACAAATAGCCCAAGCTAGCTCGCCGCAGTAAGGGCACCTCTGGAAATTCAATTTTCGTGATGATCGCAAGGCATTTTCGCGCGGAGCGAGGGAGTTTATGCAGTATAAATGACCGACTGAGCACGAAAATAACGCAGCGAGGGCGCGAAAAGTGGATTTGCGGAGGTGCCCGTAAGATCTGTGGCGTGTCTTTACTATAATACGGCCTCGTTCGAGGTCGTTTTTTTTCCTAGTGAGTTGGGGCTATGAACATTTCGCTCAGATTATTAAGTGTATTGCTGTGTGTTTGCGTCGCGACCTTATGCCGCGCGGATGAATTTGCTGATTTAGTGGTGAAGCTAAATGGCGACTCATTTTCTGAAAAAACCGAAGCCGTAGGCGGTTTACATCGGCTGGATGATAAGCGCGTATTGCCCGTTTTAAAGGCGATGCAGGACGGCAATCTGTTTGTCGTAGCTGAAGCGGGGCAAATTGTTATCGGCAAGGAGTCCGGCGAAGGGTATGAGGTGCAATCAGTACTCGACAATAGCCCTTTGGGCGTACGCACTAAAAGTCAGCTTGAAAAAATCAAAATTAACAATGGGCTGCGCCGTGAATTGCGCAGTTTGGTGGCTGGGCTTGAGCTTAGCGCAAAAGATCCAGACATTCGTCGGCAGTCGGCAATCAACTTAATTAAAAACCCCGATGAAAGCCTGCGCGAATCGGTGGAGTCCGCGCTGGGCGGGGAAAAAAATCAGGCCATAAAATCCTTATTGCACGTAGCCTTGGCGAGTATCGATATTAATTCCACCGACACGGTAAAACGCAAAGCGGCAGTGGCGATCCTCGCCGATGCCGTACAGCCGGAAGCTGTGGCCATGTTAGAAAAAGTCGCGGCCAAAGATCCCTCAGGGCATTACCTTGAAGCGGACACTGAGTTAGCCTCTACTGCCGAGGCGGCATTGATTAGAATTCAAACCCAATTGGGTATATATAAATTCATCGAAAACTGTTTTTTTGGCATCAGCTTGGGCTCGGTACTTTTATTGGCGGCTATTGGATTAGCCATTACGTTTGGGGTTATGGGCGTAATTAATATGGCGCACGGCGAGATGATTATGCTGGGCGCCTATACCACTTTCGCTATTCAGCAGCTATTCCCCCAGTGGCTGGAGATGTCCATCATTATTGCTATACCGGCGGCGTTTTTGGTGTCTGGTGCGGTGGGGGTGCTGATTGAGCGGACAATTATTCGCCACCTCTACGGCCGACCGTTGGAAACCTTGCTGGCGACCTTTGGCGTAAGTTTGGTGTTGCAGCAGGCGGTGCGTAGCTTTCGCGCCAACAACGTGGCCGTGATTACACCGGAATGGATGAGCGGCATGTGGCAAATAAACGGCGCCTTGTCTTTTACGTTTAATCGTATGTACATAATTTTATTTAGCTTGGCCGTACTGGCTTTACTGGCGTTCTTGTTGCGTAAAACCTACATGGGTTTGCAAATGCGCGCGGTGACGCAAAATCGCGCTATGGCTAATTCTATGGGCATTCGCTCCGGCTGGGTGGATGCACTCACCTTTGGTTTAGGCTCTGGTATCGCGGGCATTGCGGGTGTGGCCTTGAGCCAAATTACTAACGTTGGCCCCAATATGGGTCAACAATATATTATCGATTCCTTTATGGTGGTGGTATTTGGTGGCGTGGGCAATTTAATGGGAACATTTTTTGCGGCGTTAAGTTTGGGGGTGGTTAACAAATTCCTAGAACCCTTTGCTGGCGCGGTGCTGGGAAAAATTATTGTATTGGTGTTTATTATTTTATTTATCCAATGGCGGCCACGGGGCTTGTTTGCCCTTAAAGGCCGATTTGTTGAGGATTGATTATGCGTGACACGAGTGTGTTGCAACGTCTGCTGCTGCAGGATAAGCCGGGAAAAATATTGCTGGGCTGTTTGTGCGGGCTAGTGGTGCTAGTGCCAATTTTTAACCTGCTGGTGCCAGCGGATTCATTTTTTCATGTGCCAACCTATGTGGTGACTTTGCTGGGGAAATACCTGTGTTTTGCTATTTTGGCCCTAGCATTGGATTTAATCTGGGGTTATTGCGGTATTTTAAGTTTGGGTCAAGGTGCTTTTTTTGCGTTGGGTGGGTACGCCATGGGCATGTACCTTATGCGCCAAATCGGCGACCGAGGCGTCTACGGCAATGCGAATCTGCCGGATTTTATGGTGTTTTTAAATTGGCAGGAGCTACCCTGGTATTGGACGGGTTTTGATCATTTCGGGTTTGCAGTGCTAATGGCTGTACTCGTGCCCGGTGTTTTAGCGTTTGTTTTTGGTTGGTTGGCCTTTCGCTCCCGGGTCACCGGTGTGTATTTGTCAATTATCACGCAGGCACTTACCTATGCGTTGATGCTGGCGTTTTTTCGCAATGATATGGGGTTCGGTGGCAATAACGGGCTTACGGATTTCAAGGAAATTCTAGGTTGTGATTTGCAGTCCAGCACAACCCGTGTGGTGTTGTTTGTGGTCACCGTTATCACCTTGGCCCTAAGTTATTTCCTGTGCAAGTACATTACCATCAGCAAGCTGGGGCGAGTGTTGGTTTCCATTCGCGATGCGGAAAGCCGCACCCGATTTATGGGTTATCGCGTAGAGCATTATAAATTGTTGGTGTTTGTTATTTCGGCGGTATTGGCTGGTATTGCGGGCGCACTTTATGTGCCGCAAATTGGCATTATCAATCCCAGCGAGTTTAACCCACTGAACTCTATCGAAATTGTGATTTGGGTGGCTATTGGTGGGCGCGGTACCTTGTATGGCGCGGTATTAGGTGCGCTGCTGGTGAATTACGGCAAAACCTATTTTACGGGCGGAATATTTGCGGAATTTTGGTTATTTATTTTGGGCGCCCTGTTTATTGTGACCACCATTTATTTGCCCCGCGGTGTGGTAGGTGTGGCAGATAATTGGCTGGCGTTACGCAGACAGAAGCGACTGTTGCTTGCAGCCGCCCCAGTGGAGCAGGTGTAACATGACGCAAGCCCATAGTGCAGTAAAAAGTATTTTGTATTTGAATGGTGTGACTAAAACATTTGACGGTTTTAAGGCTATCAATAATTTGTGTTTGGATATCCGCCCCGGTGAGTTGCGGGCGATTATTGGCCCAAATGGCGCGGGTAAAACCACTATGATGGACATTATCACCGGCAAAACTAAACCGGATGTGGGGGAGGTAGTGTTTCGCGATTCTATCGATTTAACCCAGCACGACGAAGCGGATATTGCCAACCTAGGTATTGGGCGCAAGTTTCAAAAACCCACGGTCATTGAAAGTTTAAGCGTGTGGGAAAATTTGGAATTGGCATTAGCCGGCAAGCGCAATGTATTTCAAACGCTGTTTTTCCGGCTTACACAGGCGCAAGCACACCGCGTGGATGAAATTCTAGCGCTTATAGGTTTGCCTGCTCGGCGCGACGACTTAGCGCGCAATTTGTCTCATGGACAAAAGCAGTGGTTGGAGATCGGTATGTTGATTATCCAAGCGCCGCAGCTGTTGCTGGTAGACGAACCCGCCGCGGGTATGACCGATTATGAAACCATGGAAACGGCAAAGTTGTTGAAAAATATTAGTAAGGACCATTCCGTAGTGGTGGTGGAGCATGACATGGAATTTATTCGCGCCTTGGATTCGCGCGTTACGGTGCTGCACGAAGGTTCGGTATTGGCGGAGGGGCGCTTAGACGTAGTGCAGAAAGATCAGCGGGTGATTGATGTGTATTTGGGCCGCTAATTATCGCCTTCGTTAAAATTTTATTAATTCAACAAGGCATGAGCCGCTTATAGGCACCTCCGGAAATTCACTTTTCGCGATGATCGCAAGGCATTTTCGCGCGGAGGGAGGGAGTTTATGCGGTATAAATGACCGACTGAGCACGAAAATAACGCAGCGAGAGCGCGAAAAGAGAATTTCCGGAGGTGTCCTTATGTTAGAAGCTACCAATATGGATTTATTTTACGGCGCTAGCCAAGCGCTGCAAAAGGTGTCTGTTTGCGCCAAAAAAGGCGAAATCACCTGTATTTTGGGGCGCAACGGTGTGGGCAAAACCAGTATCGCCCGTGCGCTCACGGGCCGGCACCCATTGCGCAGCGGTGCCATTGTGTGGGAGGGAAGGGATATTGTGAACTTGTCGGCGGCGGATCGTGCCGGGGCCGGTATTGCCTATGTGCCCCAGGGCCGCGAAATTTTTTCGCAATTAACGGTGTTGGAAAATTTAAAAACCGGTTTTGCGGTTTTGCCGCGCAGGCAGCGCAAAATACAGGATGAGATTTATGATTTATTCCCTGTGTTGCGCACCATGTTGCACCGTCGTGGCGGGGATTTATCCGGTGGGCAACAGCAGCAATTGGCTATTGCCCGCGCTTTGGTAATGCAGCCAAGATTATTAATCTTGGACGAACCCACGGAAGGTATTCAGCCGTCCATCATTAAAGATATCCACAATGTGATCAGCATTTTGCGTCAGCAGGGTGAGATGGCAGTGCTCTTAGTGGAGCAGTATTTCGAGTTCGCTAAAAACTTGGCGGATGCTTACGTGGTTATGGACCGCGGCATAGCGGTGATGGCTGGCCGCATCAGTGAGATGGACGAAGCGCAGGTTAAGTCCTGGTTGATGGTTTAACCGAGTCTGCTCATGAAAACCATCGGGGTCCATCAGTCAGCGCCGCCAAGGTTTCTAGGTTAAATGCCCTATTAAAAATGCCCCCGTAGCAGCGCCGGGAAATCCTGCCAAACCACTTCACCCTTGTCGAAAATGGCTGCCATCATGTCGCAATGGTACGGGTCGGCTGTTCGGTCGCACAGTTTATGCTCCTCTCTTGCTACCGCTAAATTCTGAGCGTCCCGGGGCATTTTGCGATCGGATACAAAAATACTGATGCCATCTAACGAGCCTATTTTTTTCTCGTAATGGTGGCACAGCCCGCAAATGGAGTACCCAAAGGCGTATTCCAAGTCCTTATAGGGCGCGGCGTTTGGCAAGGTGTCGCGTACGGGAAACCGCAGCTCGCCCTTAATAGACAAATAACCCGTGGTGGGCTGGCTTAATTCCAGCTGGTTGTATTTGGTGGAGTCTGGATCTTGTGGGCTGCCGTCGACATGAGTGGGGTAGGACTCGCCGGGCACCACTGATAAGGTCATATTGTTGATAAAAATAAAAAAGCGTGGCCTCTTGGAGTCTATGGCGGGCTGGGCGCTCACCGTGCCTAGGGAGGTGTAAACCTTAAGGGGGCGCGGCAGGCTCTGCGTAAAACAGGGCAGGGTAAGCGGTTTGGGCATGGCGTTAATCCAATCCACCACGCTTTGCATGTCGGTGATCATCAGCCCTTCCGGCGCGCTGCAGGCCGACGGTGTTGGGTTCACAACTGGGTCTAGGGGGTCTGGCACGCCGCCACAGGCAACCAGCCCACTGCAGAACAAGGCAAAGCCTACAGGGCGTAAAATACGAAGGGCGATTTGGACGTATGCATACATGGCAAAAGGTTCCGCTACTTGGGAGCTTAGTTTATGGCCTGCATGCGGGTGCTCAATGCGCTGGATCAATTTCCGTGGATCAAAAATGAGCGCCAGCTCACGCTCTTGGCTAGGGCACCCGCGTCAGTCTGGCGGCACTGCAATGCAGCCAATGCAGATTTATTTACCGACGAACCTTTCGGTTTTGTTTTCCGCTGTGCAACAATCCAGCCTTCGCGCACCTCACCTCCGCTTACCATTTCCTCATATCGCCATTTTCGGAACTGTTTATGAACACAGCCAAGTCCCCTGTTAAATCCATACTCTTAGCGCTCTTGGCGCTGTTGGTTGTCATTGGTGTTATTGCCGGTCTTAAGGGGGGGCAGATCGGCTTTATGATCGCCCAAGGTAAGAAATTTGTGCCACCACCCGAATCGGTTACCAGCGTGGCTGCCGAAATGCAAAATTGGCCCAACAGTTACACCGCCACGGGTACCGTGGAGGCGGACGAAGGTATTACGGTGGTTGCCGAGGTGCAGGGCAAGGTTAAGCGTATTGCCTTCAAGTCGGGGGAGCGCGTGAAAGCCGGGGACATTATTCTCGAGCAGGAATCCGGCAATGAAGAGGCCCAACTCAGTGCTGCCAGCGCGCGTCTGCGCTTGGCCGCCGCCAATTTTGAACGCTTAGCGGAGCTGAAAACCAAAAATACCGTATCGCAAAGCGAGCTGGACTTAGCGCGCCAACAGAAGGAGTCCTCCCAGGGCGATGTGGACAACCTGAAAACCACCTTACAGAAAAAAGTCATGCGCGCGCCGTTTGACGGGCGTTTGGGTATTCGTCAGGTGGATCTGGGGCAAGACCTAGCGGTGGGTGCGGCCATTGTGTCCTTGCAGGCCACCAATCGCGTGCGTGTCAACTTCCCTGTGCCGCAGGGTTGGTTGAGTAAAATGAGCAAAGGCTTGCCAGTGACCGTAGCGCCAGGTAATGGTGTAGTGGATAAATTGAGCACACAAGTCACCGCCATAGGCGCGGAGATCAATCCCACCACGCGCAGCGCTACGGTGCAGGCGTCCCTCGACAATGCGAACAATCAACTGATTCCCGGTATGGCCGTGCAAGTGGAAGTGACACTGTCCGACCCGCGCGCCCTGCTGGCGGTGCCGGTTACCAGTATTATTTTTGCACCGTTTGGCGACACGGTTTATGTGATTGAAGCCGGGGAAAAGCCCGGTAGCCTCAAGGCGCGCCAGCAATTTGTGCGCTTGGGCCAAAGCCGCGGTGACTTCATCGAGGTGGTGGAAGGTTTACAGGCCGGCCAGAAGGTGGCAGCGGCGGGTGGCTTCAAGCTATTTAATGGCCAGTCTGTGGTGGAAAGCCCGAATAAACCACCGGAATACAAACTTGACCCTAAACCGTCTGACACCTGAGTTGCGAGCCTAAGCCATGAACTTTACTGATATTTTTATCAAAAAGCCGGTGCTGGCCATTGTGGTGAGCCTGCTGATTCTGATCGCCGGAATCCAATCCTGGAACGGCATGACCGTGCGCCAATACCCGCGCAGCGACATTGCGGTTATCAAAATTAATACCTTTTACGTGGGCGCCAACGCAGAGTTGGTGCGCGGTTTTATCACCACGCCCATAGAGCGCGCCATAGCCTCAGCCGGCGGCATCGACTATGTGCAATCCACCAGCGCCATGAGCATGTCCACGGTGAATGCGCATTTGCGCTTGAACTACGACCCGCTGAAAGCCATGACCGAGATAAGCGCCAAGGTTAACCAGGTGCGCGGCAATTTACCGCCCGAGGCTGAAATCCCCAGTATCACCATTGAGGCCGCGGATTCCCAATTTGCCTCCGCCTATTTGAGTTTTAGCTCCACTATCCTCAATCAAAACCAAATCACGGACTACCTCACCCGCTCAGTACAGCCGCGCTTAACGGCCATTGCCGGGGTGCAAAAAGCCGAAGTATTGGGTGGCCGCACCTTCGCCATGCGTATCTGGTTAAAACCGGATCGTCTTGCCGCCTTGAGTATTACGCCTACCCAAGTACGCCAAGCGCTGGCGGCCAATAACGTGCAGGCGGCCATAGGTCAGACGCGCGGCGCCTATACCCAAGTGAATTTAAGCGCCGATACAGATTTAAAAGACGTTAACGACTTTAAAAATCTGGTGGTGCGCAACAGCAGTGACGGCGTAATACGCCTAGAGGATGTGGCGGACGTGGTGCTGGGCGCAGAGGACTACAACACCGAGGTAGCGTTTTCTGGCGATACCGCCGTATTTATGGGCGTTTGGGTGGCACCCAACGCGAATTCCTTGGATGTGATACGTGATGTCACCAAGGAAATGGAATTGATCAAAGCCGAACTGCCTACCGGTTTAAACGGTCGCGTCGCCTATGACGGCACCAAGTACATCAATGCCGCCATTCACGAGGTAATCACGACGCTCAGCGAGACCCTGTTGATCATTGTTATCGTGATCTTCTTATTTTTGGGCTTCAGTCGCTCTGTGTTGATTCCGGTGTTAGCGATTCCCCTGTCGCTGATCGGCGCCATTTTTATCATGAAGCTGTTCGGCTTCTCCCTCAATTTGCTCACCCTGTTGTCTATTGTGCTGTCGGTGGGCTTGGTGGTGGACGACGCGATTGTGATGGTGGAAAACATCGAACGGCATATTCAAGAAGGCCTTAAGCCTTACAAGGCGGCACTGGTGTCAGCCCGGGAATTGGGTGGGCCGATTATTGCCATGACCATCACCCTGATCTCCGTGTATGTACCCATTGGTTTGCAGGGCGGTTTAACCGGCACCTTGTTCCGCGAATTTGCCATTACCCTCGCCGGCGCTGTGACTATTTCGGCGATTGTGGCCATTACCCTCTCGCCTATGCTCGGTTCCCGCCTGTTAAAACCCCACGCCAAAATTACTGCGCCCTTGGCAGGTGTTTTTGATCGCTTTCAAGCGTTTTACAGCCGCAAACTGGAGGCCAGCTTGCAAAACCGGGCAGGCATCTACGTGTTTTGGATCGTGATCAGCCTGCTGTGTATCCCGCTGTATTTAATGTCGCCACAAGAGTTGGCGCCGGTGGAAGATCAGGGTGTGATTTTCGGTATTGTGGACGCACCGGCCAATGCCACCGTGGATCAGTCTGTGTATTACGGCAAACAGGTAAACCAGACCTTCCTCAAGGTGCCGGAGACCGAGTTTACGTTTCAGCTCACCTTCCCTACAGGCGGTTTTGGCGGCATGGTGGTAAAACCTTGGGACGATCGCAAACGCTCCGTATTCGAAATTTTGCCCGAAGTGCAAGCCGAGCTGGCTAAAATCTCGGGCGTGCGGGTTTTGCCCATTACACCACCCGCGCTGCCCGGCGGCGGTCAGTTTCCCGTGGAATTTGTTTTGTCTTCTACGGCGGATACCAAAGAAATTTACAACTACGCTTTGGAGCTGCAGCAAAAACTCAATAAAAGCGGCAAATTTGCGTTTAGTCTAATCGACATGAAAGTCGATCAACCCCAATACCAGCTCAACATCGACCGTGAAAAAGTGGCTGATTTAGGCTTGAATTTGCAAACGGTAGCCTACGACTTGGGAACGCTGTTGAGCGGTGGTTATGTGAATCGCTTTAATATGGCGGGGCAGAGCTACAAAGTCATACCGCAGGTTAAACGTGAAGACCGGCTTACGCCGGAAGATCTCACCAACCTTTACGTTACCGGTCCCAAAGGCACTTTAATTCGGCTTGACCAAATTGCCAGCTTGAGCCATGAAACTGTCCCGCGCTCCATCAACCGCATGCAGCAACTCAATTCAGTGAAGATCAGTGCGGTGCCTATGGGGCCGCTCAACGGGCCTTTAACTTGGCTGGAACAAGAGGCGCGACAGATGCTCCCAAAAAGTTACACCCTGGATTACACGGGCGAATCCCGTCAGCTGCGCCGCGAAGGCAACAGTTTTTTGCCGGCTCTGCTGATGTCGTTAACCATGATTTTTTTAGTGCTGGCCGCGCAATACAACAGTTTCCGTGACCCGGCGGTGATTCTCGCAGGCTCGGTGCCGCTGGCCATGTTTGGCGCGCTAATTTTCACCTTCCTGAAAATTCCTGCACCTATGCCTTATTTTACGGATGCATTCACCTGCACTCTGAACATCTATTCGCAAGTAGGCTTGGTTACTCTGGTGGGGTTAATTGCCCGCAACGGCATTTTGGTGGTGGAATTTGCTAACCGTTTGCAGGAGCAAGGCCTCAGCAAAATTGAAGCCGTACGCCAAGCGGCAGTGGTGCGTTTGCGGCCAGTGTTGATGACCAGCATCGCCACCATCGCCGGCCACACGCCACTGATTTTCGCCGCAGGCGCCGGGGCTCATGCGCGCAATTCAATTGGCTTAGTGTTGGTATTCGGTATGACCATTGGCACTATATTCACGTTGTTTGTGTTGCCAGCGGTCTATGTATTATTCGCGAGAGACCATGCCAAGGACGCCATTAACCAACAAAAACTCGCGGAAGCATAAATAAGCAGGATGTGAGCGGCGACATCACCTCAGGTGAGGTCGCCGCTTGCTAGTTACTCTCCTTTCTTTCAACGGGTTAAAGCTAGAAACCTCAGTTGGATCACCAAAGCCTGCCCAAACCCTTGGCGCTCAACTGAGGGGCCTAGGTTAATTTCACTACTCACACCCATGGCTTACGCCGCTTTTTGGCGCCCGACTAGGGGCCTTAAAGCGAGAAACCCCAGTTGGATCGTCAAAGTCTGCGCAACCCCTTGGCGCACCTAGGCAAAGTTAAAATTTGGCGAACAACCAACTAGAGTGAGGTTTCTAGGTAAAACAAACGCTCGAATTTTTGACTAAGCTCACTAAATAATTCCCGATTCGAATTTTATATTTTTTGACCCCTGCTATATTTTGTATAAATTATGCTGGGGTGGTGAGTGTTCCTTCCTTAGGTTTTTGTGCATTTTGTTTGCAGCGTAACTCAAATTTCCCACGCAAGTTGCGGTCATTTCCTTAGTGCTGTGGACCTTTGGCGGGTAATAATCAAAGTGAATCAGGAAGATTCCTCGCACCGTAGGTTCAGTAAACTGCGCGCGTCGCCTTTGACAAGCCCGATAATTGCGAGGAATATCCTTGCCTAAAAAGAATAATGAGGGATTTATTATGACCCGCTTGGTGCCCATTTCTGAAAAAGATAATCGCCGGCAAGGCAGCGAAAATGGATTGCCGCGTAATATGCAAAATTATCTAAACCAGTCACAAGTCAACACGCTGCGTCAGTTGGAGCTATTAGGTTGGCGTTTATTCTTTATTCGTCGCGAAAATTGTGTTCCCCCTTTAGTCGTTTTGCGCCATCAAGATAGCGGCAAATTTTCTGTAATTGAAGAGCGAGGCCTGGCCAACATGAGCCCAGAGATCGCCATGCGTGCTGCGCGCCACTAAACACGCTTAATCCTAGAAATCTCAGTTGGATCACCAAAGTCTGCGCAACCCCCGGGCAGCGCCTAGCTAAGGTTAAATTTGGCGAACAACCAACTCGGTTGCCCGCCAAATTTAACTTTCACTAATCACACCAATGGATTACACAGCTTTTTGGCGCCCAACTTAGGTTTCTAGGATAATTTTTCAAATTGCTGTGTGTGCACAGGATCGCTCTTTCGAATGTATTGTTCTGCGAACCTTTTTTTCCCGTCATGAGCTTGCCGCACCGGTGGCGACCCGCAAGTTTAATTTCGAATTAGCGGTAAATTTTTAACAGCAAAAAATAGATTTTTCGGATTTAAACTGAAGCTTCTATTGCGATACGAAATCTAAGCGATTCCTAGTTATTCCTTATTCATTTGCCTTCCTAAAACCCAGCCTATATAGCTGAGCGAATTTTGACAAAACCTCGTATCAATACAAAGCTCCATATACAGGTGGAGCTTGTACAACGGGAGAGGTTTTATGTTATTAGCGCAACGCGTGGGCGTACCCATAGAAGAAATAGCCAGTATGGCTTTGCCGCAGGAGTTTGTACCGCGCGGCAGTGTACCGGCCGTGCCGGAGGACTACGCCACATTGCTAAATAAACAGCAGCAGCTTGCCCTGCATACCATGCAGTATTTTGGTTGGACCTTGTGGTTCATTCGCCGCGCCGAGCAGCCCGTGGTGGTGGTGATCAACGAAGCCTTAAGCGGTCAATATGCCGTGCTTGAAAGCGACGGCGCGATCAATATGGATCCCGCTATTCGGCTAAGGCATTAACCGAGAAACCTCAGTTGGGCAGCCAGTGGGGCATACGGCTTTTTGCGCCCAACGGAGGTTTCTCGGTTGATCGGCGCCGCGGATTGATTGGGTCGCGCGCCTGGGTGGCGCGCTGTGCAGTGGATAAATTCCCTTGGTTGGTTGCTATTGCCTAGGTCTTCTGGTATAAAACGCGCCTCTTTTCGGCCACCCCCGGTAATCTGTCGTTATACGATGTGCCTTGGCCGTTAATCATGTTTCCACATGCATTCAAACTTTCTTGATCTTTGGTCGCGCGTAGCATGTTGCAAGTGGCCACTTCACCATTTAATGGGGCAGTATAATGTCTAAGGTATGTCAAGTTACGGGCAAGCGCCCGATAACCGGTAACAACGTATCACACGCGAAAAACCACACTCGTCGTCGTTTTTTGCCTAACCTGCATACTCACCGCTTTTGGGTTGAGACCGAAAAACGCTTTGTAAAATTGCGCGTTTCCTCTAAAGGTATGCGTATTATTGATAAAAACGGAATCGAACAAGTGTTGTCCGAGCTCCGTGCTCGCGGCGAAAAGTTTTAAGCTGCGCTTAACCTGGAGAAACTCTTATGCGTGACAAAATTCGTTTGAACTCAAGTGCCGGCACCGGCCATTTCTACACCACCACTAAAAACAAGCGCACTATGCCCGGCAAGTTCGAGATCAAAAAATTTGATCCCGTGGTGCGTCAGCATGTGATCTACAAAGAAGGCAAAATCAAATAAGATTTGTCTTAGTAAAAAGCCCAGCTTAGCTGGGCTTTTTTTTGCGTGCAGAAACTGAAGATTAATGTTGAGATCCTTGCGCCATGCCCGAATTGCCCGAAGTCGAGACCACGCTACGCGGTATAGCCCCGCACACACTAGGCCAGCGTGTGACGGCTTGTGTGGTGCGCAATGGGCGTTTGCGCTGGCCAGTGCCCGAGGATCTGCACAGCCTTCTGAGTGGGCAGACCTTGTTGGAGCTCAAGCGGCGCGGCAAGTACCTGTTGCTGCGCTTTGAGTCTGGTCATGTCCTTTGGCACCTGGGTATGTCCGGCAGCTTGCGTATACTGGAGGTGGCTGCGGCACCGGGGAAGCACGATCATGTGGATGTGTTATTCGCTAATGGTCGATGTTTGCGCTTTAACGATCCTCGGCGTTTTGGCGCGGTATTGTGGACGCCCGACTCCCTGGATGAGCACCCCCTCCTAAAACATTTGGGGCCAGAACCCTTATCGCCGAGCTTCACGGTGGATTATTTACTGGGGAACGCCAAGCGGCATAGTCTCTCCTGTAAGCCTTGGGTTATGGATGCCAAGGTGGTGGTAGGGGTGGGTAATATTTATGCCAATGAGGCGTTGTTTGCGGCAGGGATTCATCCGCTAAAACCTGCGAACAAGCTTACGCGTCCCCAGCTAACACGGCTGGTTTTACAGATCCAGAGCATATTGCGTCACGCCATAGAGCGTGGTGGTACCACCCTGCGGGACTTTGTGGGCGGCGATGGTAAGCCGGGTTATTTTGCGCAAGAACTGAAAGCCTACGGCAGAGGCGGTAAGCCCTGTGTGAATTGCGGCAAACCCTTGATGGAGAAGCGTCTGGCTCAGCGCTCGACGGTGTACTGCACGCTCTGTCAGCGATAGAAACCTCAGTTGGATTACCAAAGTCTGCGCAACCCCTCGGCTCGCCTAGCAAAAGTTAAAAATGCCGAACAACCAACCAGGTTGCCCGTGATTTTAACTTTCACTAATCACACCAATGGATTGCACAGCTTTTTGGTGCCCAGTTGAGGTTTCTAGGTAAAAAAAAGGCCCCGCTGCGATTAAACAGTGGGGCCAAAAACCTTACTTGGGAGGGTAACGCCATGAAAAAACCGTCTTACTTAAGCATCGGCTGCTTGAAACTGAGCTGATACTCACAGTGGTCTGAGCTGCTCACTGGCAATGAAGTTCAATGGTTTTTCGTGAGGTGATTTTTTTGTGACGCGGATCACATTGCGGCGCTGGTTTGCGCCATTTTGGTCAGCCCTTGTTCATAAAGGGCATGGCTTTTGGCGGTGTCACCAAGTTGCGTATAGGTCTGTGCCAGAGCAATGTAGGTCTGCGCGGAGGGTGCAAGCTGTAGGGCTTGATCGAAGTAATCTCGCGCTTTCCCCCAGTATTGGAGGCGCCAGCAGATGCGGCCAAGCGCCATGAGTAGGTGGGCGTTTTGTGGCCGTTCCACTAGCCATGTCTCGGCTTGCTTGAGCTGGTCTTGCCCAGAGGGCAGCTCTAGCAAGCCGTAGAGAGCCGCCACTTCATCCGACCAGTGTTGCCGTAAATACTTGCGCACTAAGGGTTCCGCTAGGTCTGACCGTTTTAATCGACGCAATGCGTAGCCGTAGGCTAGTAGCACGCGCGGCTGCTGTTTCTGGCTTTTATTTACGCCCTGCCAAGCGTTTTGCAGAGCTTCAAAACCTAGGCTGGCGGCGCCTTCCAGCAGTCTGGCGTAGGTGACCTGTTCGAGCTGGTGGAGTGTGTCCGCGGTGGTGGCTTGCAGGCGCTTTACTTCTGGGAGTAGTGCGGCCAGCTCGGGCCAATCGCCGCGTTCGCGGTAGGCTTGCGCCAACAGCCGCAGGGCTGGAGCATGTTCTGGGGCGTATTCGCGTAGGCGTTGCAGCTGCGCGATTACCTCGAGCCAATCGCCCTGGTGTGCGGCTAAGCGGGCCGCTACAAGGTTTAT
This sequence comes from Thalassocella blandensis, assembly GCA_945882995.1. Classification (GTDB taxonomy): domain Bacteria; phylum Pseudomonadota; class Gammaproteobacteria; order Pseudomonadales; family Cellvibrionaceae; genus CAMCXE01. Next base: position 8,910 of record CAMCXE010000022.1, on the reverse strand, counting down.
GGCCAGCATTTGGCGTGGATGCTGAAGGGCGGCCTGCGTGAGTGTCAGGCGTTGCTGGTTAAAGTCGCCTAATTCGGCCGCTGCTTCCGCAGCCATGAGGCTGGCAATTAGGTCGGGTTTTTTGCCTAGCAGGCGGTTGGATTCTTTGAGGAGTCGCGCCCAATTACCTTCAAAGTAGTGCAGCCAGAAGCCATGCTGACGCTTGCTGCTGGTACCGACCTGCGGCTTGCCGCGCCACCCTTGGCCGCGAGCCAGTTCGGCAATTCGCTTGGAAAACGCGGCCAAAAAATAGAGAACCCAAAGCGTCGCAAAAAATAACATGGCAGCGGGCCAGAAGCGCATGTGCAGGGTTTTGTGACCCACGGCAATCATCACATACCCGGGGTCTTGCAGCAGTACTTCCGTGGCCAGAGAAAACACCACCATCAGGACAACTGTGACCAGCAGCCAGCGTGTCATGGTGTGGCGGCTCCGCTGCTGACATTGTCATGTTTTTGTTGCAGATAGGCTTGGAGTTGTTGAAGGCTGTCACTCAGTGAGGGCACGCTGGGGGCAATTTCGGTAGCGGCTAACGCCTGTAGGTCGTGGCGATATTCGGTGAGCGCGGCCGAATCCCAGTAATAGGCGGTTAATAGTTGGTCTGCATTGCGTAAGCTTTGCTGATAGATCCCGCTGCGCTGCTGCAGCAGGGCAACCTGTGCTTGCTCCAGCAAGAGGCGGATGTTTAGTTGCGCCAGCTTGGCGGACTCTTGGTTAAGAATCGGTTTGAATCGGTCGGCGTGATCCTCTAGGCGAATGTAGTTTTTGGCTTCATCACCTAGACGCTTCAGGCTATGGAGCAGCCAATCGGTCCAGCTGGAGTGCTGGTCTGGGGCTGTTTTATCCGCGTCAGACGGCCGATTGGGCGCGCCGTCAAAACTGGGCAGCAGCTGCAGCTGGGGGAGGAGCTCGAGTAGCGAGTTGAGCTGCAGGTAAAGGCCTTCTTTATCGGGCGGGGTTACCAGTTTTAATGCGGTGAGGTCGCGGTTAAGGGTTTGGCGCAGGGTGAGCAATTGGGGGTCGATTGTGGTGATATGCCCGAGTAGTTGCTCGGCTTCACTCAGCAAAAGTTGCGCGCCGGCAATATCGTGTTCCAGTACCAAGCGGGTATTCGCTTGTTTCACCACGAGCAGCGTTTCTGCCAGTAGGCGGTCGTCGAGGGTGCGATTGGTGAGGTTCTGCAAGCGATTCTGGTGCTCTTGTATGCGTTGCTCAATTTCGCTTAGACGGCTTTGATGGTCGTTGAGGTTGTTGTCGATGCGCTGCTTAGCGTTGCCGAGTGTTTCGTTGAGTGAATCCACCTGCTCATCTTGGTTGCGCATGGTTTGTTTAAGCTTGTCGTCCAGCTTAAGTATGTCGTTTTTGAGTTGGTGCCGCATGTTGCGCACTTCCCAGCCTGCCGCCGAGAGCATCATGAAAAATATGAACAGCATTAGCCAATAGCCGGCCAGCGAACGCTTAGGTGCCTGAATTGACACAACGGCGGGCAGGGAGGTTTCGGTCATGGGGTTTCCTGGGAGTTTGGGGGGCGGTGCTCTTTGCAATAGTTAAGCAGGCTATTGAGCATACTGCGCTCGCCGGCGTCTGGGGCGGCGATGATCTGCTCAAAACCCATGGCTTGCGCTAATTCGGCTACGCGAGAGCCGGGCACCAGCAGTGGATTTTTCCATCCGTGCCAGCCAGTTTCAGCTAGCACCGACACCAAATTGTGCAAAGTTTCCCCGCTAAACGCCACTAACAGATCCTTAGCGGCAAGGCTGGGTGTGGCCTGCCGCAGTTGCGCGGCTGCATGTTCGGGTAAGAGGCGTTCGTATAGTTCTAAATAGCGCACCATGGCGCCGCGCTGATGGAGAATTTCGCCGAGCTTGGGGAGGCCACCGCGGCCGCGACAAATTAGAATTTTTTTACCCCAAACATCCTGTAGGTCCGGCAGAGCCAGCAGCCCTTCTGTGTTCATACCCTGACCCACGCGGCACAGATTGGCACTTTGCGCAGCAAGGGCCAGTGAGGTGCGCTCTCCCACCGCAAAAAAATCCTGCCCGCTGGGTAGTTGCGGCCAGTAGTCATGTAGCCATTCGAAGGCGTGGTGTACGGCGTTCTGGCTGACAAAAATGACCTTATCAAATTGATCAAAATCCAGCACCAAATCTTTGATGGCTTGTTGGCTGGCGCTATCGGTCAGCGGTTTAATATCCATGAGCGGCAGCTCTAGGGTTGCAAACCCCTGTGCGTGCAGCAGTTGCGCCCATTGAGTATTGGCGGCGCTGGGGCGTGTGGCCCACACTCGCCAGTCGTTAATGGCCATGGTAAACCGCTTGTAAAATGGCTTGAGCGCCTCGGTTCAGGAGTTCTTCCGCCAAGGTGATACCGAGTTGTTCAGCTTGGGCTGGGGGGCCGCTTAGCTCGGCGCTGATGACTTGACTGCCATCGGGCGCGGCTACTAAACCACGCAACCAGAGCTGCCCGTCGCGGTGCATGGCATAACAGGCAATAGGCACCTGGCAGCCGCCTTCGAGGCGTCGGTTTAAGGCACGTTCGGCAGTGACTTGTTCGGTAGTCAGGTCGTGGGCTAAGGGTTTGAGCAATGCGAGGATGGCATTATCGGCTAGTCGGCACTCAATGCCCACGGCGCCCTGCCCGCCGGCTGGCAGGCTGGTTTCGGGGGATAAAACACGGCGGATACGATGCTCAAACCCTAAGCGCTTGAGGCCTGCCGCGGCAAGAATAATGCCGTGGTAATCACCCGCATCCAATTTGGCGAGGCGGGTATTCACGTTGCCGCGCAAGAATGCGACGGTTAAATCGGGCCGCAGGGCAAGCAGTTGGCTTTGGCGGCGTAGGCTGGAGGTGCCAACGATACTGCCGGCAGGAAGCTCATCAATACTGGCGAAGCTGTTGGATACCCAGGCGTCGCGGGGGTCCTCGCGCTCGCAGATCACTGCCAAGCCCAGTCCGGCTGGAAATTCCATAGGGACATCTTTCATGGAATGCACCGCAATATCGGCGTTGCCTTCTAGAAGCGCCTGTTCTAGCTCTTTTACGAACAAGCCTTTTCCACCCACCTTGGCGAGAGGTACGTCTAAAATTACATCGCCGCGGCTGGTCATGGGGACCAGCTCCACAACTAAGCCTGGATGAAATTTTTCCAGTTCGGCTTTAACAAATTCAGCCTGCCACAGAGCAAGCGCGCTTTTACGGGTGGCGATACGCAGGGGGGTGGTCATTGCGGCAGACCCTTTAGGGTGGGCGAAATAAAGGTGCGCATCATACCAGAGGGTGGGATCAAGAGCGTGTGCGCTTTCGGATACTGCATATCAATCGGCGGCAGCGGCGCCAGGCTACTTCGCTTAGCTTCTGGTTTGGGTTGGGCGCGTTGTTTGTTCAGCCTATTTGCGAGCGCACTAACCTAGAAACCTCAGTTGGGCGCCAAGGGGTGAGCAGACTTTGGTGATCCAACGGAGATTTCTAGGTTTAATAGGCCTCACCCTCGCCGGCGGGTTCGGCGCCAAAGTCCTCTGGGCCCGCGTCGCTGGACGCCGCTTCTTGGATGCTGACGGGGAAGCCTAAATGATAAATGGCAAAGCCTGGTTGTATCACTTGATTCAGGGCCATGCCGATGATCAGCCCGTCGCGCGGCGCAACAACCTTGAACCCTTGATTGGTGATGGGATCAGTCACCGCGCCCAATAAATCGCCGGCCTTCACCTCTTGGCCCAAGTTCACGCGACTGAACAGCATGCCACCGCCGGTGGCGCGCACCCACTGGGCTCTGTAAAAACCCGCGTCAGCTCGCCTAGGTTTTAAGTCGCTGAAGGTATACATCGACAACAGATTAAGCAGGTGCTCAATGCTTGTTACGCTCTGTGTAATGGCTGATTCCTGAAAAGTGTTAGGCTCTCCGGCTTCCAGCGTCACAGCGGGAATGCCTCGGTCCAAGGCGGCGCGGCGCAAGGAGCCTTTGGCGCCCTTATTGTGTAGCACGGCGATATTCCCGAGGCTTTTCGCCAGTGCTACTGCGCTCGGTTTGGTGAGGTCGGCTCGCAACTGAGGCAAGTTAGTGCGTGCAAGGGAGCCGGTGTGGATATCCACCAGATAATTGCAGTGCACCACAATTTCGTTAAAAAACGAGGCGGCCAAACGAGCGGCAGCACTGCCCTTCGCATGCCCGGGGAAGTAGCGATTGAGATCTCGGCGATCACTTAAGTAGCGCGAGCCGCGGCGAAAACCTTGCATGTTCACAATGGGCACACCGATGACACTACCCGATAAAAGATTGGGGTCTATGCCATAGAGGATATGCCGCACCACCTCAATACCATTGACTTCATCGCCATGAATGGCGGCGGCTAGGCAAACCCGCGGACCGGGCTTGGCCCCGTGCACTACCAGCACGGGCGTGGCACTGGCTATCCCACTAAAGGAATCTTCCGGCGACCAAGCCAAGCGAGTGGCGGTTCCCGGAGCGACTTGGGATTGCAATAAATTGAGTGGCATAGCAGGGGCAAGCGGGGCTGGTACGGCTGGAGGTTCCGGTTGGAGCAGGCTGGCTGGGTCGCGTAGACCTGGGGCCCCGCCAAAGTGGCCCGGTGGATGCAGAGCTATGGGTTGTTGGCTGGCTAGTTCGGCTGGCGGTTTGGCGGTGACGCTGGCCAGCGCATTGGTGGTGGGCGAGGAGTTGGTGTCAGGTGGTGGGGATTCTCCTGCGGCGGGTGCGGCTAATGAAGGTGTGGGCGTTTCAGCGGCTTGAGGCTGCGAAGGGCTTGCTGGAGCGGCTTCAGTGTCTACAGTTGCAGGCACCGCAATCTCCGGCGCGGGGCTGTGACCTGGCAGCCCCTCCTCAGCGACCGATTGACCCGCTGGTGGGATGGTGGCACTGGGCTGCGCCGCTTGGGCGCATTGCAAAAACAGCATCACCAAAACAAGCGGAATATAGGGGCGCATGGTTGCGGCTTACTGGTATTTAGTAGAAGGGGGAGCTACGCGTAGCACCTCTTCTAGAGTGGTTAGGCCGGCAGCGACTTTTTTGGCGCCAGACAAACGCAGTGTGCGCATGCCTTCGCGCATGGCGGTCTGTCGCAGCGCATTGAGGTCGGTGTCTGGCGTAATTTGTTGCGCCACGGTTTCCGACAGCGTCAGTATCTCGTAAATACCCTGCCTACCCATATAGCCTGTGTTGCGGCATTCTAGGCAGCCTACAGCGCGGAACATTTTTGCGGGCTTGGCGACTTTCCACGGCTTTACCAAGTCGTCCCAGTCTTTGCTGGAAATCTCCCCCGGCTGTTTGCAGTGTGGGCAGAGCGTGCGTACCAGCCGCTGCGCCATCACGCCTAAAACCGTGGCTTTTAGCAGATAAGAAGGAATACCCAAGTCCAGCAGTCGCGACATGGAGGTGGGGGCATCATTGGTATGCAGGGTGGAAATGACCAAGTGGCCGGTAAGCGCCGCTTGGACAGCCATCTGCGCCGTTTCCAAATCACGAATTTCACCCACCATAATGATGTCAGGGTCCTGACGCATGAGGGTGCGAATGCCCGCGGCAAAATCCAACCCAATATTGTGCTGCACCTGCGTCTGATTAAAGGCCTCCTCTACCATTTCGATGGGGTCTTCAATGGTGCTGACGTTGACCTCTTCCGTGGCCAAGGTTTTCAGCGATGAATAGAGCGTGGTGGTTTTGCCCGAGCCTGTGGGGCCAGTGACCAAAATAATGCCATTGGGGCTTTGCATCATTTGCTGCCAGCGCGCTAAGTCTTCGCCATTCAGCCCTAAATCGTCAAAACTGCGCAACAGTACTTCAGGGTCAAATATCCGCATCACCATCTTCTCGCCGAAGGCCGTCGGCAATGTAGACAGGCGCAGCTCGGCCTCGGTGCCATCCGGCGTTTTGGTTTTGATTCGACCGTCTTGGGGTTTGCGTTTTTCCGCCACATTCATACGCCCCAGAATTTTCAAGCGGCTGACAATAGCGGTGGCCACATTGGCGGGGAATTCATATATTGGATGCAACAGCCCATCGATACGGTAGCGCATACGCGCTTTGTCCCGGCGCGGCTCTATATGAATGTCGCTAGCGCGCTGGTCAAAAGCGTACTGCAGCAGCCAATCCACTAAGTTCACAATGTGTTGATCATTGGCTTCGGGGTCTTTCAGGCTGCCCAGCTCCAGTAGCTGTTCGAAGTTGGCCACGCCCGATGACCGAGCCCCGCCAGACGCCCCTGAAATCGAGCGCGCCAAAGAGTAAAACTCCACCCGGTAGCGTTCGATATCCGATGGCATTGCCATCACGCGCCGCACGCGGCGCTGGGTAATTTGCATCAGCTGTTCTTCCCAGCTGGTCACAAAAGGCTGCCCCACAGCCACCAAAAGTTCATCGGGCGTAATTTTTACGCACAGCAAATCGTGGCGCTTGGCGAACTGGTAGCTCATAACATCCGCCAGCTCGGCCACTTGCATTTTCATGGGGTCAATGTGAAACAGCGTTAGCCCGGCTTGTTCCGCCAGCCAAGCGGTGAGCGCCATTTCGTCTAGATGTTTGCCAGGGCGGGTTAAGTCGTCCAGCTTTTGGCTGCCGATGTAGGCAATTGGGTGCATCGCCGCCTGTTCACGCGAGCGCGTGCTCCCCAACAGCGCATTCACATCCTCGCGCCGGATGCGGTGAGTTTTGTGAAGATCGGTTAGCAAACTGCGCAGATCAAGCACGCGGTCGGACATAAAGGACTCTTGAAGTGGGGTGTCTAATGATCCGAACAGTCTCAAGCGTGCCAGACGGTAAGCGCTAATGCTTTGAAATTATTCGGGTTTATAAGATGGCTCGGGATTGAGCTGGGGCCCGCCCTCGATAAAATTCACCAAGGATTGCTGCCGGCGTGGGTAGATTGTAGCCGCTTTCGAAGGTGCTAGAGCAGCGCACCATAAGTAACATGGCAAAGTGCTTGCAAGAAAAGTCTAGCGGTTTCTATATTTTTTGCAGGGTGCAATGTTGAAAATGTGTGTCATGTTGCAAAATATAGGTATACTGCCGACCGCGTAACGCACGCTAATTATTTTTATTAATATTTATTGGCTAAAACACCTTAAGGGGACATACATGAATAACACTAAAATTATACAAACTACTGGTCGAGTACTGACCGTTGGCCTTCTAGCGTTTACGCTGGTGGCCTGTGGTGGCGATAAAAAAACTACATCACCATTAGCTCCTGCCGCTTCTAGCTCGTCTTCAAGCAAGGCCAGCTCGTCTGCTCCTGCCTCTTCTAGCTCGTCTGCTGTTGCTTCCAGCGGTGCTAGCTCGTCTAAGGCTTCAAGCGGTTCTAGCGCGTCTAGCTCTGCTATGGCGTCTAGCTCTGCTATGGCGTCTAGCTCTGCTATGGCGTCTAGCTCTGCTATGGCGTCTAGCTCTGCTATGGCGTCTAGCTCTGCTATGGCGTCTAGCTCGTCTGCTGCTGCAAGCTCTTCAAGCGCTCCTAAGTCTTCATCGTCTTCATCGTCTTCATCGTCTTCATCGTCTGCTTCAAGCTCGTCTAAAGCTTCAAGCTCTGCTGCCGCAAGCTCTGCTGGCGGTTTGGTCAGTATTCTTGCATTGACTGCAGATATGACTCCCACCGACGGTACCTTCACCACCGTACCAGGGGCAGATTGGAATGCGTTCACTCATATGGATGAGCCTCTGAATTCGCTCGTTACAGACGGCGGTGCTTTGGCGTTCACAATCGCGACTGCTAACGCAGCGAACGATTGGCACGCCCAAGTAACGCATAACATAGCTATCGTTAAAGACGAGACATACACCATTTGTTTTAAAGCTAGGTCTCCTGGTGCTAGGGCAATTAAATTCGGGTCGGATAACAATGGTAAGGACCCCGGTGATGCTTCCAGCGGTTATGGCCCAGTATTTGATGCAAACTGGCAGGTGGACCTTGAGGCTGGAAAATGGTTGGAGTATACGCAAGTCGCAACTGCCCAGTATGACTTAGCTGAAGCACGTCTTACCTTCAATTTGGCTGCAGAAGTAGGAAATGTAACTCTTGATAACATCAATGTTTACAAGGGTGAAGTTGTCTGTCCGAAATTGTAAGATACAGCGTGAGTGATTAGACTGAGTTAAATTCATTCGCGCTAGTATTTTAGATACGGCTTAGATTTCAGGTGTAGGCGTTCATTAAATACGACACCTGAAATTCGATCAGCACTGATGGGGCTTCGCTTATTTTTAAGCCAAGCCCCATTTGCGTTTATATGCAGAAGGTTTTTTGTCGTCTTTTCATTTTACGGAGAGGCTGCAGTGCTTAAAAAGCGCTTGTTGTGCCCTGCATTTTTACAGCTCTGAAATACGCTTTGCGGGACTCTTCAGAAAGTCGCACTTTGTTTAGCCGGAGAGGGCTGTTTCAGCGCGTAAAAAGCCAATGCCGGCTTAATTGGATTCATGGGTATTCACTCCATACGAATCTTGTTAATTCCTTGTAATTTTATTGGATTTGTAAAAATGAGTTTGCGTAGGGCGTACGCCAAAATCATTAGGTTGTTGGGTTTTCATTTGGAGTCTTACACCTTAAGATCCCAGTCAAAACATCTCAACATGTTCTAGGCTTGTCGTCGCTTAATTGTAAATCCACGACACCTACCGTTTACGACTTTAATCAAAGAGGAATCGCCATGCAGACTATTTTGAAGCCCTCTCTATGGAAAAGCTTTGTGGTCGCTAGTGGATTGGCGATGGCGCTGACAGCCTGTGGATCTGGTAACAACGCTGGTTCATCAAGCCCACCGGCTTCGTCTAGCCCACCGGCTTCGTCTAGCCCACCGGCTTCGTCTAGCCCACCGGCTTCGTCTAGCCCACCGGCTTCGTCTAGCCCACCGGCTTCGTCTAGCCCA
>CAMCXE010000021.1 GCA_945882995.1 Thalassocella blandensis | reverse complement strand
TACCAATGGAGCGAATTAACGCCTCGCGCCATTGGTCGGTAGTGAATGCCGCGCGCCCCGCAAAAAGCTCGTTCATATTCATGTTGGGCATTTGAATAGGTTTAAGCAGCGTAACCCCAAACGGCGAGCCAGACTGCCCCTCTTCGTGGTACCAACTGAGCGTGGCAATTACCCAAATACCACCCACTAACAGTTTTTCGTACTCTTTAACAATGCCGGCAGAAATTTCGGCGTTAATGCCAAGGCTGCTAAAAAATGCCTCGTATTTATCCTTCTTTTCGTTTAATCGCACGGTTACACGGTCAATCACTTTGTAGGTGCCGCGCTCTCGCACTAACGATTTCACTTTTTCCGCCTCGTCTGGGCGCACATAATTTTCGGTCAACACGGCTTTTACATTGGTCAGGCCGCGCTCAATTACCTCGGGGTCGTCTGAAGCGCAATACATGCCCAGCAGATACTCCAACACATACACCGGCACATTGGCGCCTTCCTTAATTAACTTAGTAAGGTCCTTGCGCACTACGCGGCCGGCAAAATGCTCGTTTAACAGCTGGTCTAAATCTTTATCGTTCAGGGTGTCCATAAATATTTCTCGCAGAATTAGCGCCTTGATGGCTGAAAAGGCGGCTAAAAAAAGTCATCGGTAAAGGCTAGGTCGATGGTGACCCTATAGCGCTCCAGCTCGGTATTTAAATCTTTGTCTTTTAAAATCAGGAAATAGTCATGGGTGCGATCGAACGGTTGGCCGCCCAGCGACAATCTCACCTGCTTAACGCGCTCGGCCATGGAATCGGTGACTGCATCAAAAGTTAAAACCTCCTCGCTGGACACCCGCACCTCACCGTCGTAAATCGCCGCTGCCACGGTTACCGGCAGCATCAATTCGGTAACCGCTTCGGTCTGCATCAAATCGAAACGCTGCATAGTGCTTACCATTTTTAACGAGGATTTCGCCGAAATAACCCCCACCTTCCGCTTGGTGCGTTTTTCCGCTTTTTCACCGCGCAGTTGTTTAATGGTTAACACCGGTACTACCACTTCCTGCGGCATGGCCCCGCCGTGTACAAACCGCGCGCCACCTACAAAATGAAAGCGATTGGCGCCTTGGGGTATCCAAAATTCCGTAGCACACTGGGTGCCCGCGGTTTGCGCCGTGGCACCCTTTAATACGCCGGCGGGGTTTGGTAAATCAAACCCCACCACATAGCGTTTTTTACTTTTTAACGCATTGGGCGGCTGCTCTGCCAAGGTGGTGCGGTCGGCCGCGTTCGGCTTGCTCTGCTGAAATAAAAACCCATGGTCCGCCGTAACAAAAACGCTGGAGGTATTAAAGTTCAACAGAATTTTGCGGGTTAACTCGGTCAGCTCGTCAATGGCATGCTCTACCGCTAAAAACGTTTCCGACTCGGTAGACGCCGTATCGCCCCGCGCATCCACCACATAGTGGTACACATACACCAGCTGCTGGTCTTTTAAAGCATCGCGCCCTTCATCGCGGGACCAAGCCTTCACCTGTTCCGCCGTTACCGCCATACCCCCATGGGCGGCCAGCACCTTATTGCGCGCCGCGGTCCCCTTGGTGGAAAGCCCATCCACAAACACGTCATCTGCCACCCCGGGGCGATAAGCCAAAGTTTTATGCGGCAATAAAGCCGCCATACCCAATGCGGTGTAACTGGGCAGCACACCCAATTGCGAACTTAACACCGCATGGTTGTAACGTTTTTCGTTAATGCGCTCGGTTAATTCCACCGCCGCCTCATACCGAAAGGCATCGCTAATTATCACCACCACCCGTGCGCTTTTAGTTTTAGCAAACACCGGTGCCACATGGCGTTTAAAAAACGCTTGCTGATTACCCACGCCGTCAATATGCCAGTGCGTTAACGCGTCCTCGGCGGCTAAGCTTTCGCCCCAACTACTGGCCAAATTGTCGATAAACCAATTGGCGTAACACTGCTCCACCGCCGTATCCAGTGGTTTCAGAATATCCACATGGGCTAAATAGGTGGCGTGACAATAATGCCGGTAGGCCATATCGAATTTATACAATTCGCGCTCATAGGCCGTGTAAAAATGTTGCATAGCCGAATAATGAAACCCTGCCGCGTGGCTGTGCCGCAATAAAAAAAGGCGAATGGCCGCCGACAGCGCTTTATACATCAGCCGATATTTTTTGCGGGTGTCGTCTTCTATCTGCCGCGAGGCCCAATAATTATCCAACCGGCCCACAATAATCCCCGCATAGTCGGCCAGTTGTGCCGGCGCCGCACTGGGTATGGCTTGGGCAAACGCCACAATCAGCTGGCGCTCTATGGCCTCGAAGGTGGCCGCTAACGCCAAGGCACTGGGTGCCATGCCCTGTAGTTTTTCGTTAATACGCAGCGCATCCGCAACCCAAGCGGACACCCCATCAAACGCCTTGTAATAACGGCCACTATCACACCAGCGGGAAAGCAAAGCCCGTGTGCTGGCGCGGGCATTAGCCGAAGCCATGGCTAAACCCTGCGCCCACGGGGGCGTTTCGCCTAGGCTTTCGCACAGGCCTGTAGTTAACAACCGAATTAAAAACTGGCCAAAATTAAAGGGCGCTGTGCCCGCCAATTCCCCTTCCGTGGCGGGGTAGCCTACTTCGGTTTGTAAAGCGGCTACCAAGGTGGGCACTAGGCCAAATTTTTCTAACTCCGTTAAAACCGCTGGCGGTTCTTCTAGGCCGGTATTGGCCAGCACCATTTCTTCCGCCAACACAAACACAATGGCGGGTAAATCGCAGCTGTCGGCCTTTACCGTGGCGGCAATCATGGCCATGTCTAATTCCGTGGCCGTACAGGTTGGCAACACCAACCGCTTGAGTGCATTCAGGCGCGCCTTGTGGGCCAAAAATTTATCCCGCTGCGCTAAATGCTCACGCAAGCTTTGCTGATGCAGCCCCAGTTCATTAAAAATAATCGAAAACCGGTCGGCATAAAAAGCGCGGGAATACAGCTTAATATCTAACAGCCAATCGCTTTCCACATCCGGCTCCGCCTGCGGAAAATACAAAAGGTATTTACCGGCTGTGTCTTCAAGCTCAAGTTTCAGCTTTATACCAAGGGATGAAGCGCCTTTCATATTGACGATATTCACGCTCGGCAATATTAGCGACGGCAATTCTTGCTCAAAATCATTTTCAGGGTCATACCAGAAGACGATGCGGTGGTTTTCTTTAAAAAAGGCTTGTTCCAAGCCTTGCTTGAGTTGGTCTAGATTCATTCGGGTATTCCAACAGCTAAACGTACAGCGCGTTCAAGATCAGCTTTAAAAGTATTGTAAGAAGGCATATCAATACGCAACACATCAATGGAGTCGTCTTGCACAAGTACATTTATTTGATCTGTCGACGACTTATTGTTTAGTGCATTTGCCAACTGCGTTTTTAATGGGTTCGCCCGGCGATCATTACCCGACTCCTGCTCCAGCGCTTCGCAGTGCTGGTAAGCGTTGGGTTTTACGGCACACAATAGCCAAGCTTCAGATTTAGGGTTGGGCAGCATAGCCACACCCAAGTCATAATCTTCGGCAGCAAAACCTTTCACTATCGAAGCGTATTTATCGCGCCAATTACCTCGCCCTGCGGAGGCAGTGCCATCCGCATCACGAAATAGTACAGCGACAACAGCACCCTTAATTTCTTCAGATTTTTGTTTTGCCGCCATCGCCAATGTACGAGCATTTTCAAAATAACATTGAGTTTCAGCGGGTTTCTTTTTCCCGCGCAACTCCATGGCTTTTTTAACGGGGGCAGGCCGATTACTTGCTAAAAAACCCTCGGATACGAAGCTCACTCCACCGGTATTGATATGAGATATTTCATAGGATTGTTTGATGTCGATATACTTTTCAATCAATTTATCAGCAACCCAAGCCATCGGGCCTGCTTTAAAACCATCAGCGTCACAGCCATCTGCTGCCGGATTACAGCATCCAATATCCGTAGCGCCTTCTCCACTAAGCAATAAGTACATTGCGCTCTCCTATTGTTTGCGAAGCATTTCAATTTCTTGATTCAAATGTATTAGCTCGGTATCAATGAACGCTTCGCCAGGCCCCATAAATTCCAATTTTTTTGCCACAGAGGGAATATCGAAAAGTCGTATAGCTCTGGTGTGGCCTTGGTTATTTTTATAAAGGCAGGCAACCCCTTTTTTAGCTATATCGTCTTCTAAATAATTGAGAATCATTGGGCTATGTGTGGTTACAAGAATTTGCTGCTTAGCCGCAACCAAATGATCAATTAAATACTCTATCAACTCCGGGTTGATACCATTTTCAATCTCATCGAATAACAGAAAATTGCTGCCAGCCTCCAACTGAGCCAGAATGGCCATAAGGCGTAACATGCCATCATTCATATGGCGCGCCGTGGTTTTTAATTGCTGACTACCAAATCGCTCTGTAATTTCTAATTGCTTCCAGCCGGAACGTAGTGATTTTGTTTCGACACTTTCTAATTGAGTATATACATTTTGCAATTCGGCTTTTAGCTTGTCTTTAACCTCCGGGCCAGACTCATGGATAAACGCCGAGAGCTTTTCCCCACCAAGGCCCAACTTACCATCCGCTGACTTTGTGCGGCTACGCAACATTTCGGGCGACAATAGATCCAGTGATTTAATTTCGCCAATGGCATTTTTTAGAGCCTGCAGCACAGAATTGATTTGGCTTTCTTTCAATCCGGACAAAATGGAGCCTTGATATTCAAATACAATAGGAAATTTATCCTTTCCGAGAGCGCAGTGCGCATCGTCTACCCTCAAATGCACAGTCCCAGTAACTTCGACACGCTCACTGGTGCAGTTAAGCGATTTTCGATTTACGCTACCACTCCATGCGATCTCACCGAAATTTGCATGCTCAACTACCACCCTGAAATTGATATTGCTCCTCGATGTCAGCTTCGAATTCAAGTCGGCACTAACCCATTGGCGCTGCTTGAGCCAATCGTCCAAATTGCCTAACATTAATTGCGACAAGAAATCCATTGCCTGAAGCACAGTAGATTTACCCGCACCGTTTAACCCTACCAAACAGGTAAATTTTTCTAAGTTCAACTCAAAATCCACTAGGGATTTGAAGTTGTCTACCCATATAGACTTAATCATTGACGAACCTCCAAAAGGCGCAGAAATATGGCATCTTTTTTTACTATCACTAAATTCGATATATTAAAACCGGTGTTGTATCTGATCCCTCCGATTCTTCAAAGGCTCTGCTAACACCAACCGCTAGCAATTCTCACAATGTACCTACCCCCCTCTTTAGCAAAGAGGGGCTGGGGGAGATTTGTGCCGGTTAAATCCCCCTGGCCCCCTTTTTCAAAGGGGGGATCAATCATTCGCCCCACCCGTTATCGCCTTCAAATCCACCAAACCTTATGTAGTCTATTTTTACGCCGCTATAGCATGGTGCTGAGCAAAATTTGTTATTAATGATGGCTAATGTAAACCTTTCATTAAGCTGAAACACCACGACAATGCTTTTTAGCACCGCAACGAATTGAAGGTTCTAATATAAAAATCCAAACTTTCCGTCACTACAGAGTCGTAAAAATCGCCGCATGCGCGGTTTAATGCATCCAAACCAAACTTCACTATGCTTCTTTCAATATGCCTGTAATCCATATAGCGTGGCTTAGTTTGATTTTTGAGCACAACACAAAAATGGTATTTACAATCCCTTGCGCCAAAATCATTCAATAGGTCTTTTAGTATTTGAGTTCCAGATCTAAATTTTTTCTGCATCTGCTCTTTATCCACGTTAGCAGCACGTTGGTTCTTGAATTCGACGAAATAGAGATCCTTGTTGCCGGCGTGAATGGCATCAGGTGATGCCGGAGTGGGATGGATGCAGCGCTCTTTCACATAGGCATCGAAGTCATATACCGCTGTCGTTTGCTCATCGTTACAGAGGTGCTGCTGATTTTCCTTGTCAAAACTGGTGGCTTTTAAGGTGGATGTAAACGGTGCGAGTTCTTGCTGCAAATGCAGCTTGAGGCTGTACTTATTCATCGCGCAAATCCTCTGCATCCATTTTTCTAAATTCTTCGAATGGCTCCGCCAACACTTCAAAAATCTCGCTCAATTTGTCTTCATCTGTGATGCTGCCACCCTGTGCCAGAGTGAAAAGCGCTTGTTTTGTCATACCCATGTGATCCACCCCGCGCTTAAGCGCCTCTATTAGATAAGGGCTATGTGATGACACCAGCACATAAACCCCTTTTTCAACGAGGGCAAGTAGTAGTTTCGCCAGTTTCAACTGCCAATTGGGGTGCAAGTGATTTTCTGGCTCATCGAATATTAGAACTGTATTTTTATCTACAAAATCATTTGCAATCAGAATCTGCAGCAAACCAAAAACCTTGATTCCGCTGGCGGTGTTTTTAATTGAAATTGATTCACCTTGCCGCTGAAAAATAAAATCCCGCTCGCTGTGATCATAAGTAATTTCGCCTTCAATAATTGTTTTGATATCATAAAAAAGTACGTTTTTATCTTGCGAAGATAGATAATGAGGCAGTACAGGAACACGCAATTTATCGAATAGATCTTTGGTGTGCAGGGTGGTGTAGGGTAGACCTAGGCGACCCGAACGGCGCTGGTCTATATCGAGTAAGGTTTGGCTGCGAGCCAGCAAGTCGTGATTATTTAAAATCAACGGGCTGTCAATAAATGTAGCTTCTTTGAGGGCAATCGGCTCTACTTCTCCAATCAATCTCACCCCGTCACGCTTGACGTTAAGGTGTATCAAAGATGTTTCGTTTTCAACGAGCTGAATGCTTCCCTCAGTTGCACCATACAACAATAAAGATGCATCAAACTCTGAGGCAAATACCTTATTAAACGCGTTTTCGATGGATTGATTGACGTTCTCTGGTTGATCAAGTATGGCCTGTATTTCAGCTCGCACATTTAGAATACTTTGCTTTCCTTCTGGCTCAAACTCTACTTTGTCAAAAACCAACTGAATTGACTCATCCAAAGCGTCCAATTGCTCCGCCGTATTCATGCGCTGCCTTGATGAGTTTCGTACTCCCCTTAAAATATCCATAACTTCTGGGCTAGTCGGCCTTAGCCCATCCCTTAATAAAAAAAAGATCTCATCCGTCTTTTCGTTAATTTGAAATTCCTTAGACTCTTGCAAATCTTCCTTGTAGCGATTGATTGCTTTAACAATGCAAAAAACAATCTTGCCAATGGTGCTTTTGCCATTGTCGTTTTCACCGGCAATAACGCAAAGTTTGTGCAAGGTAACTTCTGCATGCTTGAGCAAGCCAATATTTTTAAGAATGAGTTTCATAATTTTTGCCCTTTAAAAACTATCGTGATAGCTGTGAATTGGGAAACCCTCACCCTAGCCCTCTCCCAACGGGAGAGGGGATTAATGCGGCATTCCTTCTCCCTCTGGGAGAAGGTTAGGATGAGGGAACAAAAATTGTTATTCATTCGCCCCACCCGTTATCGCCTTCACATCCGCCAATAAATCCCCAAACTTGCCGTAGTTTACTTTTACCCCGTCATCTAGGTCTAAGTTAATGCGTTGGTCGGCGCCGTGGCGGAGTTTTTCGTCGAAGGTGGTTAGTTCGGCTTGTTGTTTGTAGAGTCTGGCCAGTTCTTTTTCCAGTTTTTTAATGTCTGGGGTGGAGGTGCTGGCGTCTTTGTCTTGTTCTAGTTTATTTACGTGAGCGGCTAACTTGGCGGTGAGGGGGATAACGTATTCGGTGCGCATGCGCGCTAAGGTGCCTTGGTTGTAGCGGTGCAAATACACTAGGCATTGAAAGGCTTTTTGTTTGCCGCTGGTGAATAGCCAATAGATGGGGCGCTTTTTGTAGGTTTGGGTGTGATCTTTAAAAAAGCTATCGCACAGGTAACGGCGAATAGTTTCGCGGCTGCTTTCGCCTTTCTTGGGCGACAGGTTATCCGCTAAGAAGCCTAAGTTTTCTTCTAGGTGCGCAGCATCCCACGCGACAGCAATAAATTCTTCTAAGCGATTGGCGGCATCGTCGCTAAACCATTCTTTATCGGTGAGTGGAACAATACCGTCGTCATCCGCTTTGAATGTTTGGTAACGGTTTGGATCAAAACCGTCGTTGCCGCTGTGGGCGTAAATAAGGCCGGGTTCGTCGAGACTGTAACGACCCATCATGCAACCGATGGAGTAGGAGACCAGTTCTTTTATGGTGTCTGATTGAAGTAGAAGGTCAAATTCAGCATCGCTTTTTTTTCCTTTGTAGCGGTAGTGAGGGTTGCAGGTGAGCGTGATCTCGCTCAACGGCACCTCGGACGTCAGTTCCTCCAACAGGCCGTAGGCGTCGATGAAGATGCGGTTGTTTTCTTCCTCTATGAGCTGCATATTAAGTGTCATTTCGCGCCAGCTGGTGCGGAGTTTACAATAGCTTCCTTTTATAGTTTGATGATGGTGTAAGTGGTCCAGTAGCGGAAACTCATGGAAATCAAAAGAGGTCTCCGAGGAATCCCAATCTTTTCTGTGCATGGAAACTGCTTCACGGAATATTTCCTTCGGCGATTCCTGTTTAGGGATAATGATAGGCATTTTTGCCATAACTCCGACTTCGAAATTTAAGGTAGGTGAAAGGAATTGCAGAAATGAGAGCGCCACCTTAGAGTTTGTAAAGCATAAAACGGTTTCCATTTGTCCGGATTCGTCGTAATAGCAGGGGCCAGCATCACCAGGGATTACTCCATTTGGAAACCAGCGGAAGCTACACACTCCACTGCTCACTTTGGGCCATGTGATGGCCTGTTCAAAATAGAGGAATTCGCTGGGGATGATGGCTTTCCCTGTTGCCTTGATATCGGCGCCATCGGCCCTCCAGTTCACAATATTATCAATGTTGCCATACCATTTTCGGAATGATCCGCCTGAATTAAATGGAAACCACTTGCAACCAGATTTTTCGGCGGCCGCTTTTGACAGATTGAAGCCAATTGCACATTTCTCCACTTCGTGCCATACGCGGACATACTTCACGGCATCACCTGTTTGCAGGCCTCTCCGCGTTTTACCGATGTTTTCAAGAGATCGACTGGTTAAAAAAACTGATGCGATTTTGTCATTGACCCAATACGCCACCGGACTACCAGGAATCTTTTTGAATTCGTCTTGAGCTGCCCCATCATATCGATTTTGCCTAGCCTTAAGGGCCAAACGTTTTTCTTCCTCCCCACCATCTAATAAGCGAAAAAATACGGGCTTGTGCTCATGCGGCGATCTATTTTGCAAAATAAATGCAGTTGTTTGTACAACCTCTCCCGATATACTGCCAAACGCTCTTGCGCCTAAATGCGCCATAGAACAAATGGCTTTTTCACTTAACATGCGTTCGCGCATTTTTTCGTAAGACGATAAAAACATCCAACTCTGCATAGTCACCATAGCGTTATAACCAAGGTTTTTTGCCAAGGTGTAGCCACGTTCAATAAAGCTTGCAAACAAATCGCTTTTGGCATCAGGGAAGTTATCACCTGCAAATTTCTTTAAGGTGGGGTTCATGCCTTTGCTACCCATATACGGCGGGTTAGCTACAACAGAATCATATTGCCGCGCCAACAATTCGGCTTGTTTTACCAAACCCTGTAAGTTATCCAGCGATTCTTTTATGAATAGATCGCCACTGCTGGACTCGCTGAGTTGTTTTAGTGCTGGCAATTGTTCTTGTAAAACACTCGGCACTTGAATGAGTGAGCCAAAGGTTGTGGCCTGTTCAAATAAATTTTTAAGCTCAATTAAATCATTCGCCTCCAACCCGTATTGCGCAAGGTTAACGCCACCCACTAAGGCATCCACATCAAACCCAGTGCTACCCACCATCGCCATGACATTCAGCTTAATATCCCGCTCAAACAAACGGCGATCATCGTCGCGGCCTTTCATCATGAGTGCAAAACCGGTTAGCTGTGCGGCGCGCGTATCTATATCTAAACCAAATAGATTTTTTTCTAAAATGAGTTGTGCCACATCGCGCTGGCGATAACCGCGCTCTAAATAAATAGCTTTAAATAAATCGTAGGCTTCTACCAATATATGGCCAGAACCACAGGCAGGGTCTATTAGCGTTAGCGCTTCTGGGTTGAGTGCGCTGGGGGTTATGGCTTTGAGTTGTGCATTGACTTCATCGGTTTGCTGCGCGGGTGTTATGTAGTATTCCATGCTCGCTTTTAAGGGCGACTCTGGGTAGGTGGCCAACCAGCGCGCGCCCAAGGAATTTTGCACCATGTACTTCACAATCCAGTTGGGTGTGAAGAGTTGGGTGGCGGCGGGAATATCTTCGGATTTCACGACCTTGCCGATCACTTCATCTTTCTTTTCGGAAATGTAGAACTGGTACAGCCAGCCAATAATTTCTACGCTTTGCCAATCTTCCTCCGGGATTGCATTCACCAGTTCGTGTATTAAGGAGTCGGTTTTGGTGAGGTTTTCGGGCAGGAGTAATTCGGTTTCGTCACCTATGCGTTCGAATAAAAACGGCATGGCTTTATGCAGGGCGTGGCATTGGGCGAGTAATAACTCGCGGTAGAGTTGTTCGTCTTGGGTGCCGTCCAGCTTGAGCTGGCGCACTTTGGTTTGGTCTAGGCCTGGCAGTGTTATGTCTAAACAGTCGTCCAATATTTGGTAGCTGGCGGATTGGGTTGGGGCCGCTGCCGGTACCCTGCCTGCCGCCACATTCGCACTGCCCTGTGCGGCAGAACTTAATACGCGGCGGCCATGTTCTAAATAATCTTTTAATTCCATATAGCGAATAGCGCACAGGCGGTTAAACCAGCTGTAGGCCACTTGCTCCATCACTTGGGTAAAGCCGAATTGTTTAATTTTTTGTACCAGCGCGGCGCGGGGTTTGATGATGCTGGCCGGGAAAGGCCGCCCGGCCATTAGGGCAAGGTCGCCTTTTTGCTCTAGGGGTTCTATACCGCTGGCGGTAATGCCGTATTTAGCGGCTTGTTTGGTAATGGCGGCAATAAAGTTTTTGCGGGCTTGGGGGGCGTAGCGTTTGATGTTGCTGGTGTTCATTTTGAATCCTTTTGGGCTGGTGCCGAGGGCTGTTGGGCTTCTTCTTGTTCTTGATGTTGTTGCAGCTGCTGTAAATCCCACTCTATTTCTTCCACCGTTGGCAGCGCACCTTTTAGGTTGTCTGGCAGGGTTTCAACCAAGGTGTATTCGCTGACTCCCATGGGCTTGTTCATGTCGCGCAGGGCGAACTCCACCTCGATGTTGTTTTTGTCGCGGCATAACAGAAGGCCGATGGTGGGTTGGTCGTCGTCTCGCTTGAGCAGGCTGTCCACCGCTGAAAGGTAAAAGTTGAGCTTGCCTGCGTATTCGGGGATGAACTTGCGGTTTTTGAGTTCAACTACCACATAACATTTGAGCGTGACGTGGTAGAACAGCAGGTCTATGTAGTAATCATTGTCTGCGATTTCCAAGTGGTATTGGCGGCCGATAAATGCAAAGCCTTTGCCTAGCTCCAGCAAAAACTGGGTGATGTGTTGGGTGAGTTGGCGTTCCACGTCCCGTTCGTTATAGGGCGCGGTCATGGCCATGAAGTCAAACGTGTAGGGATCTTTGAGGGTTTGCTGAGCGAGATCCGACTGGGGGGATGGCAAGGTGCGGGAAAAATTGGTTACCGCTTTACCGGCGCGCGCATACAAATTTGACTTGAGTTGCAGCGCCAGCACATCACGGCTCCAGCCTTGCTGGATGGTTTGCGTAATATAGAAACCGGCCTCTGCCTGATTTTGAGATTTGGTGAAAATCAGGATGTTGTGCCCCCAGGGAATTTGGTCAACAGGCTGTTGACCAAATGGCGCGAGGGATTCGCCACTGCCTATGGCTGGCGGGCTGTAGAACTGATGAAAACGCAGGCAGTACTTAAGGTTAGAAGCCGATAGCCCCTTCAGTTCCGGGAAGGCTTGTTGTAGGTCTTTGGATAGCTGGGGTATGAGCTTGTCGCCCCAAATACTCTGCGCCTGCTTTTCGGCAATTTGTGCGCCTAGCTCCCAGTAAAACAGGACAAGCTCGCGGTTAGCCGCCAGAGCGGTGCACAGACGAGCAGACTGTACGCGCTGCTTGATGGCGTTGAGCCAAACTTGATAGTCGGCGATAGATCCCAAATCATGGTTCATAGGCCACCTTGGCTTTGGGTGTGAATCGCTTGATGTGGCTGATGTTCATTTTGAATCCTGTTCGGTAACTTGGCCTGCAGGTATCGGCGGCTTGGCTAATTGTGCGGGCGCTGTGGGCACTATTGAGGATAAGCTTCCTGGCTTCAATAGTGCGGTCAGTGTCCGCACTATTGAAGCCGCACCTCTACTTTCTGAAAGTGCCGTCACTGAAGGCACTTTTTCAATATCAACTAAGTGCTGCAGGTTGTAGCGCTGTTCTGGATGATTAAGATTCATGCGATGGCCCGATTATGCGTGGTGAGTTTAACGGCGGGAATTTGGCAACAGGCTGTTGACCCATTGTTAGCAAACTAGCCTGTATCTTAAAGTGGTCAAATTCGACCACTTTAAGATTCGAGTTGTTGATCTGCTCCCAGATTCCACTGAATTTTTGGATGCTGGCGTTCATTTTGAATCCTTTTCGGCTTGTGCTGAGGGCTGTTGGGCTTTCCAAGATTGGTCAACAGACGGTTGACCAATTGCCTGCTGGCCTAACGCCGTTAAGCGGTATTGTTGTAGGCGGCTATTGGGTTTTTGGGGCAGGGTTTGCTCGATAAAACCGGCTTGTAACGCAGGCGTTAAATAATAGGTACGAAAGTGAGCGCGGTGTTTAAGTTGGAGCCGATCACGCAGATCACTTGCTGATAAAGCGCCTTGACGCAGGTGAGTTAACAGGCTGAACAGCTCATTTGACACCTGCTCCGTCTGGGTCAGTGACTGGGTCAGTGACTGGGTCAGTGACTCGGGCCTTGAGTCCAGCGCAGCAGGCAACACGTGCGCCTCTGCCAAGGGAATAATAAAACGCACGCGGTTGGCGATTTCGATAATTTGGGGCTCGGGTAAACCTTGTGCCTGCGCTTCGGCAAAAATACGTTTTACGCCGCTGCCCCATTGCTCAATGATTTTTAGCTCGCGGAACACGCGGGCAATCACGGGGTTGCGGATCATGGAGACGCCGCTTTTCATGTCCTCCACCGTCATACCCGGTAGCAACATGCCGGGGCTTTCGATTTCAATGCGGTCATCAAAATAAGCGATACGAATGGGCGAGCCGCGCTGGGAGTAATCGCTGTGTACCAGTGCATTGACAATGGCTTCGCGCAGCATGGTTAGCGGAATGCTCCACACATCTTTACGGCGCATGGCCGAAAACTCGGCACTTTTAAAAGCGTGCTTTTTAAGGAATAGCTCAATGCTATCTACCGCTTGCGGCAGGTGTTCGTGAATTTCGGTTTGGTCGAAAATATCGACTTTATCTGACCCGCGAAAGCGCCCGCATTGAATCCATGCATCGTCAAAATAGTGATCGCGCGCGTTGCCAAATAGCAGGACGGCGCCTTTGCTAGGCACCAAGCGGCCTTGATGCTTCACCAGTAGTTTGAGCGTGAGTAGCTTTTGCTGGCTGAGTGCGGTGGCGCTGCCAAACTGCTGCTGTATGGCGGGCATATCCAGGTCCGCCAGGCTGAGTTCCGGCATGGGCATGGCATCAAAGGTTTCGCCGGCTACTTGGCGTTGCAGTTCGGCCACCAGTTGCGCATCGGCTTGGCGGTTAGTAGAACCCAAGCGCACCAGCACGCCTTCACTTGGCCCGAGGGATTTTAAAAAGTGTGGGCGCGAGTTGCTAAGAAATACCTCAACACGCAGCAGGGTTTTACCTTCAACGGTTAGCAGTTCGATATTGGGTAATAAACGCGGGAAAATGCTATCGGTAATTAAACTGGTTAGCTTCTCTTCTTCCGCGAGCGGATCGTCCACCCCGACTACTTGGCCTTTGTCATCGACACCCATAACAAGGTGACCGCCCGCCGTATTGGCAAATGCAACAAGCGTTTTTAGCAGCGGCTTGGGTGATGATAAGTCGCGCTTGAATTCTAGTTGCTTGCCTTCGGGTTGGCGTAGCTGGTGTTCGATGGCGCGCTGAATGAATGACATGCGCAACTCCCTTAGCGAATGCGTACACGTTTATTACTGGCTATGGCTTGCTGCAATTCTTGTTTGAGTGCTGTTACAAAGTGATCAATGTCGGTTTGGGTTTCTAAATAGATATTGCTACTGACCTTGCTGAAAATACTGGCCGGTGTCACTTCAATGATGGGTTTTGCCTGTGTTACGTAAGCGGTCGGCTCTTCTGATTCTACCCTTGCCGTGGTAGTGCCCGAATTTGGATTGGCGACATCAGCGACTTGCTCCGCCGCTATTTTTTTTCGGCGTGCCTGCTCGTGGGATTGTTTTATTACCACGTCTAAATTGTAGAGCGATTCATCTAAGCATTCGCCAATGGTTTGGCTTTGCAGCATGTAAATACCGGCAATGCTGGTTTCGGTTTCTAGGTCTTGTTTTATGTGTTGTAACGGGCGCAGGAGTTTGTTACTGAGTTCTGGCGTTGCTAGGCCACTTTTTGCGATTTCGGCTTCCAGTTGATTGATTTTTACATTCACCAGGTTAAGCGCGAGTGCTCGCCTTTCTGTGATTATTGCGTCGTTAACGGTTTGTACGCTGGTGATTAGCCCAGCCACTTTGTGTAGCAATGCGTAGGGTGAATCGGCTGATTCTATGGCTTGTAATTCGGCTAGCGCGGCTTTTGCGTTGGCATCGCTTTCTAGGGCTTGTTTATTTTTGTCGAATTGCCGCAGGGCGTTTTGCAATTGCTGCCAGGTGTGCAGTTGGTTGGTAAAAAATTCATGGATGTCTCGGTAGTCTTCTTCTAAATCGAGGTAGTCGTTTTTGCTTTCCACTACCTGTTTAAAAAATTCAAAGTTATCGCTATGGCTGTTTAAGCGTTCCAGCGTGAGAAGGGAAAGCTCAACCGTGCGCTTGCCGGGGAAGCGGCCTACATCAATCTTGCTTTTGTAGCTTTTAAGGTTGGCCAGCCATTTCCCTAGGTGTTTGCCGTAGAGTTCCCGCAGGTCTTTTTCGCTGGAGGGGCCGATGGCCGAAAACAATTTTTGGGTGAGGTCGCGCGCTTGAGTTAAAACGCCTTCATCGGTTTGGCGTTTGCGGATGATGGTGATTTCTTTGCGGCGGCGGGAATTTTGTAAGGGCTCGAAGGCTTGTTTAAGCGCGAGTGTGGCGCCGGCCAGCATAAAACTGATGCGCCCCGCTGCGGCTAAACGGCCTAACACTAATAGGATTTCGGCATCCGGCCAGCCGTAGGGTTTTTTAGTGAAGCGTTCAATAATATCGGCCAGCAATATGCTGTCTTGTTGGCCACGCAAAATAATGTATTGCTCAACTTCTTTACTGGCCAGCGGGTTGCCGGCTTCGCCGTCTAAATCCAGCCCTAATTGGCCCATATCATCGGCCTGTAAAATGGCGTTTAACTCCCGTGCGGGGTCGGCCTGCAGGGTTTTGATGTGGCTTAGTTTGGTGTAGGTGTTTTCCAGCAGGTATTGGCAGGCCTCGTCGACGCGGGTGAGGTTATTGCTGGTATTAAGTTTAAGCTGTTGGCCCAGGGCATAGGCTGGCGCGGTTAATAGTGCGTCTTCTAGTGTGCTGAGCAAACGGATTTTACGGTCGCGATTTTCTCGGCCGCGGTCTTGTAGGATGCGGGTTATTTCGGGCTGGGAGCCGTCGTCGGTGAGGCGAATAAATTTGTTGGTTTTTAAATAGGTGCGCAATTCGCTGTAAAAAATTGGGTCATCGGCCAATTTAATTAACACTTGGTTTTCGCCACTTTTGTTGATGCAGCCGGCATCGGTGTAGCTTGGGTAATCCACATCCAGCGGGGATATAAATTCGATTTTTAGCTGCGAGTCGTAGCGGCCATCGGTGGTGTGGCCGTCCAAATAACGGCCGATGCTGTAGTCGAATTTATTGGCTGGGTAGCGGTATTTGTTTTTGTCTTTTAGCAGGTCTTTAAAAATTAGGGTATTCAACTCTTTGTTTTCGTCGGAGCTGGCGATTTCGGTGGCTTTAATTTGACGGGTGATGTCGCGCTCTTCATTGGTGAGAAACTGGAACATGTCGCCAATGCGGGTAATAAGGCTTTCTTTTTCGAGGCGCTGCAGGCTGGCGTCTAGGTGTTTACGCAGGCTGAGTTTATCTTCGTCTATTTGGGCAATGGACAGGGTGACAAGGTTGTCGAGGGTGCCTTTTATTAAGTCTACATAGCGGATCATGAACAGAGTGCAGAGCATTTGTACGTCGAAGCTGTCGAGGCTGGCGTTTTGTTTGGCTTGGTCGATGGTGCGTTTGACGGCGGGGTCTAAAAAACCTTCAATCGCACTGTAAAAGCGGTGCATGGGAATTAACGCGCCCACCGGTTCGGCGGCTATGGCTTGGGCGGCCATTTGGAAGGCGTCTAACAAGGAGCGTTCGCCATAGGCTAGGTGAGCGCCGGTAGCACCGACTTTGCGAATTTCTTCAAATACTTTTTGCACCAATTGAAAATGGTAGGGAGCAAAAGGGTAATTTTTGACAAAACTGTCTGGGCCGTCGAAGTTTTTAAGCGTGGGGCCGGAACGGTCGAAGGATAATTGGTTTTTAAGAATGTCGCCTTTTTGGTCGAATAGCGCGGTAAGTTGCGCCTCCGCTTCGGGGGTTTTACGCAGTAGGCGTTTTTGAATGACTTCGTCGGTATTGGAGCTGGAAAGCGATAAACGCGTTTTAAAGCGGCCGGCAATTTTGGAAAAATCGTTAGCTTTGGAGGATGAAAGTTCGCCTAATATGGCGTCCATATCGGCCTGCGAGGTAACAATAATCCAAGCCCGCCCTTTGCAAATTGTGCCTAGGTTTTCGGTGATGGTTTGCAGGGTTAACATGAGTTTGGTGTCGCTGCCGATAAATTGCCCCACTTCATCTACTAAAAATAACACGCGGTGTTTTGGGGTTTGGGTGTCTAGATAGTCCTTCACCCAGGTGCAGAAATTTTCGACGGAAACGCTAAATGTTTTTTCGGACTCTTCGAACCATTTATGGGCGGCATCGGCGGAAAGACCCAAGCATTCGGAGAGGGCGGCCTCGATGGCGTCTTGATAAAAATGATAGGCGTCGCGTTCGGCCTCCCAAACCATACCGCTAGCCGCATTAAATGCCTGTTTAAATGCGGGGTAGACGCCTTTTTGGCTTAGATGGCGCTCCATGTGGGCAATGTGTGGGTGGTCGCTACTAAAACCTTGATGTTCGTTAAATACCCGTAGAAATACGTTAAGTATGGGGTTGCCGTCGTGGTTGGAGCTGGCTTTGCTGTCGATATTAAACAGGATGACATCGGCGGTATTGCTGGCGGCTTTTTCGATGTCGGCGCGGATCATGGCGTCGCGGATTTTTTGCTGATCAAAAAATTCCACGGCGCGTTTGTGGTTGCCGCTGGTGTCGGTGGTTTGTATGTTGGCCAAAATATAGGACAGGGTTTTTAAAAAATGCGATTTACCGGAGCCAAAAAAGCCTGAAATCCATACCCCCACACGGTTGGCAATGCTGGGGTCGTTGAGGTCGGTGCTGTAGGAGTCGAAAAAGGCTCGAAAGTGTTTTTCCAGCTCATTGGTGACTACGTATTCGTCGAGCTCTTGGTAGACGGTGGCTTCGTCATTTTGGTCGGCTTTGACTACACCGTTAATGGCGCGGTCTAGCGGTTTTAAAAACAGGTTTTTTATGGTCATGGGGCTCTTCCCTAAGTTATTTAAGGCACCAATTTGAAGGCGCGGTAGTAGTTGTCGCTGGGTATTTTGCCGAATAGGCTCATCATCTGGCCGTCGTAATGGCCGGGGTAAAAAAGCACCATGGGTATTTGCCCCAGCAATGCGTGAAGACTGTTCAGTAAGTTGTGGGCGCGTAGCAGTGGCCATACGGAGCCAACGCCAGAAATGAATACAATATCTTTGGATGCGGCTTGTGTTGACTCCATAAGGTATGGCGCGAATTTGTCCATATGCAGGGGGCCAGCAAGCGCTTTCAATAAGGCGTCGTCGCCTTTTTGTTGTTGCAGGGCAATTGCTTTGTCAACAAAGCCACGATCATTCAGGTAATTCACAACGGCCTGCAGTAGGTTGATGTGCACCACTTTTAGTTGGCTGTGTTTGGTTTTAAGCAGGCCTTCCAGAAAGTGGATGTAGTTGCGCACTTCTAGCTCTGCCGCTGGTTGGTAATCGAATATCCAAAAACCGATTTCGCCACCGAGCCGCTGGCTGTCTAAAAAGCCGGCGGAAAGGATTTTTTCGGGTATTTGGTTGAGCCGTTCACTGAGTTGTGGATACATTTTCAAGCCTTGCACCTGGGTGCTGTTTCAATTCGCTTTTAACGAAACTTCCATACATTTTTTGAGGCGTTTTTTGTCGTTGTTGTCCAGCAGGGTTTTAAGCTCTGGGCGCAGCTGTACATGCTGCAATGTAAGGTGGCGCGAACGCTGTAAATAGCCGGCTTCCGCCAGCATACGGAATACGGCTTGGCCCATCTTTTTTTTGGTGGCGATTTGCCAAGTGGCAATGGCAGGGTCCAGCTGCGCCGACTCTTCCAGAAATTCCAACCATTGGTAGGGCTGCAATTGCTTGGCCTGGGTAACGTAGGCATCGCGAACTTGAGTTTCGATAAAGTGCACCAGCAGGCGGTTGCGTTCGAGCGTGGCGTAAAAGGCCACTTGGGTGGCGAGTTCGTCGTCACCATCGCGCAGCACGCGCCAATAGTCGGGCCCTAAAAGCGCCAAACGTTTACGAATGGTGTGCGCGTAGCGCTTAGCGGTGGCAGGGCTGCGCTTTTGTAATAGGTTGTCCACCTGTATGGCCTGCGCCCAGTGTTGCGCAGAAGCATTGTTAAGCAGGAGGTCGGCAATAATGCGGCTCTCGCGTACCAGCAGCGAACCGCCACTGAGGTCGCCTTTGTAGGAAAACTCAGCCATGGCTAACGCCTCCAAATAGGTAAGGGCTGAGCTTTGTGCGGTCGGCCGCTTGGAGTTGTAGGGGGAACTGAGCAACATTGGCGGCATCTTCGGCAGTGATGGCCGCTTGGTAGCGCTGCAGCGTGTAATGCGCCAGCGCCTTGCGCACCGCGATCTGCAGACGCCCATCACCCATGCCGTAATCCTTCTCCACTAGGGTTTTTTGGGCTTCGCTCAAGCCAACATTGGGGATTAACGTTAGGGTGAGCATGCTGTGCCAGTCTTTGTCGTCTTCCGATACTGGGGCTTGTGCCTTGGCGGGTTGAGGGGTGCGGTCGATACGCGACAAAATAAAATCACGAAACGCGCTGCGCGCATGGCAATAGGCACGCACGTGCCAGCGGAAACCGGTGTAGACCAATGTGTGGGGGGAGATAATGCGTTCATGCAGCGCCGGGTTATTCATAGACGCGTAGAGAATTTTAACGCTGCTGCGGTTGCGGCTGGCGCGAATGATTTCGCGGACAACTTCGGGGCGCACGGCGCGGTCAGGCAATTGCACGGCGGCAATGTTTACGTCGGTATCCAAGGTTACGGTCGTATACTCGAAGGCCAAACCCGAGACTAAATCCATATATTCGTTGATGTGGCCTGTGGTTAGAACGGGCTGAAAACTTGGCGCTGGCACATAGGCCTTTACGCTGGGGTCGTGTATGAGGGCGTTAGGGTTATGGTTTTGCAAATACCGTTTGATATCGGCAGATGCTTGCTGGCGACTGACGCCGAACCATGCGACGAGCTTGTTGGTGACTAGCCGCCCCTCCCAGTAGGCAAGGAGTTCTATGGCCCGTAACCTGAGTATAACTTCATGTTTTTCCACGGCCACCGGCGCACCCCCCATGTTGAATGGAGGCGATTTTGCACGATTTTGGTGGATGTGTAAATTCTTGGTACAGTAAAGTTGCTTTACGGTTTTTTGTTGCGGCTGAGTGCTCGCTAGGCACACCGCGCACGCCTCCGTGAGCGCTCAACAACCCTAGCCTGCGACAATGAACAAGCTGGATAGTAGCCGCCATATTGGGCCAAGCGCTGCACTTAGGTTAGCCCCAGCTTTCAACCTAGAAACCTCAGTTGGATCACCAAAGGCGGCGCAACCCCTTGGCGCGCCTAGCAAAAGTTAAATTTGGCGAACAACCAACCAGGTTGCCCGCTAAATTTAACTTTCACTAATCACACCAATGGATTACACAGCTTTTTGGCGCCCAACTGAGGTTGCTAGGTTTAATAAGTGCAACGTCTGTCAAACTTTCCCTAAAACAAAGCCTGGCAATGAAAGTGTTCTTCACGTCACCCGCAGCGGGCTCTTGACTATCAGGTGGACCTGATCCTGTAACCCATTGCCCGATATCCGCGCTGCCGTTTGCCCCACATCCTTAGCAAAGCTGGGTGCCCGGTGTCCACGAAGTCGATGATGCGCACATCGGTCTTACTCGCGTGCTCCCGGTGCAAGCGCCCGGCGTACTGCTGTAGCGTACCCTTCCAGGAAATGGGCATGGCCAACACCAAGGTGTCGAGTGGCGGATGATCGAAGCCCTCACCAACCAGCTTGCCGGTGGAAAGAAGAACCCGCGGCGCGGCGGGTGGCAGTGCATCCAGGTCAGAGACCAGCGCCGCTCGCTGTTTTTTGGACATTCGACCGTGCAAAACAAAAGGCACCGGTTCCAACCCATCGAGTGCCACTTTGATCGCATCCAGATGTTCCGTGCGTTCGGTCAGGACCAGCACCTTGCGTCCCTGCCCCACGGCATCACGCACCTCAACCGCAATGGCCTCGGTACGCGCCCGATCGTTGGCGAGATGCCGAAACACGTCTTGGATGCCCGCATCCATAGGCAGATCAATCCGCGTGAGGCATGAATGCGGGACCACCTCCAAATCCTGAGGCGCGCTGGCCGGCTTGGCCGCCGTGTACCGGATCGGTCCGCACTGCATAAAAATGATGGGTTGCTGACCATCACGGCGGATTGGCGTTGCCGTCAGGCCGAGCACGTATTTGGCCTTGGTACGCTTCAGTATGGCGTCAACGGACACGGCGCCAACGTGGTGGCACTCGTCCACGATGACCTGGCCGTAGCTTTCCACCAAGGAGTTGACGTCGCCCTGACGGGATAGGGACTGCATGACAGCGATATCGATTTTGCCGGTGAGCTTGGATTTACCGCCCCCGATGGTGCCGACCACCCCTTTGCCAACGCCCAGGAACGTTTGAAGGCGTTCTTGCCATTGTTTGAGCAATTCAGTTCGATGCACCAGCACCAAGGTATTTACGCCTCGGTGCGCGATAATTGCAGCAGCGGTAACCGTTTTGCCAAAGGCCGTAGGAGCGCACAGCACACCGGCGTCATAATTCAGCATGCCTGAAACCGCAGCCTCTTGGTCCAGCCTCAAAACGCCGGCGAAGCCCACATCAATCGGTTCACCGCCAAAACGCTCATCACGCAGCTCACAAGCAATGCCATTTTCCCGGAGTACGTCCAGCGCGGCATCGAAGCACCCGCGCGGCAAGGCAATGTGCTGGGGATAGTTCTCGGCGTTGCCAATGACGCGGGGTTTGTCCCACACAGACATGCGCATGGCCTGTGCTTTGTAGAACTCGGGGTTCTGAAATGCGGCCAGACGGATCAAGCGGTTAGCCAGTGCCTGAGGCAAATTCGCTTTCTCAAAGTAGACCAGATTGCCCAGCGTTACCGTCAGCGACTTTGGCATAGACCCGCTCAGCTTCTGCGTCGAGGTGCCCTGGCGCTTCCAGGGTGTAGCCAAGTCCTCCTCATCAATGAATGTGATGTCCAGAGGATGGACACCACCTATGGCCCGCAAAATTGTTGGCTCGATGTCCTGAGCAGCCATTTGCTGAACGGACGCCAGGAATGCCCACTGATCAAGGTGTGGTCTTAGATCGGCATCGGCGAATACGCTGCAGCCCCTTTCGCGCGGCCACTTCTGCAGCGGCAGGGCGATCAGATTTCCGAAGCCGCCTTTGGGCATTGTGTCCTGGTTCGGAAACAACCGATCGTAGGACTTCAGCTTCAGTTGACGTGTGCGCGCGCAGGTATGGCTGATGATGGCTGTGCCCAAGCGCCGGACATCGCGGGCTGAAACGCGGTTGGAAAAGAACACCCACGCGTGAGCACCTTTGCCAGATCTTGAAATTTCAAGTGCGGCTGGCACACTCAGTTCTTCACACGACTGGATGAAAGCGCGGGCGTCGTCGCGCCAATCGGCCTCGTCAAAGTCGACCGCCAGAAAATAGCAGGTGTCATCTTCCTGCAGCGGATAGACGCCCACTATGTGCTCGCCAGCCAAATGGTCATAGATCACGGCATCGGACAGCGGCTTTAGCAGGCGGTTGTTGCAATCGCCACATTTGATACGGGGCTTTTCACAGACCCCGGGGCGCCACTCGTTGGCGCAGGCCGGCGTGTAGCCCGACTTGCCTGAGGACTTGCTCTCCCAGCGTATCGGGTACACATCGGTGCGCCCCCGAAACAGTCGCCGGAACAGCGCCACCTTTTCAGCGGTGGAAAATCTGGAAGGTTCCACCTCTTGAGCTAAGGCAACGACCGGCAGAGGTAAGCGCCACTCTATGCCGTGAGCCTCCAGCAACGCGATCAGGCGGGCGTTTTCGGTCTGGAGGTTTGCAGTAACAAGCGGGTCAGTCATCAACTCCATACTCAGCAAGTAAATAACCCATTGCGTCGCTGACACCGTAGCCAAAATTTTCGCTGACGTGTCGAACCTCCTCCAGGCGCTGCGGACGTTCCGGACGCGCCCCTTGAGGTAGGCCGTCGATCGCTTTCAGCGCCTGTGCAAACATGCGCACCAATGCATCAAAGTAACCATCATCCTGCACGCCAAAATCATTACAGAAACCGGCCGCGCGCTCGCAATAAAACACCATCAGTTCGGCCAAACCTTCCGCCTGACCCATGGCCTTTTTATAGTCGGAGATTGCTTTTTTGGCCCTGGATACGGAGAAATCTTCTTTCCCGAATACATTCGGCCAGAGCCAACGATCAATGGTGGCCTTGTACGGCTTTAGCATATCCCCGCCGAGGGCAAAGCGGGAGTGCAGAAATACCTGGTTATCCTTGCTTGCCGCATAAAGGTCTTGCAACAATCTGGTCAGGTCAGTGTGGTCCAAGTCGGACAGTTTGGTTTTAACATCGCTCCAGCTGGGGGTGATTTTCTTAGTTGTCATCTCAGGCTTTCTTTGTGGAGTTCAGTGTTTCGTCTGCGCCAGTTATTTGGAAATGCCGGAAAGTCTTTCATTGCGCCAAGCCTCCGGCACACTTCGATTTAAAAAACTCTGTAGCTGGCCCGAATTGCTCGGAGCACGGCATATTCAGGGTCGGAATAACCGGTTGGGTGCGATTTTAACGTTTGACGACCATTTTTTCCGCTTCTTTTTATATGCGAGCACTTGTTTGACTTGTTGGCTCAGTGGGACTCTAGCCCCGGTGTCGCTCAATGATTTTACTGGGCGGCAATGTCCCTTAAAACTCCAGGGTGCTTGAAAGCCTCTTTGATTAAAATTTTTGCAGCACCAGAAGGCTCTCGGCGCCCCTGCTCCCACTCTTGCAGCGTACGCCTACTTATACCAAGCATTGCTGCGAAAACAGCCTGTGAAACACCCATTTTTGCCCTAGCCTCAGAAGCGGCGGAAACCTTAACATTGCGGATACGCGCATGGCTTCCAGCTTTCATTTGACGAACCGACTCCAGCAAATCGGCTTGAAACAGCTCTAATTTTTTAGTCATCACGAATCGCCTCTTTCAGTTTAACCAAAAGTTCTGTTGGTAAATTATCGTATTTAGCCTTCGTATAAACGATTACCAGCCAAATATAACCGTCCTCCAGCAGGTTGAAATAAATTATTCTGGCGCCACCCCGTTTGCCCATGCCAGAGCGTGACCTGCGCACTTTTCGCAATACGCCGGAGCCGTGGATAAGGTCACCAGCGATGGGTTTTGTACCAGCCAGACGATGAATGACTCACGCTCAGCTCCTCGGCTGCACAGTGGCAAAAAAAATTTCAGTTTCCAGGATCGTTATCATGACATGGGCGCCAGGACCCGCTACACCGCTTAAGATAGGCTAAACAGCAGAATTCTCATTGTTCAAGACTCATAGCACCGCCTGCAGCCCCCCCTCACAGCAACAACACCCTAGTGGAATTCGCGTGTCAGCAATTCGATGTAGGCCTGATAGCCATAGCTACGATTCTTTTTCTGCCCAGTCATCTCTGTCACTATCCCTAAACCCGCTAACAACTTCACCGCCGCATTGGCGGTGGGGAAGCTGGTGTCCAGCTGCTGCCGGACCGCATCCACAGTAAATCGAGGCATCATGGGCAGCATTTCGAACAGACGGTAACTGGCCTGCCCCGCCTTAGAAGATTGCAGTAACCGCCTTCGGTCCGAGGCGATGAGACTGGCCACCGCGATAATATTTTGCTCTGCATCCGCAGCGGCCATAGCCACGCCTTCTAGAAAAAATGATATCCACGACTCCCAATCCCCCTCGCTGCGGATGGCTGAAAGCCTGCGGTAGTATGCTGACTGGTTCTGCTTGAGATAACCGCTGAGGTACAGTAAAGGCTCCGCCAGCAATTGCCAGTGCTCGAACAAGGCCGAAATGAGGAGTCGGCCAATACGTCCATTGCCATCCAAAAATGGGTGAATGGTTTCAAACTGTGCGTGGATTAGCGCCACCTTGACCAACGGCGGCAATTCGGTCGCCCCCTCATGGATGAACGCCTCAACGTCGGCCAGCAGTTCAGCGACACGTTCGGGGGGCGCGGGCACAAAAACAGCATTACCCGGCCGCGTGCCCCCAATCCAGTTTTGCGAGCGACGTAATTCCCCGGGTTGTTTGTTGGCGCCTCGGGCACCCTTGAGTAGGAGACGATGGGCTTCGCAGAGCAAGCGCACACTGATGGGCAGACCGCTGGGATCCCGTAATTGACTCTGCACCCAACGGAAGGACCGAAGGTAGTTAGATACTTCTTCTACGTCATCGGTGTTGCTGACGTTAAACCCCGCCTCCTCCTCGAATAAGTCCGTCAAGGTTGCTTGGGTACCTTCGATTTGAGACGTCAACAGAGCTTCCTTGCGGATCGCACTGTAAAGCAGCCAGTCGACAGATGGCACTAAGCCAGCAACTCCAGCCAAACGTGCTAGGGCTAATTCAGCTTGACGATTGAGTGGCATGTAATCGGCGAATGACAAAGCCGGATTAGCCGGTGGCAACGCAAGAGGCACAAAAGCTCGCACTGTTTCGTCCGCAGTGGTTATTAAAGCGTAGCTACCTGTAGTCCGATTCATTTAAAACCTTCTTTAATAGCGCGACGGGGTATTAAAGCATTCTTTAATACAAGCTGTAACCATGCAAGTCCACTTTGTGATTCGATGAGGCGATACCCAGTATTAAGCGCTGCTTTACCGGTTAGTTTTGATAGCCAGCCGCCGAATGCCCCCGTTTTAAGTGCGAGTGTTTTTACCAACAGGGCTACGTCTGCGCATCAGGGTAGGATTCAGGAGGCGATTTGGGATTTGAATAGTCGTCAAAACGGGGGGGGTAGGGCCCCTGAAAATTGGTTTATGTTCGACCATAAAGACTTCGAATGCCCAGCGCCCTCCCCACCCGCTAAAATTGACATTCCTTAAGAAATACAGGCTACCTAATTAATATATTAATCAATGTACTAAATGCAGAATTCAAATCCCCCCGCCCCACCAAATAGAGATCCAACCAGCAACAAGAAAGCCCTTAAACCCAGCGTAATTGCTGGGTTTTTTCGTTATACAACACCGCTGAAAACCCTGAACGCTGGCCCTAATGGGGTTCTACCGTGGCCAATAAGGTATCAGCAAACTCGCCGAATTTAAGATGAAAAACAAGAAGGCTGAACACGGGGGCTACCTGATTCCTACAAACGGATGGCGGCGAATTATACTTGGAGGCATGCTTGGTAATTGTGGCGCAATAACAGTTCAAGGGACTATTGGGTGTTACGGTTGAAGCCATCGAATCACGCCGGCTTAAAACGCTAAACCTGTTTATATTCGTAGGAAGTTAAGGAAATTTGCCGAACTCTCAGGCGCGAACACCCCGCAGCCCGCCTATACTTTCAGCTCTTAAATTCATTGCGCAATAGATACTCCCAAGTGATCAAACTCATTCTGCCCGTGCTGTTTCCGTCTTGGCGGTTTTTTAACCGTATTGGCCCCTCGCCGCGCCTAGAATATGGCTTTGGTGAACAACCGTCACTTTGGCATGAATTTCGGCCACGCCCTCAAGCCGTGCATTGGCTTACGGGCCTGCGGCGTCTGTTTTACAACCCACAGTGGAACGAATATCTGTTTATGACCTGCTGCGCAGAGCGCCTGCTCGAAGAGTCATCCCAGCTACTCGTGGATGAAATTTTTGCACGGCTCTTATGGGCCATAGCCAAGGGCGAAATCGCCGTGCCGGAAGGGGAAGCCCGGCTGAGTTTCCGCGTGTTAATTGTCGAGCGAAGCGCAACCGGCGTAACCCGCAGCCTCGCTTATTTAGCTAACCCGATCAACATACGCCTAGAGCTTGCCGCTTGCTAAGCTTGGACGCCACACTGCGCTTGAGCGAAGTCTTATTAGCCTGCGCCTTGTTACAGCAGGGCGCTGAACATTCACGAGCACGTTCAGACGAACGCTGGCTGTTTGGTTCGCGCATGTTGGCTGCCGGGCTTTTACTAGCGGGCTGGCACACGCCTTGGGCATTAAGCGCACTGGTAATAATTGGTGGCTGGAGCATTTGGCGGTTCCAAGGTCCATACAATGGGGGCAGCGATTTAATGACCCTGCTAATTACTGCGTGCCTCTGCGCCGCGCGCCTGGCGCCCACCGAAAAATGGCGGGCAGTTGCTCTTGGCTATCTCGCCATTCAGCTCACCATTTCCTATTTTCAGTCCGGCTGGGTGAAGCTACTCAACGCGGAATGGCGCAGCGGGCAGGCGCTGGTGGATGTTTTTGCCTTCACGGCCTACCCAGTCAGTGAAGCCACGCGGCGCTGGGCCGATCACCCCGCACTGATGCGCGCCATGGCTTGGGCAGTGTTTGGATTTGAGTTGCTGTTTCCCCTGGCCTTGCTTAATCGCACCAGCTTAATTTTTGCCCTGTTCATTGCCGCGAGCTTTCACCTTGCCAACGCGTGCCTCTTCGGGCTGAACCGGTTTTTCTGGATTTGGCTCTGCGCCTACCCTGCCCTGCTTTGGTGGCAGGGCCGCTTCGCGCTTTTTCTGTGGCAGTGACACCCTGCGCACGAAGCTAAACCGGTAAAAGATGGGGGATGCAAATGCTGAACACGGTAAGGCTTAGCCAGCTGCTGGGGCTTCGATTCACGGATAATCATAGTGAGAAGCCGTTGTGGAGTTTCCGGCGATGCCCCGAGGCGCGGCCATTTGGGTCTAATTTGGGATGGCAAGTCCACTCACCCAGACCCCTTGTTTCTAGGTTGAAAGTTTGTAACTATTCAGCATGTTTCCCCGTCATCCCCGCGCAGGCGGGGATCCAGCGGCAAATAGGCAGTTTTTACTTAAGTGAAGATCGTAATAGCTTTAGAGCGGTAGCCATCTGGATCCCCGCCTACGCGGGGATGACGTAAGAAAATGAAAAATGTACTGATTAGTTGCATTTAGTTAAGGATCTTCCTCTTGCCTTAATGCTTACTTATTCTAAAACCACGATCCTGCCGAAGCAGGACCTGCCCGTTTTTTGGCCGACCGGAGAGGCGATTTGAGGGGGCAATGGACAGGAGCCACACGCACGGATGTGGCGAAGTAGAGCAATGCAGAATCGCATGGATGCAGGAGGGAGAGCGGCGCAGGAGGCCCAAGCCATAGAGCCCGCTACGCACAATCCATTTGCGAACTTGAAGGACATGTTGAATAAAAAAATAGTGCGCCTAGTAAGGTTTCTAGGTTACAAGCAGGGCTTAATGCATTGCCGCCAATATTTTCAAAGCAATCAATCCTAATCTAACTAAAAAACGCCCCGGCGCATCAAACACTAGGTATGTAACAAAAACAGCCACGAAAAGCAGCGCCAACAAGTAAAAACACCCTCGCAACCAAGCTGACAGACGCGCCTCGCGCTTGGCATTTTGTTCCGCAAATGCGGCCGCGGCTGAGGGCGGTTGGTCATGGTCCATATATGTTAGCCGCCCGCCTTCAACGCCTGCGCGGCCTCTTTGGCGAAATACGTCAAAATGCCATTGGCGCCGGCGCGTTTGATGCAGATTAACGACTCCAGCATCACCGCTTCCGCTAAATAACCGTGTTGTATCGCCAATTTATGCATGGAATATTCGCCGCTCACTTGGTAGGCAAAGGTGGGTACGCCAAAGGTTTCTTTTACGCGGCGCAGAATATCCAAATAGGGCATGGCGGGTTTTACCATCACCATGTCGGCGCCTTCTTGTAAATCTAGGGCAATTTCTTGCAGGGCTTCGTCGCTGTTGGCGGGGTCCATTTGGTAATTGAATTTATTGCTTTTGCCCAAATTGCCTGCCGAGCCCACCGCATCGCGAAATGGCCCGTAATAGCTGGAAGCATATTTTGCGGAATAGGCCATGATTTGGGTGTTAATGAAATTGTGTTGGTCCAATTCGCTGCGGATGGCCCCCACCCGGCCGTCCATCATGTCCGATGGCGCAATCACATCCGCGCCCGCCTCAGCGCAAATACGCGCTTGGTGACGCAGGGCTTCAACTGTCACATCGTTTAACACATAGCCCGTCGCATCAATAATGCCGTCTTGACCATGGGTGGTGTAAGGGTCTAAAGCGCCGTCGCAAATAATGCCCATTTCGGGGTAGCACTGTTTAAGGTGGCGTACCACCCGTGGCACCAAACCTTCGGGGTTCCAAGCCTGCGCGCCATCAAGGCTTTTAAATTGGCTATCGATTTTAGGAAACAGCGCAATGTCGGGCACACCCAAGGCCAAAAGCGTTTCGACCTCGCGCTCCAGCTCATCCAGCGTCACGCGGTCAATGCCCGGCATAGAGGCGATAGGCTCACGGGTATTTTGGCCTTCGATGACAAACATGGGGTAAATAAAATCATTGGCCGTCAGTTCGGTTTCGCGCACTAAACGGCGCGAAAATTC
>CAMCXE010000020.1 GCA_945882995.1 Thalassocella blandensis | reverse complement strand
ATATGAAATTGTTTGGCGTTGTTTTTAACCCTAAACGCTTATCCACAGCGTCGGTTGCGATCAGTCTTCTATTGCCTATGGCGCTAAACGCTCAAGCGGCTAAACCCAGCTTTAAGGTGGAGGAGGCAACGCTTGAACACATTCAGAAGGCTTTGCTGAAAAAGCAGATCACCACGGTTGAGTTGGTTAACCTCTATTTGGAGCGCATTAAAGCCTACAACGGCCAGTGCGTTAATCAGCCCGAGGGCGTGCTGGGGCCAGTAACCACCATTGCCAATGCTGGCCAAATCAATGCGCTTTCTACGTTGAATTTACGCCCGCCCTCGCGCGTTACTTGGGGTTTCGATGCCCGCAAGGCCCGCTCCATGACCGACTTGGCAGACAATGATCCTTCGTTATTAGATGCTCTTGAAGTTGCCGCCTTGCAAGACAAGCAACTGGCCAAAACGGGCAAGTTGGTGGGGCCTATGCACGGCATGATCCTCGCCATAAAAGACCAGTTTGATACCCGCACTATGCGCACCACCTCTGGCGCCGATGCACCTTACGCCAATGATCGCCCGCCAACGGATTCTACCTTTGTAACCAAACTGGAAGCCGCCGGTGCGATTTCCTTGGCCAAAGCCAATATGGGTGAATACGCGGGCGGTGATCGCAGCAGTTTTGGTGGTGTGTTTTGTAACCCCTACGATACCGAGCGCAGCCCTGGCCGGTCTAGCGGTGGTTCGGCGTCTGCCGTGGCGGCCAACTTGGTGACTTGTGCGATTGGTGAAGAGTCTGGGCCATCGGTGCGCAACCCGGCCAAAAACAACAATGTGGTGGGCTTTGCGCCCACGCAAGAGTTGGTAAGCCGCGCGGGAATGATTCGTGCATCGGCACTTAATGATCGGGTGGGGCCCTTGTGCCGAAACGTGCAGGATGTGGCCAAAATTCTGGATATTATCGCCGGATATGACCCTAAAGATGAGCTGACAGCCTTTGCGGTAGATCGCTTACCTACGCAGAAATACCAGACATTTACAGCGGAACGAAGCTTAGAAGGCGTGCGCATTGGTGTAATGCGCGAGTTTATGAATCGCGAGCTCTTCAGCAAGGCTGATGAAGAGAGCATCGCCATCGTAGAACGCGAGGTGGGTGTGCTTAAAAAGTTGGGCGCTACCATTGTTGATCCAGGCCCTGGGGGTGCACTGTTCCAGGGCTGTGTGCAACTTTACGCGCCAGTTGCTCACAATTCGGCGCTCACCAGTCAGTTCCCAAACCAATTTCCGGTGGATGCCAAAGGCAAGCCCACGGCAGACCATATTCCACTCTTGTTAGCCATGGCGGATGGCTCGGCTCCCTTTCCGGCGGGAATCAGCATTCGCAGCTTAGGCAGTGAACCTTCCAAAGGTGAGGGCCGTTATGTGCTGGATGCTTATCTCAAAGCGCGCGGCGATGCCAACATCAAAAGCACGGAAGACTTAATCAAAAAATCCCGATTCTTTACCGATGTTCGCCCAGGCTCGGGTTTCTCTGACAAAAAAGCTTCCTTGCAAACCAAGTTTGACGATAAAACTTTGGATATGAGCAACCGCATGCAAACCCGGTTTGCGTTACAACAAATCGTTTTGCAGTGCATGGCGCAACAAAATTTGCAGGCGGTGACTTACCCCACGGGTAACGTTCCCGCGCCTAAATTGGGCGCTCCCACGGAGCCGAGTGTCAATGGTCGCTCGCCTTTAGCCTGGACTTTATTGGGTGCCAACGGCTTCCCGGCAATTTCAGTTCCGGCCGGTTTTACCACCGAAGTCTATGACCGTATTCCCGACCCCAAATCGCCCAAAGACACGCTTCTGGTTGGGCCTGTTAAAGCGCAATTGCCGGTCAATATCGATTTTCTCGGAAGGCCTTTTAGTGAGCCTATGTTATTAAAAATTGCGGCGGCTTATGAAGCGGCAAGCAAGCATCGCAAAGCGCCAGAAGGCTTTGGCGAGCTGCACTGAAGGCGAAAAATATTATGCAAAACGGATGTTTAATATCAGGGAACGGCGCAAAAATTGTAATTCTTGGAAGGTGTGAGCGTAGGGTAGAAAAATTTGCTCACGTCTAAAAGTATGTAGTCCAATTTCTGTTGTTGGCGAGATTTTCTCGAAAGCTCAGGAGCTATGTGAATCTTGCGAGTACGAAAGACCAATCAATATTTATGTGACCAGTCTTTAGAGTTATGAATTCGTTGCCATTGAATTGAGGAAAAATGAGATATGAGCCCAAAACCTAAATTTTTCATTCGTACTATGTTGAGTACGGCATGCGCCAGTTGGATGCTGATGACGGCCCAAGGGTCTTTGGCAGCCGACTCGGCAACCGTAAATGCTACTGTGAGTGAGCAGACTAAAACTGAGGTGGCGGCGATTGATTCGCAGAAAAAAGTCGTGCAGCTCGATGATGACGCGAGCAAGTCGGTTGGAAGCTATCGCCAAATGATTGCTGAAGCGCAAAGTTTAAAAGGCTACAGCGACCAAATTGAACAGCAGGTTAAATCGCAAAAAGAACAAATTGCAGACATGACAAATCAACTGTCTATCATTGAAACCACTTCGCGTGAAGTGCTTCCGCTCATGGATAGAATGCTCGCGGCATTGTCCAGCTTTGTCGGTCTCGATATTCCGTTTTTGCCCACCGAGCGCACCAACCGTATTGCTTCACTGCAAGGCATGATGGCGCGCGCCGATGTATCTACGTCGGAGAAATATCGTCGCTTGGTAGAAGCTTATCAAATTGAAGTGGAATACGGTCGCACCATCGAGGTTTACCAAGGCAAAGTGGATGACAAAACCGTGGACTTTTTACGTACCGGTCGCGTGTCGTTGATGTACCAAACCTTGGATGCGAAAGAAACCGGCTATTGGAATGCTGAGACCAAAAAATGGGTCATCGACAATAGCTACCAAGCTTCCATGGAAAAAGGCTTAAAGATTGCCAAAAAACAAATGGCACCCGACTTTATTGAAGTGGCAATTCATACCCCGCTGGAGGTTAAGTAATGAAGCGTTCATACTTTTCTAAACTAAACATGTCTAAATTAATATTAGCCGGCGTGATAACGGCGACGTTTGGGCTGGGTTCCACCTCTTTGTTGGCCGCCGCCAGCTTGGACGAATTACTGGAGCAAACGCGCACCATTCGCACTGCAGAGGGTAAGGCAAACGCCGCGCGCGAAGCCAAATTTGTGGCCGAACGCGATAAACAAGCCGAACTCATTAACACGGCGCGCGCCGAGTTAAAGGAACAGCAAAATCGCAGCGCGGCATTAACGGCGGCGTTTGATGCGAACGAAAAAGCGCTCACTGAAATGCAAACCCAGTTGGATGCTCGCGCAGGCAATTTGGGTGAAATGTTTGGTGTGGTGCGTCAGGTTGCTAACGATTTTTCATCGGTAGTCAACGCATCCATGATCAGCGCCCAGTATCCCGGACGCGTGAAATTTGCATCGGATTTGGCGCAGTCAAAAGCGCTGCCATCCATTAGCGATCTAGAGCGTTTTTGGTTTGAGTTGCAACGTGAAATGACTGAAACCGGCAAGGTGGCAAAATACAAATCCACCATCATTCTGGCTGATGGTAAGCCATTGGAAACCATGGTGACGCGCATTGGGCCGTTTAGTTCTACCTACGAAAATATGTACATGAGCTATTTGCCCAGCCAAGAAAAATTGGCAGTCATGGCGCGGCAGCCTGGCACCACCTTTCAAAACAAAGCAGACTTTCTCGCTAAAGCAGAGCCTGGTTATGTGAATGGGTTGGTCGATCCAACGCGTGGCAACTTGCTCACTATATATGCGCAAAAGCCTACCTTCATGGAACGTATCCACATGGGTGAAACGGTGGGTTACGTCATTATCTTGGTGGGTATTATCGGTTTCATACTAGGTGTATTCCAGCTGTTCTACCTGGCTGGTGTACGTTTCAAAGTGCGTGAACAACTCAACTTCATTACAGATCCTCAGACTAATAACCCACTTGGGCGCGTGCTGGCGACATTCAAAGGCGCCGATACCGAGAAGCTGGAGCAATCAGCCGAAGTTGTTGAGCTGCGTATCTCTGAAGCGGTGCTTAAAGAAGTGCCGAAGTTGGAGCGTTACCAGTCTTTCCTCAAGTTGGCGGTTGCCGCTGGCCCCTTGCTAGGCCTAGTGGGAACGGTAATCGGGATGATCTTAACCTTCCAAAGTATTACCGAATCCGGTTCCAGTGATCCCAAACTGATGGCCGCGGGTATTTCGCAGGCGATGATTGCAACCGTACTGGGTCTTGCCATCGCAATTCCACTGCTCTTCATGAATGCTTGGTTGGTTTCTATCTCTAAATCCATTGTGCAAGTGCTAGACGAGCAGAGTGCTGGCTTGCTGGCCGAGCGTTTGGAGAAAATGGAGGCTAAAGCTCATGCTTGAGATCCTAATGTCGCCCTTGGAAGCACTAACTGCCATGCGCCATTTAGGCGGGCCCGTTGTTGTTTGGATATTTGGAGCTTGCGTGTTGTTGTTTACGATTGTGCTCGAGCGCATCTGGTATTTCAAAATGGTTCTTCCTCACGACGTAGCGGCCTCTCTTGCGGATTGGAAAAAACGCGGAAACAAAATGAGTTGGGCTTCACGCCAGATCCGCGCTGCGATGATCTCGCGCCTCAATGCTGGAATGAGTAGCAAGTTGCTGATGTTGAGAGTGCTAGTTCCCATGGCCCCCTTGTTGGGCTTGGTGGGGACGGTTCTGGGCATGCTCGCGGTGTTTGA
Source organism: Thalassocella blandensis (assembly GCA_945882995.1). Classification (GTDB taxonomy): domain Bacteria; phylum Pseudomonadota; class Gammaproteobacteria; order Pseudomonadales; family Cellvibrionaceae; genus CAMCXE01. The sequence continues at coordinate 25,543 of CAMCXE010000020.1, read as the reverse complement.
TTCCATGGCAGCCTTGGGCTCGGCAGATGCCCGCTCAATGGCCACTGGGGTTTCAGAAGCGATGGTGTGTACCTTAACCGGGCTGGCGGTGAGTATTTCGGGGCTGTACCCCGTGTACTACTTCAAGCGCAAAGTTGCCATGGAAACTGAACGTCTTGCTGACAAGTTTCATTTTTAAACGTTTTCTGTTCGACGGCTTATTGAGCGTTTGAAGATCTTTTTACTGTTTAGTGATTAAGGGCAGATAAATTTTCTTCGCTGCGTATCGGCGAAAACATTGGGAGTTCTGCAATGAGATTAAGACGACAACAACATGAAAATATGGATGAGACAGGCATCGATTTAGCGCCCATGCTGGATTTTGTGCTCAATCTTCTGATTTTCTTCATTATCACTGCAGTGTTTGCCAAAGAGGTGGGGCTCACTGTTAGTCGCCCCAACTCATCGGCGGCAACTGAAAAGAAAGAGGCTGGCAGTATCGTTATTGTGATCGAAGCTGCGGGCACGATCTTAGTTGATAAGAAGGGCGTTGATATACGTGCGGTACGGGCGAACATCGAACGCCTACATGCGCAGCGCCCAGATGATTCAGTGGTAGTGGTGGCCGAAAAAGGTTCACAAACAGGGGTTTTGGTACAGGTTATTGACCAGGTGCGTCAAGGCGGTATCCAAAGCGTTTCAATTGCTGCATCTGAGCGAGGTTAGTGAAATGATTTTAAAACGCCACTCTGAAGAAAGCGATGAAACGGGAATTGATTTGGCACCGATGCTCGACTTCGTACTCAATTTGCTGATCTTTTTCATTATCACCACTTCGTTTATCAAAGAAGCGGGCATCACGGTGAACAAGGAAGCTGCGATGACCGGGGAGAGTCAGGAGTCAGGCAATATTCTGATTGCGATTCGCCCTAATGGTGATATCTGGATGGACAAGCGTCGGGTAGATATCCGCGAAGTTCGCCCCACCATTGAACGGTTACACCAAGAGCGTGCAGAGGATACGGTGGTGATTATTGCGGATCGTGAATCGCAAACCCAAGTACTGACCAAGGTGATGGACGCCGTGAAATCGGGCGGTATTACTGAGGTGTCCATCGCCACTTTACCGGGAGAGGGGGGTTAAGATTATGTCGACAATGAATGTTTATTTTCGCAAAAACATGGTTATCCCTGCTGCTGCTTTGGGCTTATTTATCTCGCTGATTGTGTTTGGGCTTATGTATTCAGTTATTAAAGCCGGGCGCGCGGCGATGGAAGCCAAAGTCAATTTGCCCACCATCGACTTTGTGCGCCTAACACGCGATTCGGAACCAGAATCTTTAACCCGGAAAAAGCCACCACCACCACCGCCACCACCACCACCACCACCAAAAATGAAAGTGGTAGCGGCAGCGGTACAGCAAGAAGGTTTAACGGGTTTAGAAATTCCAAATTTAAGTTTGAGCGCGAATGTTGGCGGGGCTGCATTAGGAGGCACCAAGGCCATGTTTGACGGAGATATTATTCCCCTACAATGTCCACCTGTGTCATACCCAAGCGATGCGCGTCGTGCAGGGTTAAGTGGTTGGGTGCAAATAGAGTTTGTGGTAGGGCCCGATGGTTCAGTACGCAGCGCAAAAGCAGTTGACGCTAAACCCCGTGGCATATTCGAAGCGGCTGCAGTAATTGCTGCTCAGAAGTGTAGATTTAAACCGAAATTGGTTGATGGGGTGCCTGTTGAGCAAAAAGGGCGCAGGAAGTGGAATTTCGATTTAAACAAACCTGCGGAGTGAAACACATGATCAAACTCAGACAACATTTCGTAAGCATTTTGCTGATTCTTGGAGTGACTCTCTCGCCTTATGTTGCTCTTGCCGCTGCGGATTGCGGTAAAGAGGAACAGAAGGAAGGTAATGAGATGGGCGAGGATACTTTCTCAACAGTACAAACGGCGACTGAGCTACTTGGTAAACAAAAGTACGATGAAGCCATTGAGAAATTGTCCAAAATTGCTGACAAAGGTTCCACTTACGAAAAGGCCTTAATCAATTACAACTTGGGGCTTGCCTACAGTTCAAAGCAAGATTTTAAAAGTGCGGTGAAAGCTTTTGCGGCGGCCTTAACAACGGATTCGCTGCCGCGGTCTAACCGCGAGCAACTAAGGTACAACCTTGGGCAGCTTTACATTGTGACCCAGCAGTTTGATGAAGGCATCAAGACTCTGGAGACCTATGTGAGCACCGCCTGCGCAGCTGTACCGCCCGAAGCTCATATTTTTCTTGCGAATGCGTTATCGGAGAAAAAGCGTTACGCAGAAGCTTTGCCGCAAATTGATCTTGCCATCTCCAAATCTAAAGAGATCAAAGAACAATGGCTGCAAATGAAATTGGCCATTGCTTATGAACTCAAGGATTACAAAGGTGCTGCAGATTCACTGGTGCAATTAATCGTCAAGTTTCCACAGAAGCCTGACTACTGGCGGCAATTATCCAGTGTGTTATATGAAGGCAAACAAGAGCCTGAATCACTTGCGGCATTGGCGCTGGCAGAGCGACAAGGGTTTTTGCAGAAGCCGGCAGAAATTAAAAATCTGTTTAGTATCTACATGATGTTGGAATCACCCAACAAAGCAGGTCTTTTACTTGAATCGGCGATGGCTAAAAATACGATTCCGACGGATGAAACGAACTTGAGTTCGCTTTCCGATGCTTGGATCAATGCGCGTGAAGTTGCTAAAGCAGAAACAACGTTGAAACAGTTGGCAGGCATGTCCGAAAAAGGAGATTACTATTACAAGCTTGGTGCTATGTATGGTGACAATGAGCGCTGGCAGGATTCCAAAGGCATGTTAACCAAAGCCTTACAAAAAGGCGGCCTTAAGCGGACCGGTGATGTATGGATGCGTTTGGCAGTAGCCAATTACGGCATGAAGGACAACGACGGTGCCATGGAAGCATTGCAGAAAGCCTCTGGGTTTGAAGAGTCGCGCGCGCAAGCGGGCGAGTGGTTAAAGGCCTTAAAAGCCAAACAGGAATAATGGATTAATTAAGCCTGTACAAAATTCTGGGTTTGCTCTTGCGGGTCCGCCCAGAATTTCTATTAAATCCCCTCCAAAATATTTTCCCTTCGCTTACCCCCCCCCTATCCCATGGCATTAAGTTAAGCATTTTTGGCTGTCGTAGGGGCGCTGCTTGCCGTGCCCGAACTGCCCCCCAACCCTTATGGAACCTGGAGGTTCCTCCTGCCCAACACCGGGCGCAGCAATCGGCGCCCCTATTTTTTTCCTTAACTTAATGACATTGCCCCCTACCCCTTCCGTAATAACAGGCTTTCGTCTTGAGCTTAATGGCTTCTGTCGTGCAATTTTTGCGTGAATACTATGGTCGGTTTAGCCTCGAAACCTCAGTTGGATCACCAGGGTCTGCGCAACTCCCGGGCAGCGCCTAGCAAAGGTTAAACCTAGAAACCTCAGTTGGATCACCAAAGCCTGCGCAATCCCCTGGCGCGCCTAGCAAAAGTTAAAAATCACGAACAACCAACCAGGTTGCCCGTCATTTTTGACATTTGCTAATAACACCAATGGATTGCACCGCTTTTTGGCGCCCGACTGAGGTTTCTAGGTATAAGTTAAAAAGTAGTACTTATCTAATGCGTAAATGAAAGCATGTGTATATTAAATAATTGCCGGCACCTGCATAAAGGCGCAGGTTTGGTGCGTTTTGTAGCGGTTTTTCGCTCTTTCGTTTTATTCGGTTTTTTCAGTTTTTGAAGGCCTGCACCAGCATATTTATGGGTAGTGTTTTTGCGCACCACAATAAGCATATATTTCTGCATTGTCTTTATTGGGGGTGTTAGATCATTCTTTTTTGGCGTTTCGATTCCATCGGTGTATGGCCTTCTCAAGTCGTTGAAAAGCAATGGAATAGCGAAGCTGTTTTTTTGGAATTTGTTTCCTTGGTGTTTTTTTGCGTGCGCGCTTGTGGGTAAAACAGTTATTGAGTTTGGGTTTGCACCATCGGGGTTCTTTGGGGTTTTTTTGCACCAAATAATATTCAATTCTTAAATGGGGGCGCAGATTTTTTATGCGTCTAAAAACAGCCTGTTAAAAAGTTCCATAACGTTGGAAATAATTTCTATCTTGCGTTGAGCGATATTGTATTTAAAACACTATGTAGATCATGGGGTTGCTGGTTTTTTACTGTTTCTTGAGGCAATTAGCCGGCTTGTTTTTCCACTTTAACGGGGTGCAGATATCGAGCCCCATCAAAGTTGGCGCGCATTGTGCTCATTCACTTTTAAGGGAGCAAGTCTTAGTGAGTAGTGAAGCTTCAGTCCCGTCTGCTTGTGGTCTTTTACTTTTCAAAGTTCATGGGGCAGTTATCGATTTCAAAATTTTTGGCAATAGGCACTTATATGAAAGCCTCATTAGTATATTCAGCGATGAATGATGAATCAGTTGTCAGTGAGCCAGCTAACGGTTTGTCAATTGATAGTCTTGTTAGCAGTTGTCATAGCTCTCTTGTGAGTTTTCTCCGTCGCCGGTTGCGTGTTGGCGAAGATGCTAGAGATGTTGCACAGGAGGCCTATATCCGCTTAATGCAATATGAAGGGTCAAATGATGTGAAGTCACCAGAATCACTCCTCTTTAGAATCGCCATTAACATTGCTAATGATATGGGTCGCGCTGATAAGGTGCGGCACGTTTCCGACCACTGCGACATCGATGGTTTGGATTTTGAATCAGGTATCGCCAGTCCTGAGCGAGAAGTTTCTGCCGGCCAACAGTTAGATTTACTTTACGACACAATAGAGCAGTTGCCGCCGAGATGCCGTCAGGTATTCTTGCTGAGTCGCTTCAGGAATATGACCTATCCACAAATAGCCGAGCATAGCGGTATATCCGTAAAAATGGTGGAGAAGCATATTAGTCGCGCCTTGGCCATTTGCGCCGCCAAGACGGCTTAAAACCAAATACTTGGTTTTCAAATACCATTTTTAAGGTTAAGGTAGGGGGAAATAGTCTGCAGCCGTTATAAGTGCATATGGACAATAGACCCATCAACATTATGGTTACCCAAGCCGCCCAGTGGTACACGAGACTACATGCTCCTGATTGCACCAGCGCAGAACATGACATGTTCAAGGCGTGGCTGGCGGGTGGTAGAGAATATGAGCAGGCGTACAAGTCTGTGGTTGATGCTGCCAGTTTGGTGAGTGAACAGCTGAATTCAGATCCGCGCCTGCAAGCGCTTTTATCAGGCGCGTTAGGTGAGTCAAGTGCGAAGAAGACCACCACGAGCGGGTTAAATTTTAAGGGCGGACGCTTTGCAGCCGCTGCAGTAATCCTTTTCGGTATGGCGGTGTTTTTTACATTTGGGCGTGAACAAATGCTCGATGTAAGCCCAACGGAATATTACGCCAACACCGACATTAGCAAACAACGTATTGATCTGAGTGACGGGTCGATTGTGGATTTAGATGTTGGTACCAAATTAACGGTTGTTATGAGTGCTAAGGCGCGTCGGATCGAGTTAGAAGCCGGTAGAGCTTTCTTTGAAGTTGCGCACGATAAAACCCGTCCCTTTTCTGTGAGTAAGGGGACTACGGAAGTAGTGGCCCTAGGAACTCGCTTTGAAGTGGATATTGCCCCCGACCAGCACGCGCTCAGTGTCACTTTGGCGGAAGGTTCGGTTGCCGTGACCAATAGCGCGCAAGCGGATGCTTGGCGTGAGGTTTTGGTTCCCGGCCAGCAATTGGCGATTGACAATGTGTTGCATCGTCGCCAAATCCTAACAGTGAACGCTGATGTTGTTACCAGTTGGTCTACTGGGTTTTTAGTATTCGATGGCACGCCCTTATATAAGGCGCTGGACGAAGTTAATCGATATGCAAAGGTTAAAGTTGTACTAGGTGACAATTATCTCGCGCAGAGACCTATCTCCGGTAATTTCCTTGCAGGCGGCAATACGAGTGACTTCGTCGATACACTTGCAGCAGTTTTGCCTATACGTACCGCTCGAACCGGAGCAAACGAAATTGTACTTTTCGAGAAATACGATTCCCAGAATCATTAATGCTCTGTTTGTTTTTGCGGTTTTTTTCGTTTGTTGTGAATTCCATGCTTATGCGTCCGGCACTGAACTTGCCGAGCAATCTCACCCCCCTGTGGGTGCAGTCCCTTTAAACCCGAGCGCAAAACACGCTGTAAATTCTGCAACTGATCTCATCGATTTTAATGTTCCTTCCGGCAAACTTAGCGATGCACTGCGTGAGTTGTGCCAGCAAGCTTCGCTACAATTATTGTACGAGCCTAGCGCCTTACAAAATAAGCGCTCAATTGGAGTTAAAGAAAAGCTGACTGTGGAGGCAGCACTTAACAAATTGTTAAGTGGTACGGATATGGATTGGCATTTAATTAGTGGCAAAGCCGTTGCCATTTCCCGCAAGCCTAAAGCGGTGCTTCCCAGCGGCTTAGGTCCGTCTCCTGCGCCGAAAAATACTGAGAGTGATTTGACCGTACTGACCGATGTAGATGTTACGAGTCAGTCACCTTGGTGGGCCGGATCTGGCAGTAGTTCGGTGTCTGGATTTACCAAGACTTTAATGGAAACGCCGAGAACGGTCTCTCAAGTAAGCAGCGACGCTATAGACACCTTCAATTTAAGCGCCGTTGAAGATTTGCTGCGAGTTGTGCCTGGTGTATTTACAACCACACGCTTTGGTGTGCAGGGCGCGGTGGATATTCGCAGTGTTCCTGCTGACACCTATTTTCGCGGCATGCGGCGATTGACCTTGCAAGGGCACGGTCGAAGTGTGCTCGCGGCAATGGATTCGATTGAGGTGGTTGGCGGGCCTGCTTCACCCCTGCAGGGCATGGGTAAAATTGGTGGCTACGTCAATTTTGTCCCTAAATCTGGCCGTTCTAAAACGGGCCAATATTTCAATGAAGCGCACGGATTTACCCAGCTTGTTGCGGGCGACTATAACCGACGAGAATTCTCATTTGGATTTGGTGGTCCCGTAGATTTGGAGTCATTTGCGGAGGAAGGTGGGTACTATGTTTATGGTTTACTCGAAGATTCTGACTCCTACACCGAAGCAATACCGGTCAAACAAAAAGTCTTTCAGGCGGCTACCAGCCTTGACGATGTTCTAGGGCCCTTTCGGTTAGAGACCGGCGTTAGTTATCAGGAGTCGCGCACGTCTGGCGCCTTGATTGGTCGGCTGACACAAGACGTAGTCAGTAATGGCAATTACATCGGTGGCTCGCCTTTGGTGAATTTGGATCTCAACGGTAATGGCGTTATCGGCTATAGGGAGATGCAGACTGCCTCACCGGTGATCGGAAAATTGACAACCTCCAATCAGCCGTTAAATCAGGTATTTAATTGGCCTACGAATGCCGCAGGCACACCGCTCGCGATTGATCGGTTCCCCAAAATTGCGGGCATACCACAATCGCTTTATACCTATTTACAAGCTCACCCCGAGGCAGACCCAACTGGATTGCTGCGCGCCGAAGGGGTGGGTGGCCCCATTCCTGTTTCCGGTGCGGTGCCCGTTGGCATGGCGCTTGATCCGCGAACTATAGCCATCAAACCATTTAACCCCCGCCGTGGAGCAGCTTATGAAAAGGATTTGAAAGCCGAGTTCATAACCGCCTTTGCGGATTGGGTTTATGACGAAGACCCTGACTTCACGCTTAAAAATCAGCTTTTTTATGATGGTATGAGTCAATACAAGAGTTCGAACCAACCCTTTAGTCAGGTGCAGGATGTTTATGTCCTGGAGGATAAGTTAACGCTCACGAATCGGATGGAATCACTGCCATCTTGGCTGCGTGTTAACCAAGCGTTTTCAGTAAACCTGCGCGACACTGTTTCCAAGGGCTTGCGAATTGTGGGTGACTACGGCAATCATCGCACCGATGCTGCGGCGCTAAATTGGAATTCGGCCACGGCCGGAATGACCGCGAATACCACCTTTGCTAGCTCCAACGACAATAGCGATATTGCCAACGACGGCATGCCGTGGGGGAGTATTTATCGCACAGAGTTTTCGGAGTTTGGCGCAGGCTTTTTACTTGATATCGATGTATTTAACGATACCAATATTTTAATGGGCGCTCGTCAGGACCGCTCAAACGCCAAAAACATTAACTATGCCGGTCGCTATTTGTATAACACCGGCACTGCCGCCAGCCCCGGCGCCTATGCCCTCACGGATGATAGTGCTGAAGCTTGGGATGGCGGTTCTAGTTGGTCATTAAGCTTGTCTCACCAATTCGCTTTAGGCTTACATCCCTATGTCACGGTGTCAGGCGCAACCATTTTATTGGATGGTAATAACAACTCCTTGCTAAACGATGTGATTGACGATGGTCACGTGGGTGAAGCCGTGTTGAAAGAAGCGGGAATTAAAGGTAGCTGGTTTGAGGGTGGCTTAAACCTTGTATCGTCGCTCTATGAACAGGGGCGGGCTGGCGTCTCTGAGGCCGATATACCCAACGTTATTAATGCCTATGCCACTGCCACCACAACCCGCGGTTGGCAAACCGAAGTTAAGTGGGCGCCACGCGCCAATTTATTATTAAGCGTGTATGGGCTTAAACAAGCCACCGAATATTCACCCAATGCCGGCGGTGCAATTCAGGTGGATGCCGCAGCGCTAGGTTTTACCGATATTCGGGATGCGGAAGGCAATATCATCTATCCCGCGGAAGCCTTTTTATACGGTGGCCGCGCTAATATTGTGTTGCCCAACAATATGGCTGAGTACGAACGCAAGCAAGGCAATCCGGAAACTCAACTGGGTATTGCGGCGATTTATCAATTCGATAAACATTGGGGGGCTACCCTTAAAAGCAATTATTTATCCAGCACCTGTGCTGGTCGATTATGTTTGGTTGAGCTGCCGAGTAGTCAGGTGTTTGATGTGGGCCTGTTCTGGACTAACGAGTCGTTAGATTTAAAGCTAGACGTAACCAATATTGGCGATCAGCATTATTTTCGCGCACGAGCCGGCGAAGTCCTTGGCGATGTAATAGCGCAAGCCATGCCGGGTAGACGCACTCAATTAAGCGCAACTTATCGTTTCTAATTTTGTAACTATTCAGCATGTTTTGCCCGTCATCCCCGCGCAGGCGGGGATCCAGCGGTAAATAGGGGGTTTTTACTTAAGCGGAGATTGTAATAGCTTCAGAGCGGTTGCCATCTGGATCCCCGCCTACGCGGGGATGACGTACGAAAATGAAAAATGTGCTGAGTAGTTACTTAATTTTTTTGTCCCGTTCATCCTGAGCGCGAAGCGCTCAGGATGAACGGATTAACTCGTGTATTCATTTGCCGTCCTCGTTTACTCCTCTGTAGCCATAGTTCCTTTCCTAAATCCCCAGGGTTACCTATCTCAACATCAAAATATTTTTGGTAGGGGTACGACTCTTTGCGGCGTCTTACTGGAAGACAGGTGTTCATATGGCTCCATAGCCCTAGTGCGCCCATTGCCATTACTATTTGGGGAGTATTTATGCACAATTCTAACAACTTTGAGCGCAAATTTAATTTGCGAAATGCAATTGCGGTTGTCGTTGCTTCCGGGGCGGCATCACTACCACTTTTTTACGCGGCAACTGCGTCAGCAGCAGACGAGAAAGCCGCTGAAGTTACCGAGCTTAGCGATGTAAATGTTGTTGATGACCCGCTGCGCACTTTGTCCAGCGAGCCCTCTGGAGCCTCGTTTGGTTTTGCTAAACCGCTGTTAGAAACACCGCGCACCGTTACCTTTGTGAGTGAAGAACAATTACGTTTATACGGCGTATCGTCTGTGGATGACCTCACCCGTTTGGTACCGGGTACTTACACCACAACGCGTTACGGTTTGCAGGGCGGTATTAACGTACGCGGCGTCTCCGCCGATTTTTATTATCGCGGTATGAAGCGGCTGCAAATGCAAGGTCACGTGCGTACCGTGCTTTCTGCTTACGACAATATTGAAGTGATTAAAGGCCCACCATCACCACTTTACGGTATGGGTCAAATCGGTGGTTACGCCAACCTCGATCCTAAGTCCAACCGCGCTAAAACCGGTAAATATATGACGCAGGAACAAGGTTATTTGCAAGCCACCATGGATACATTTGGTAAAGGTGAAATGCAATTCGGTTTAGGCAAGCCCTTTGAGGTTGCCGGTAAAACTGCCGGTATTTACATAGTCGGTTTATTGGAAGATTCTAAAACCTGGGTTGAAACTGTACCAGCCAAACAAAAGTTTTTACAAGCGACTGTCAGTGTCGATAACGCCGTAGGTCCATTCCGTTTAGAAACCGGCGGCCAAATTCAAAACTCGGTTACAGCGGGTGCTTATTTTGCCCGTGGTACGCAAGACCTGATTGATAACGGTACCTACATAAAAGGGACGCCTTTGGCGAATTTGGACCTCAATGGTGATGGTCGTATTGGTTATGTGGAAACCTACCTAGGTTCACCCGTCGCTCCAGGCAAAGACGGTGTAGGCGGAATAAGTGGTAGCAACCAGGCGCTGGATCAGCGTTTTAACTTAGCGCCTGTCGACGGTAAACTGGCAACAATTCAATCCTTCGCCAATACCATCAACGGTATTCCGCAGTCCATGAAAGATTATTTAACAACGGGTGCTGGCGCGAAATTAGATTGTTCCATGGCTAATTATATGCGCACCCAGCCAGCAGCAACGTCAAACGGTTTGGTGACTCGCCCCAGTTTGCCCATTGGTTTAGTACTAAACCCCTGCGATACCGGAAAAACCACCTTAGCCTATGACGACTACCGTAAGAACGGTGCTTATGAGCGCGAACAAAATGCGACTCAGAAAATGTTTTACTTTGATTTGATTTACGATACTGACCCTGATTTTACCGTTAAAAACCAGTTTTTCTACGACAGCTTGGGTTCCTTCAAAGACTCCTGGTTGCCCTACGGTGAAAACCAAAATATCAAAATGTTTGAAGATAAAATTACCGTTACCAAAAAAATACCCACAGAATATTTACCAGACTGGTTAGCGGTCAATAGCTTGGCCTCGGCAAATTATCGCGAAACCACGGGATGGATACGCAGCTCTGGCGGTGACTTCGATTTCCGTCAAGACATTACTAAAACGACGGGCGCTCGCGGCAGTGCTACCGGCGGTTTTTACCCAAATACCATGTTCTGGACTCAGTTGACCAATAACAGTTACGCCACCGGTGTGCCCAATAGCCGTGACAACAATTCCGTGTATACCGAGACAGGTTTGGGTGCGATGTTCGATATGGACTTCTTCACCAATACCAATTTAGTGTTGGGCGGTCGCATGGATACAGTGAATGCGGTGGTCAATGAAAGCGCTGCATTCAATCCAAATACGGGGAATGGCGCTGGCGCTACCGGCGTACCTTCTTCCGCGCTGGCCACTCTTATTGCTGACTACAAAAATGGTACGGCTTGTTTAACGCCCGGTGGTCTTTGCCCTGGTAAAGTTCTGGCTCAACAGCCAGACGTCGAGGGTGATGATGATGGCTCATCCTGGAGTGCCAGCCTATCGCACAAATTGCCTTGGTATAGCATGACCCCTTACGTGACCTTGGCGAGCTCCACCATTACGTTGGACGGTGCGAACAACATGTTCGCCGCATCAACGGTAACCGGGGGTAAGTTAGTGGGTGACGCTTCCTTAACGGAGTTGGGTATTAAGGGCGTGGCTCTCGATAAAAAAATGCAGTGGACACTTGCCTCCTTCTCACAAGAACGCACAGATGTTTCTGGTGGTGCTGATCCAAGTATTTCCGCCTTTGCTACCAGTACAGTTACAGACGGTATTGAAGCCAGTTTTAATTATCAAATTACTCGCAAGTGGTTCATGGGTGCTTCTATAGCGCAGATGGATCCGCGTTATACCACAGGCGCAAGTGCGCTGAGTCTTCCCGTTAGTGCACGTGACTTGGGCTTTAAGGATTTTGTTGCGCCCGATGGCTCAATTTACCCTGCAGAAGCCTTTGGTTATGGTGGCCGTACACAAGTTATATTCACCGACCCCGACAATATTTATGACAAGGTGCCTGGCTCGCCAGAAGTTCAAGCGGCCATGAACACCAGTTATAATTTTGGTAAAGGCTACGGTGTGTTGATGAATGTGCAGTACATCAGTGAGTCTTGGGCTAACCGTATGCAGACCGTTGAAATTCCGAGTTCTGTTATCTGGAACTTTGGGGCAACTTGGGATAGTGCGAAAGTTCACCTGAAAGGCAATGTCTATAACGCCACCGACGATATTACCTTCCGCGCGGGTAACGGTGGTAACTATAGCCTGCTCTCTGTGTTACCGGGTCGTCGTTACGAAATCTCTCTTAAGGTAGACCTCTAGTCAACACTCACACCCAGGACTGTAGCCGCAGGGATGCGGGCTTTTTTGTGATCTGACTAACCTCAACCAGAGTGAGCCCAAGCTACGATGAACACTTCAGTATTTACGAAGCCTGTCACAACCTTATGCATGGCTACCTTGTTGGTAGCCATGCAGTTCCCTGCACAAGCGGCAGAATTTGATCTGCAAACTGCCACCATCGAGGATATTAATAAAGCCTTTGATGCGGGTGCATTAAATTCAGAAAAGCTTACGCAACTCTATCTCAATCGCATTGCGGCTTACGATAAAACCGGGCCAAAAATTAATGCCGTTATTACCTTAAACAAAGAGGCTATGGCGCTGGCTCGCAAACTCGATGCCGAGCGAAAAGCCAAGGGGCCGCGCAGCAAATTGCACGGTGTGCCGGTGGTGCTCAAGGACCTTTTCGACACTAAAGATATGCCTACCACGGCGGGTTTCCTGCCGATGAAAAATTCTCAGCCCATGTATGACGCCACTGTGGTTGCGCGGCTGCGTGATGCAGGCGCAGTGGTGCTGGCGAAAGTTAACATGAGCGATTGGTTTGGTGTGCCCAAAGAGGGCGATCAAAGTACCGTGCTTGGCCGCACACTTAACCCCTACAATCTTGACCTCACTCCCGGAGGGTCCAGCGGTGGTACAGGCGCTGCGCTCGCTGCCAGCTTTTCCCAAGTAGGTTTAGGCAGCGAAACCGGCGTCTCCATTCGCAACCCCACCGCCAACAACAGTTTGGTCGGTTTGGCGCCTTCGCGGGGTTTAATTCCACGCGCGGGGCAGGTGATGACCTCGTTTATGCAAGAGCGTTGTGGCCCTATGGCGCGCAGTGTGTATGACGTGGCCGCGCTAACCGATGTAGTGGCCGGTTTTGATGCAGAAGATTTAATGACGAGCGCATCTTTAGGCAAAACGCCCACCGTTTCTTACACCACCTTCCTGGATAAACAGGGTTTGCGCGGCGCACGTATCGGTGTGTTCCGCGATTTATTCCGCAAGGGCGAGATGCATAAAGAAGGCGTGGCTATGCTGGAAAAAGCCATCGCGGAAATGAAAGCCGCCGGTGCGGTAATTGTTGACCCTATTTCAACCGGAATTGATTTATTTCCGTTATTGGAAGAAACCCGTACCAACTACTACGAAGCCCAGTTTTCCTACAATCTTTATTTTCGCCGCTTAGGGCCCAACGCGCCCATCAAAAATATGGACGACCTATTGGCAAAAGGTGGCTCGCTGGTAAAACCCAGCATCGTCAAAGGCTACAAAGAATTTAATTCGTTAATGCACCACCCAGACTTCCTTGCACGCAAAGATACCCAAGAAACGCTGAAAGACGCCGCCGTGGAGTTGATGACTAAATACCGTTTGGATGCGCTCGTCTACCCCTTCAAATCCGTTCCGCCTGAACCGCATATGGAAAAAGGGTTGGAAAAAGACAATCCCTTTAGCTCGATCACTGGTTTGCCTGCAGTTTTAGTTCCTGCCGGTTATACCCAAAAAGAAAACGGCCCCATTGCCGTGGAATTTTTAGGTAAACCTTTTAGCGAGCCGACCTTATTCAAACTGGCTTATGCCTACGAACAGATTTCCAAAAACCGCAAGCAACCGGCCAGTGTCCCGACGCTGCCGGGAGAACGTTTTACTTACTAGTCCCTATCGACTCTTATTCCGATAGCAATTTTCACTCCGTTAGGATATTGCCATGCATATTAATAACATGTTCAACACGGGTTTGGTCGCCAGGTTCCTAGGTTTCACCCTGTTGAGTTTTACGCTGGTTAACCAGGCTAATGCCGCTACGTTGGATTTGAACACCGCCACCATTAAGCAATTAAACGTGGCCATGGCGAAAAACAAAGTCACCTCTGAGCAGTTGGTTCAGCTCTACTTAAAACGTATTGAAGCCTTCGACAAAAAAGGCCCGGCCATCAATGCGGTCATTATGATTAATCCCAATGCGCTGGAAACCGCAAAAGCCTTGGATGCCGAGCGCAAAAAATCGGGCCCGCGCTCACCTTTACATGGCATACCCGTGGTTTTAAAAGATAACTTTGATACCTTCGATATGCCCACCACCGCCGGTTCGCAACTTTTGGCGGGCTCCATACCCCCAGACGATGCGTATGTGGTTAAAAAACTGCGTGAAGCCGGTGCGGTTATTGTCGCTAAAGTGAATTTAAGTGAATTTGCCGGCAGTGGTGGCAGCGTCAGTGGCGCTACGGATCCTGCGATTATGAAAGCCGGTAGAGTGCCCAATGGGTTTAGCTCTATGGGTTTACAAACCCATAACCCACACGATTTAACCCGCGGGCCATCGGGCTCCAGCGGTGGTACTGGTGCGGCGATTGCGGCCGGCTTTGCGCAATTTGGTTTGGGCACGGATACCGGTGGTTCGGTGCGTGGGCCATCATCGGCTAACGGTATTGTTGGGTTGAAACCGACTCGCGGCTTAATGAGTCGCGATGGTATTGTGCCGCTGGCGCTGAGCTTTGACACCGGCGGCCCAATGGCGCGCAGTGTTTATGACGTAGCGGCGTCCCTCGGTGCTATGACTGGGGTTGATGCAGCGGACGATGCCACCAAAACCAGTGCGGGCAAATCCTTTACCGACTATACCCAATTTCTGAAAAAGGGCTCGTTGAAAGGTGCTCGTATAGGCTTGGCGCGTGAGTTTATGGGCCGCGATGCCGGTACCGATGCGGTGATGGAAGCCACGGTGGTAACCCTTAAAAAGTTGGGCGCTGAAGTGGTGGATATTAAATACCCCGGTTATATCTCAGCCGCTAAACAGTCGATTTATAACGAGCTTGTTAGCTCCGAATTTAAAGCCCAAATCACGGAATATTTGCATACCTTGAAACCCGGGTTCCCGAAAAGCTTCGACGAGATTGTGGCTAAAGCCAACGACCCTGCCACCGGTTATCGCAGCCCAGAGAAAGCTTACGCACTTAAATATACCGCCTCAATTGCGCGGGATCTTAACAATCCGGTTTATCTCGCCATTAAGAATGAAATGTTGACCGCTGTTAAAGCGGGTGTTGACGCCATGTTTGTTGAATACAAATTGGATGCGGTTATTTACCCAACCTCACCAACACCCGCAACCATGATTGTTCCGGACGAAAAAACCATGGCGACGGCTGCCGGCGGTTCGGCCACCAATATTGCGAATGCGACCGGCTATCCAGATTTAATTGTACCCGCCGGTATGACCCCGAGTGGTTTACCGGTAACGGTCTCATTTTTTGGATTGGCCTACACCGAACCCAAATTGCTGGGTTACGGCTATGACTTTGAGCAAGCCACTAAGGCAATCCGCACGCCTAAGTTCACGCCGCCTATAAGCAGCGACAAAATTACCTATTAACTTAACCCTAGAAACCTCAGTTGGATCACCAAAGTCTGCGTAACCTCGGGGCAGCGCCTAGCAAAAGTTAAAAATCAGAAACAACCAACTCGGTTGCCCGTGGTTTTTAACTTTCACTAATCACACCAGTGGATTACACAGCTTTTTTGCGGCCACCTAAGGTTTCTAGGTTAACCGGCCCTCTGAAAGCCAGCGTGTCCGTTACATCTACAGGTTTTCAGAGGCTTCGTAATCCATTCGTTAAATTGGGAAGCCCGTATGCAAGTACTCAACAGTGTTGCTTTGGAACAGGATTCGTCCCGTCGCCGCTTTATGAAGCTAACGGCAGGTGCCGGTACGGCGTTGGTTGTTGGTCGTTACAGCTCGGCGCCTGCCTATGCCGCTTTGACTAGTAAGGATGTGTTGAGCAAATCGGTGGTGGAAATCGCCGCCATGATCAGCAGTAAAGCCATTACCTCTGTTGAATTGGTGAAGCTTTGTTATGCGCGTATTGATGAAGTCAATCCAAAAATTAATGCGGTAGTGGCCTTCTGCCGTGACCGCGCCTTAGCCGAAGCGAAAGAAGCTGATGCCATGACGGCGGCGGGTAAATCCAAAGGCCCGTTGCACGGCATACCGTTTACCGTTAAGGATTCCTTCGACACCGCCGGTGTTGTGAGTACGGGTGGTACGCTTGGGCGCAAAAACTTTATACCCACCAAAGACGCTACAGTAGTGGCGCGGGCGCGTGCCGCTGGTGCGATTTTAATCGGCAAAACCAACACGCCGGAATTTACCTTGGGCGGCGGTGGCAAGGGTACGGTTAACTTGGTTTACGGTTTAACCAAGAACCCTTACAACGTTGATTACCAGCCTAGCGGTTCGTCCGGTGGGGCTGGCGCCATTGTGGCGGCGGGTGGAGCTTTCTTTGATATAGGTTCGGACTATGGGGGTTCTATTCGCGGCCCGGCCTATGCCAATGGAATTGCTGGCATTAAGCCCACTTTGGGGCGGGTGCCACGCACCGGGCATATTGTGGGTTACGGCGGGCCATTTGATAGTTTTCAGGAAACCGGTCCGCTTGCTCGTCGAGTGGACGATGTTAGCCTGCTCATGGCCATACTCAATGGGCCGGACAACTGGGACGCTACCATGGCCCCGGTTCCTTTGGGTGATCCAGCGCGAGTAGATCTTAAATCCCTGCGGGTGGCTTACTACACCAGTAACGGCATTATGGCGCCCACCAAAGAAGTGCAGGCAATCGTCACTGAGTGTGTGGGTTATTTCAAAAAGCTGGGCTGCAAGGTAACGGAAGCTATGCCGCCTAAAATGGCCGAGCTGGCAGAAGTGCGCACCAAATTTAACGGCGCCGATGGCCGCGAACACATTAAACGCATGCTGAAAATGCACGGTACCACCGAGCCATCCCCCGGCTTGCGGGTGACCGGCGATGTGGTGAGTAGCGCCGACTTCACCCGCCTCTGCGAAGAGATGGACGCCATTAAAAGCGAGCAGCTGGCCTGGTTTGAAGCCTACGACCTGATTATTTGCCCAGCCAGCCAGCGCGCGCCTATACGCCTGGATTTTGAGCAGGCCCCAGAAGTGCGCTCCAAATCCAGCTACACCAGCCAATACAACACCACCGGCTGGCCAGCAGGGGTAGTGCGTGCGGGCACCTCTAAAGAAGATCCGGGTTTACCCTTGGGCATTCAAGTTGTGGCCCAGCCATGGCGTGACGATGTAGTGCTGGCGGCCATGGGCCATATTGAGCAAGCAACCGGTGGATGGCAGCCGCCCAGCATTTAAAAGAATTGATGATTGAACCAGCATTTGTTTGAAATTCCATAAACGTTGGCTGCCGCCGTAAATGTCAGCCAGCATTGCTGAACGCGAGGAACACCCGATGACAGAAGTTGAAGTGCTCGAAAAACAATCGCTGCGCGACTTGTTCGGCCTGCCGCGCATGCCATTAAGCTCGGATAGCCCCCAATTAAAAATTGCCGCTGCCGCGAGTCTGGCCGGTGTGATGATGGCCGCACAGAGTGCACGAGCGTCTACCGACACGAGCGACGAGATTATCTACATGTCCGCCACCAAACTGGCTGGCTTGATTCGCGCCAAAAAAGTCTCCGCATTGGAAGCGGTGGATGCTTATATTGCCCGGCAATTGATTGTGAATGATCGGTTAAACGCCGTGGTTATGAACTGCTATGAGCGCGCACGCACCGAAGCCAAAGCGCTGGATGCAAAAGCCGCTAAAGGCGAATTTGTGGGTGCCTTGCACGGGGTACCCATGACCATCAAAGATTCCCTGGATACAGAAGGGGTTATCACCACAGGCGCAACCTTCGGCCGCCAACAATATATCCCACCCAAAGATGCCACTGTAGTCGCTCGCGTGCGGGCGGCGGGCGCCATTTTATTGGGTAAAACCAATACGCCGGAATTTACGCTCGGCGGCCTTGCGGGAATTAGCGCAGCCAGTAATTTGCTCTATGGCGCATCGCATAATCCCTATGATTTAACGCGCACTACCTCGGGTTCATCAGGTGGAGCTGGCGCTATTGTGGCGGCGGGCGGTGCGGCATTTGATATAGGTTCTGATTGGGGTGGTTCCATTCGCGGCCCAGCTAACCATAACGGCATTGCCGGGATTAAACCCACCAGTATTCGCGTGCCGCGTACCGGCCATATTGTGGATTACGGCGGCATTTTTGACTTGTGGCAACAGCTGGGTCCTATGGCGCGCCGGGTGGAAGATTTAACGCTAATCACCCCGATTATTTCCGGGCCAGACTTTCATGATGCATCCTGCGCACCCGTTCCCTGGGCGGACCCTGCAAAGGTTAATCTTAAGTCATTGCGCGTAGCATTTTGTGCCGACAACTTGGCCACTGGCGAGGCTGCAACTGACGAAGACACCAAAAAGACGGTACGCCAAGCCGCCAAATGGCTCAACGGTGTTATGGCCAGTGTGAAAGAAGACGTCCCGCAGGCCACGCTTGAGCGTCTGCGCGATGCCCGCACCAAATTGTCTACCGGTGATGGCGGCGCTTTCTATCAGCGTTTGGCGGATAAATGGCATACCAACAATATTTCTCCCCAACGCAAAGCGCGGATGGAAAAAGCCAAGCCAATCAGCTCGGCCGATATGGTTGAGGCATGGCAACAGCAGGATTTATGCAAATCTCAATTGTTGGAATGGATGACCCAATACGATGTGTTTATTTGCCCTGCATCCAACAAACCGGCACAGCCCATAGACCGTGAGAAAGAGCCGCCGGAAAATACCAGTGGTTGGCCCTACACCGGTGTATTCAACAGCACCGGTTGGCCGGTGGTGGTGGTTCGTTGTGGTAGCTCTGCGGATGGCAAGTTACCTATTGGGTTACAAATTGTTGCTGCGCCTTGGCGTGAAGATATCTGCCTTGCTGTGGCAAGCTATCTGGAGAGTCAAAGTGGGGGCTGGAAAAAACCGCCGCTTTGATGGTGCCATGCTAATTAAATAAATTCTGAATGGACGCTCATAAGGCGTCCTTTTTTCTTTGTTGAGGGCAGTATTGTAACGAATCGAGTAAAAATTCTGTCTCGTCTAGGCGTAAAGAAGAGTCGGTTGCGCAGAAAAATTACAACCGCATTGCGTACTTTCCCCAGAATAGTCTTCGTTGCCAGCGCAGTTGCAACTCAGGGTGTGAAAGAGCGGGATAAAGCAGTATTTAATTAATAAAGATGTACAGAATCGCTACCGCGTGACGGTAGTGTCTACTCGCTTAAACCACCAAACAGCTATACCAAATTTTCACGTCACAAGCCGGAGGTAAAGTTTATTTGGATTGTGATTACCAATCTGCGGCAGGAAATGGTGTTACATGAATCGCCCGCAACATCACGCGGGCAGGGAAAATTACGCAGTAGTCATGGCTTGATGTTAGATCGGCTAGCCCCAACTAAAGCCCGATTTTGTTAAAGGCAGTGTGCGCACCCGCTCGCCCGTCGCGGCAAAAATGGCGTTGCCAATGGCGGGTGCCAAGGGTGGCAGTGCAGGTTCACCAAGCCCGGTGGGATTGTATTGGCTTTGAATAAAATGCGCTTCTACCAAGGGTGCATTAGGCATGCGCAATAGGGGGTACTGGTCGAAGTTTGTTTCTTGAACGCGGCCTTTTTCGAGGTTAATTTGCTGGGCAAACATAAGGCTTAACGCATCTATCACCGCCCCTTGCACCTGTGTTTCTGCCCCGCTTAAATTGATAATCGGGCCCACATCCGCCGCCATCACTACGCGAATCACCTTCAGTTTTTTGTTTTTATCCACGCGCACCTCTGCCACACCGGCCACATGGCCTGCATGGCTAAAATGAAATGCCAGCCCTAAGCCATGGCCTTTCTTCAGCTTCTTGCCCCAGCCCGCTTTTTCAGTGGCGAGTTTTATCACGGCCGCCGCGCGTTCGGTATTCAGCGAGCGGTAATTGCCTGGGGTTAACCAGCGCGGTTCGCCTAACAAGTCCAACAAAAATTGCTTGTGGTCGCGCTTGGCAGACACTGCAAGTTCATGCAAAAAACACTGTACGGCAAAGGCTATGGCATTGGAGCGCGGCGCTCGCCAAGGCCCCGCCGGTGTTGCTGAGTTCAACAAGGATTGGGTGATAGTAACGTTGGGCACCAAGAGCGCTGGAAATTCTTCGGCATCCATATTGCCACCGGAAACGGGCTTTTCACCGTCTGCGGTAAAGGTGATGAAATGATCGCGCCATGCAGTGAGTTTACCTTTGTTATCTACTCCGCCCGTTAGGGAATGAAAGCCGCCCACGCGATAAAAATCATGGGTGAAATCGTCTTCCCGCGTCCAGGTTAACTTCACTGGCGCGTTCTGGCGCTTGGCAAATTCCCGCGCGATAAGTGCTGCCTCGCAGGCGTAATCATTCATTAATCGGCGGCCAAAACCGCCGCCAACCCGAGTTTGGTGCAGGGTTATGCGATCTACCGGTAAACCGGTAACTTTGGCTAAAAGTGTAAGGCTGGAATCCGCCTGTTGGGTGGGTGACCATAATTCCATGCGGCCATCGTGAAACCATGCGGTACAGTTTTGCGGTTCTAGCGTTGCGTGAGCGGCATAGGGGTAGGAGTAGAACGCGGAAACTTGCTTGGCGGAATCTTTTAAAGCGCCATCGACATCGCCCAGATTGCGCAGCGGTTGCTTACCCGATTTTTCGGCCAGTGCTTGCGCTTGAGTCATAAATTCAACCCATGAGTCTTTACTGGCTCGGGTTTCGTCCCATTCGATTTGCAGTTGTTTTTTGGCCGAAAAAGACGCCCAAGTGGATGAGGCAATGATGGCAACACCCGATAAAACTTCCGTCGCTAAACCTGTACCTTCCACCACAAAGGCATCAATAACACCGGTCAATTGTTTAATGGCCTCGAGATTGGCCTTGACGACTTTTCCACCAAACGCGGGGCACTTGGTGTAGCTGGCGTAAACCATGCCGGGCAGTTGGGTATCTACACCAAAAAGCGGCTGGCCAGTAACAATTTGGCGATTATCCACACCCGTGTAACGTTTCCCAAAGAGTTGGTATTCGCTTCTGTCTTTGAGTTTTAGGGTTTTAACATCGGGCAGGGGCAAAGCCGCGGCTTTAGTCACCAGATCGCCGTAGCTGATGCTGCGGCCATCTTTACTCATAACTTGGCTGTTTTGGGTACGGCAATCCGCCTCGCTGATTTTCCATTCTAGCGCGGCGGCGCTTACCAGCATGCTGCGCGCCATGGCACCGGCTTGCCGCAATTGATCCCAGTTGGCGGGAATGGATGTGGACCCACCCGCCCCTTGGCGGCCATAAACGGCTGGGTTAACGGCAGCTTGCTTAACTTGAACGCGCTGCCAATCGGCGTCTAGCTCCTCGGCGATGATCAAACCAAATGCGGTTTTAATGCCTTGGCCAATCTCTGGGCATTTGGAAAAAATAACAATGTCGCCGTTGGGGCGCACTTGTACAAAACCATTGGGGGCAAAGTCGGTTGTTGTTTGCGCCACGGCAACTTGGCTATCGCCTAGGTAAAAGGCCAGCACCAGACCACCGCCGGTTAAGCCGGCGAGTTTAAAAAACTGACGCCGCGAGACGGGGGCGACTTCACCGAGCACACCACTCATTAACGCTTGGATTTCGGCATCGTCGCGGGCGGCATTGGCTAGGAGTTTGTTCATGGCTTAGGCCTCGGATGCAAGCGTGGTGGAGTCACAGCTTTCGTTAACGCCGCTTGGTGTCCAGCAACCAACGACAGCTGCAATTTTCGAGCTGTTGCCAGCGGCGGAATGAATGGCCGCGCGTATGCGTAAGTAAGTACCGCAACGGCAAATGTTGCCGCTCATGGCGTCTTCAATATCCGCATCCGTAGGCTTCTTTTTTTGCTTGAGCAAAGCGGCGGCGCTCATCAGCTGGCCTGCTTGGCAGTAACCGCACTGAGGGACGTCGTGTTCAATCCACGCCTGCTGTAGCGGGTGTAGTTTTCCATCGGGTGATGCAAGCCCCTCAATGGTGGTGATTTTCTGGTCGGCCGCGGCGGATAAGGGCAAGAGGCAGGAGCGCATGGGGGCGTCGTTCAAATGCACGGTACAGGCGCCACATTGGCCAATGCCGCAGCCGAATTTTGCGCCCACTAATCCCAAGTGATCACGCAACACCCAGAGTAATGGCGTGGCGGGGTCTAGGTTGTTGATCTGATGGGTACTGCCATTTACAGTCAGTGTCGTCATGGCTTGCTCCTCGGCAGCAGTTGTTGGGTATTGGCAATTGATAAGTTTCCGGTTTATTCCTTGTCAATCAAGCAGTTGTGCCCATTGGATCGAGCCGCAGCGCAGGGCGTGAAGGGACGCGTAGACTTCCCCATCCACAAGCGAATCCTTCCCCCAGTCCAAACGCAGCGGGCTGAACCCAATGCGGCGGGGCATGCTGAATTTCTCATGCCCGCCGTTGCTGGTGTGTTCCGCTGATTGCTGTAGTTATTGGTCAGTCAGTCCTCGTTTATTTTACGGGCCCAAAATCCGGTGGTGGTTTACGGTGATGGGTTGCGGATTCATAAGCCGTGCCTAATTTAATCAGCAAGGGTTCATCACCTTGGCCCGCAAAGAATGTAATGGATATCGGCAGTGGGTGGGCGAGTTTGGATTGCTTGGTGGTTTCTGGCAAAACCGAGATGTAGTCAGTTTTGTCATCGTTTAAGGCATAGCTAGGCTCATAAATAACCTTGGTCATACCTGCGGGTATGGCAATTCGCGGAATTTGAAAGAAAGGCGAAATGCCATCCAGACTAATACTGCCTACATTTGCGCCCTGAATTTTGGGCGTGGGAACGGTATTTTCGGGGTGCACAAACGCGTCAATTTTGTTCTCAAGCATCATTTTCTGCAGGGCCATGCGCGCTATGTAACTGCGTGCCAAGGTATCGGCTTTGCCCGGATCCGTGTGACCTTTAAAATTGATCCAATTCTCGGCACCTACGCGCGATTCATCTTGGCGGAACTTGGCATTTTTCACCCAGGCAGGCCAATCGGTAATGCGGGTATCGCCACGCTCTTTGAGGTAGCGATCCAGATCAAAACGCGTATCAGGGCATAGGCTAGTAATACAGGGCGTTGCGCCAAAGGTGGCGAAATTGGTCATGTTTACCGCGCTGGTGAGTGGCGCTTCGCGGCGGCTGAGTTTCAGCAGGTAATCGTAGGAGGTAACGTCATAACCGGGCACCGCAAACGCGGGTTCACCCTTTTTGTTCTTGCGGGTGAAAATTTCCGGCATCAAGCGGGGCAGAATTTCCGCTAGCGCATCGTTAAAACTGAAGCGCAGGTTGGGTACATCTGGGTCGTCTGGGTAGTCGGCTGCGCTGGTTTCTACTAACTCTGCACCTAACTGATCGCGCAACACGGTTTTGATTTCTTTATCAATTTGATCGCTAATGGCTACATGGTTTTTAGTGGTCTTCACCATGTGCTCGCGCAAAATGGCAATACGCATGCCTTTAAGCGGTTTGCCGTCTTGCTTGAGCATGGCATCGTTGATGGCAAAACTTGCGTAGGGTTTCTCTGATGCTAGGGTTTTGGGGAGTGCCGTGAAGGGGTCGCGCGGGTCGAAATAGCCTTGTACGGGGTCTTTTAACGCATCGAGTACTTTAGCTGCGTCGGTGAGGGTGCGTGAATGCACCCCGGCGCGGTCGTTAATCCATTGGTAGCCAATGCCGCCGTTGTCTGGCATAAGCCCTTTGGTGGTGAGTAGGGTAACAACGCCGTTGCGTGAGGCTGGGCCTTGGCAGGACGCGCCGGATTGTTCGCAAATACCGATGGTGGCAAGGTTGGCTGAAATGGCCACACCGGAGCCGCTGCTAGAGCCGCGCGTAACGCGTTCTGTGTCATAAGGGTTACAGGGCTGGCCTGCCCACGCGCCCATGCCTTGGCCACCGGATATCATTTTGGTTTTTGGTTTTGAATCACCGCCGGGGTTGCCGGGGCCACCGTTAAATTCATGGGCTAGGGACTTAGCGTAAATAATCGCGCCCTTGTCGCGCAGGCGCGCAACCACTGTGGCATCAGTGGGCGGCACATCCATGGCAAAATTCACATCATTATTCGCGGTGGTGCGAATATCTTTGGTGTCGTAAACATCTTTAAATGCAGCCACCACACAGTACATGGGCATGGCGGTTAGGTCTGGATTGGTGCCGTATTTTGCATCCAGCTCAGCCGCCCGCTCGAGTGCATCGGGCTGCTGGCGAAACTTTTCGCACACCGCCGGCGCATTGGCGGGCAGGGCACCTTTGGAGGGGTGTTTATCAAATTCACCTTTACAGGTTATTGAGCGCTCACCGCGAATATTCAGAGTTTCTAACGCGTTCAACTGGCCTGCGTTGGGAATGCCTACGCGCATGCCCATTTGTGCAAAAACAGTGGGATCGGAAACCGTGGTTTCCATACGGCCATAATCCAAGGGAAGCCCTTTATGGTCGCCAAGCGACGGGAAAACGGTACTGGCTTTAACGGTTTTAGTGGGAAACACCAAGGGCGAGCCCGCCCGAACATAACCTTTGGCTGCTTTTACATTGGCACCCTCCGGCGTAATTAGCGCTGTGCACACACCGTTATAGGCTTTGGCGCGGTCAATGTAAGCCTGCACAACGTTTGTGCAGGTAGTTTGGCCAGATTTAATCGCGGTTTGAATACTTTCAACCGTGGCTTCTTCCACTTCGAACGCACTTTTGGCATAGCTTTGTTGTGTCAAGCCGCTTATAAGACCGCAAAGTGCCAATGTGTGCAGCTTGCCAGGTGATAACGACCAGAGGTTATTTTTGCTCAAGGGGAGGCTCCTGATAAATGGACACCGGTGGTGTCCTGATTGATTCTCCTTGAACAGACGATGACCCAACGTTAACCCCCACCTGCACAAGCCGTATTTGCAACGCTATGCGCCCGCTATGGTAATGCTCGTTCTTAAGCTATTTCACATCCCTCGGTAACTAAAGCCTGCGTCCTGTATCCATGCAGTCGTCCCAGCCTCCCTTTGACAAAGGGAGGAGCTTGTCGCCCCTCTTTGACAAAGAGGGGCAGGGGCAATGTCATTAACCTGAATCCGTAACTTTGGGAGCAATCTGGTAGGCACTTTATGAATTTAGCCAATACCCACATTAAGAGGGTGGGTATTGGTGCTGAATTTTTCCGATTTTATCTTTTGGCTAGTCAAAATTCCGATTTGCCCGGTGCCTTAGTCAATTTTCTCTCTGCCCAATCATGCGTCGGGCCAAAGCATACCTAGCCTCACTCCATTCGCCATAATTATCTACCTT
>CAMCXE010000019.1 GCA_945882995.1 Thalassocella blandensis | reverse complement strand
GTCATCGTCAGGCATCAAACCCAAAACCCCGCTTGTGCGAACAGGCGGGGTTTTTTTTGGCCGAAATTTTCCCGGGAGCAGTCCATTGCTTTTCTCCCCGCTTTAACCTAAAAGCCTCAGTTGAGCGCCAAAAAGCGATGTAATCCATTGGTGTGATTAGTGAAAGTAAATTTGGCGTGCAGCCTGGTTGGTTGTTCGCCAAATTTAACTTTTGCTAGGCGCTGCTCGGGGGTTGGGCAGACTTTGGTGGTCCAACTGAGGTTTCTAGGTTCAATGGCCTGCAACTTGATTCGGGGGCGGGGCACGCGGTGCTTCGGAGATGGTGACATAGTTGTGGCGCTACTTTAGTTTGCCACGCTTGCAAATAGGCTTGCGGGGCTTCATGGTGTTATCTTCAGCCAGCAACTAGATTTCAAGTCCCTCCACCAAGTCGATGTCGAGGTTTTTATGCCTATAGTCATTTTGGTGGTGTTGCTGCTGTTCTCCACCGCCAGCGTAGCGTCCATACTGGACGATCTTCCCCTTATAGGCGGAGATCAGTCCTTTAGGGTGATTTTGTCAGACAATGTGGCTTTGGCGGTCGACCTACGGCAACAGCTTGAGCGAGAACGCAGCGGTAATGCGGATCTGCGTCTGCTCAAAGCCCCGGAAGCTATTGCGCGTTTTGAGGCTAACCTGCTGAGCGGGTTGTTGCGGGCCAAAGGGTATTATGCTGCGCAGGTAACCTGGGAGATTGGTAAGACTAGGGATTATCATGTGGCCCCTGGGCCGCTGTATATCTTAACGGAGGTGACCTTCGACGTGCCGTCGGTGACGCCGTCACTTGATACCTCCGGACTGGGTATAACGGCGGGTATGCCGCTTGATGCTAAATTGGTGTTGGCAGCGCAGGCGCGCATCGATGCTCATTACCAGCAGTACAGTTGCTTTTACCGCATTGAGGTGCGTTATGACGCCCGCGTGGATCACAGCCGCCATGCGGCTAGTCTGCACTTCACGTTGGCGCCGAGTGAGCCGGCACATTTTGGCGCGGTACGTTTTAGCGGGGCGCCAGCCGTTAGTGATGAACACCTAGTTAATTACCTGACTTTTGCTTCTCATGGCTGTTTTAGTCGCAAGCCGCTTGAACAGACACGCCTGGAATTGTTGCAATCGGGCCTGCTCGTCTCGGTGACGGTCGAGACTGCCCCGCCACAGGGCGGTCTATCCGACATTGAATTCAAATTGGTTGAACGGCGACCCCGCACCATAAAAGGTGGTTTAAGTTATGACGGCGATGCAGGAGAGGGGGTGGCTTTGGGGTGGGAGAATCGGAACTTGTTCGGACGTGGTGAGAAGTTAGCCTTGCAGGGTGAGTTTTCCGGGTTGACGACCAAAGCCGACTCGCAAATCACACTGCCTCATTTTTTAGCTAAGGCTCAAAACCTCGTACTGCACGCCACCTTGGAGAGGGAGAGTCCCGCCGCGTATACTGCACGGAAGGGCGATTTCGGCGTAGCGCTCAATCGGCGAATAGCGCCTTATCTTGTGGTAGGCCTAGGCGCTGACGCGCTCTTCACTCAAGTGGAACAGGAGGGGGAGCCGGTAGATTATGGGCTGGTGGGGCTGCCATTCAGTGTGGATATCAACCGTCGCGACGATCTTCTGGATCCTCGGCACGGTTGGAATTTGGGTGCTAAAACCGAAGCGTTTTGGAATGTACGGCAGTTGGGCAGCAAGTTTCAAAAAAGCTCCCTGGCGGCGAGTGTGTACCGATCGGCCGATAGCTGGCTTTATAGCCCCACACTGGCTTTGCGCGCGTCCCTAGGCAGTATCGCCGGTGAAAATCTGAACGCCATTCCAGCTTCCGAGCGTTTTTATGTGGGGGGAGGTGGCTCGGTGCGTGGTTATGCCTATCAAAGTTTGGGCGCGCTGACGGACAATAAAGCCGATGGCGGCTTGTCCTTTGGTGAAACTAGCGCAGAGCTGCGCCTGCGGCTCAGTGGCGATTGGGGCGCGGTGCTGTTTGTTGACGGCGGCTGGGCCTATGCGCAGCAGCTGCCATCCTGGGGCGACGGGTTTCTATGGGGCGCGGGGGTGGGCGTACGTTATTACACCAGCTTCGCCCCTATCCGCTTTGACATCGCCACACCAATCAATCGCCGCGAGGGTTTGGATGACACTGTGCAGCTGTATATCAGCATAGGACAGGCATTCTGATGGCGGCGGCAAGACGTCTTTGGCGCTGGTCGTGGCTGAGCCTGCTGGGGTTGTTTGCAGCCCTAGTGATTATCCTCGGCGGTGTGATATTCAGCGAGAGCGGGCGTTTGATCGCAGCCAAATCAATGTTGGCTGCGTTGAGGGAAACAGGTTTACAACTAGAAGTGGAGGGTTTACGTAGCCCGCAAGCGGGTGATTGGCAAGCCGATAAGCTCACCCTCTATCGCGGTGACGCCCCATGGGTCTCCATAGAATCACTAGAATTGCAATTTTCCTTGTCTGCTCTAACCAAGCGTCAGCTACTGATCCGTACGCTGGTTGCGAAAAAGCTCGAATGGCATAACCTGCCTCCGCAAGATGTTCCCACAAACATGCCGACCATCTCTAGCCTCTGGTCGCTTAAATTAGAACAGTTGCAGGTACAACAGTGGCGTTGGCTGGGATTTGACGTTGCCCCACCCGACTACCAGCTAGACGCCTCGGCCATGTGGCGCTGGGGGCAAACGCCGCTCGCAATTGATGTGGATTGGCGTGAGATCGGCAGTTCCATACCTCTGCTGAGCATTCACACCCGGGCTGACGCAGAACACCATTGGCAGATCGCCGGCCAGCTTAGCGAGGTGGCCGGCGGATTTATGGGGGCACAGCTACACCTGCCCCCAACCCAAATACTCGACGCCGAATTTGATTTGGCCATAGCTGCCGAGCCAAGCGGTTTTAGGGTGCAACTCAACCGCCTGCTGTTGCCTTGGGCTGGGCGCTTGGTGACCGCCAAGGGTGTGGTGCAGTTAGCGCCCGATTTTAGTCCGCTCGCGTCCAACTCTGTGATTGTCGATATAGATGGCGTAATCCAGCAGCTGAGTGGACACTTCACTGCTCAACAGCTGCAGCTGGATATGCAGCTGGATCGGTTTCCTGTGGAATTATTGCAGCCGTGGCTGCCGGCCCCGGTGGGGTTGGCCAGCGGGCGGCTGAATCTTACATTGCCGCTGGAGCAGCCAGCGGTAGCGGGTACATCCCTGCCTGGTCTGGATCTGCGAGTGGATGGCCAGTTCAGCGGCCAGTGGCAAGCCATGCCGCTGAGGGTGGCGTTGAACGCGCAGTTACACCAGTCACTAGCGCAGTTGACGCAGGTCGACATCCAGCTGGCAGACACCCATATCCAAGCGACAGGGCAGCTCGATTTGGCGTTCAATCAAACGCAGTTGGATGTGAAGCTTGAGCATTTTCCCACCAGCCTTTTGGCGAAACTGCCGGTGGCGTTTTTACCGAAGGACGCCGCCTTGGCGTCCCTACTTCATAAAACTCATCTGCTTTTTGATTCGGCTCATGCCCGGTTGAGCGGCGATTGGCGCGACCCGGAGGTGAAGCTGGACACCCGCGGGCAAGGCACCTATGGCGAGCTGCCGGTTACGCTTGTGTTTGACGGCCAAGTTAATCGGCGGCTGGCCCAGGTGGAGCAACTCAAGCTCAACTTTCCCAATGCCAGTCTCGACCTGCAGGGGCGCGTGGATTGGAGCAACGCCAGCAGCCGCTTCACCAGTCAATTCGTTAATGTGACTCCAGAACTTTTGGCGCAGCTAGGGGTGAATCTGAACCTTCCTTCCCAGTTGGGCGGGCGTATTGACGGCAAGGCTCAGCTTGAGGGCGATTTGCTTCACCCTAGGATTGGGTTGGACATCAGCGCCAACGGCAGCTACCAGACGGCGCGCAAACCGCTGAGTTATCAGCTGGTAGCGCGCGGCAGCTTTGATTGGGGGGAGGGTGTGCCCAACCGCATCGAGGCGCAGGTCTTAACGCTGACGCTGGAGCAACAATCCCTGATCAGCCTCAGCGGGCGCTATGACCCCGCGCATATGGATTTAGCGCTGCGCCTTGAGCCGCTGCCCAGTAGTCTTTTGCTCGCCCTGCATTGGCCGGCCCTGCTTGGTCAGGGGCGGGCCGAGTTAAAGTTGGGCGGCAGCCTAGAGCGGCCCGAGCTCAGCGGCCGTTTGGACTACAAGCAGGGCATTAAACGCCCCGGTGGCGGCCAGAGCCACGTGGGCTGGCAGGGCCAGCTTGCCACGCAGGCTGGGCGGCTGCAGCTCAAGTCCCAGTTCAGCGAAGCGGGGCAGACGCTTGGGACGCTCGACGCGCAGATGCCAATTCCGAAGGTATGGCTTGCCATCGGATCAGCCATCGCAGCCCCGCCATTGACGCTCGATATTCAGGCGCAAGGCGATTTGAAGATGAGCCAGCTTTTCATCGACCCCGATCTCTACCCCCTGCGGGGGCGGCTGGACGTGCGTTTACACGCCTCGGGCGATTGGCATGCACCCCTGCTGAGCGGGCACATTAGTCTGCATGACGGCCAGTTTGATCAGCGTCTGACCGGCACGCAGCTGCGACACATCGATGTAGTGCTGCGTGCAGAGCAGCAGCGGTTGGTGATTGAGCAAGCCAGCGCCACCGACGGCGCTAGGGGTAAAATTCAAGCGACTGGGCAGCTCAATTGGCAGGCACCCATGGCCACCGATGCCCTTAATCTTAAGCTCAGTCTAGAGCAGGCCCATCTTCTCGAACGCCGAGAGATTAGTGCCGGCGCCAGCGGTGAGCTGCTGCTGCGCGGTAATCGTGAGCGGCTCAACTTAGAAGGGCGCTTAGTCGTCTCCCCGCTCAACTTGGTGCTAGAGGCTAGTGGCAATAGCGGTAATAGCCGCACTCCTCAACTACAGGTCACTGAATTCCGCAGCGCCGCGCCGCAACGGGCAAGTGTGCCGGGATTTTCCTTGCCGCCGCTATATCTTAATCTCGAGCTGCAAACGCAAAGCCCCAGCTATCTGCGCGGGCGCGGTTTGGAGTCTGAATTGGAAGGCGCAATGTCGCTTCGAGGACCCTTAGACCAGCTGCGCTATAGCGGCAACTTCACTAGTCCCAGAGGTCGTTTTGATCTGTTCGGCAAGCGTTTTACCTTGCAGCGTGGCGAAGTTAGCTTCGACCAAGGTGCCGTCAACCTCTATATTCCGGCCAGCTACCGCAAGGGCGATCTAGAAATTAAAGCCGAATTGACCGGCACCACCCAACAGCCCAAGCTCAGCCTCAGCTCTGTGCCCGAGCTGCCACAGGACGAAATTCTCGCCCGCCTGATTTTTGGCAAGCAGGTTCAAGCCATGACACCTTTGGAGGCGGTTCGCCTAGCCGCCGCGGTGAAGAGCTTGAAGGGCGGTGGTTTCGACCCCGTGGACAAGGCTCGGAGTTTACTGGGCGTGGACACACTCTCCATTGACTCCGCCACTACCGCCGCTGGCCAAACCGGACTGAACCTTGGCGTGGGCAAATATATCGGCGAACGGGTGTATCTAGAGGTGCAGCGCTCCCCCAACCCATCTACACCTTGGCAGGGTGAAGTGCAGGTGGAGCTGACACCCTCAATCAACTTGGAAAGTACTACCGGAGAGAATGGTCGCGGCAAGGTGCAACTGTTGTGGCGCCGGGATTATTAACCTAAAAACCTCAGTTGGGCGCCAAAAAGCTGTGTAATCCATTGGTGTGATTAGCAAAAGTTAAATTTGGCGGGCAACCTGGTTGGTTGTTCGCCAAATTTAACTTTTGCTAGGCGCTGCCCGGGGGTTGCGCAGACTTTGGTGATCCAACTGAGGTTTCTAGGATTAACCGCCGCTTAGCGGGATTGGCCGTGTTGGGGGCCTGCGTGGCCAGTACCGCCTTCAAATTTCTCAGCCCAAGCGCTAGTTATAGGCGGCGCGCCCGCTTTACCCGATAATAGCCGCCCTATTACCGACGCCCCTTACCTATGCCAGCCTTACCTCCATCTGCCGCTAGCGCCAACCACAACGAGTTGGAAGCCTTTTTACTTAGCGACTTCCCCGCTTTACAGGTGCTAGAGCGGCAAATTCAGCAGCGTCAGCAGAGCGGGCAAGTCTGCGACCTACTCCTCGGTAAACTCCTCCAACAGTTGCAGGCCTCCTGTGCAAAAGTCGCCCTGCGCAAAAATGCCCTGCCCGTAATAACGTTCCCCGACAATTTACCCATTGCCGCTAAGCGCGAAGAAATCTGTGCGCTAATTGCGGCTCATCAGGTCATTGTTCTGGCTGGGGAAACCGGGTCGGGCAAAACCACCCAAATACCGAAAATGTGTTTGAGCCTAGGGCGCGGCCTGCGCGGCATGATCGGCCACACCCAGCCGCGCCGCTTGGCGGCACGCACAGTGGCCAGTCGCATCGCCGACGAACTGGGCGTGGCACTGGGCAGTAGTGTTGGCTACCAAGTGCGCTTCACGGATGTGAGCCAAGATAATACTCACATTAAATTAATGACCGACGGCATTTTGTTGGCAGAAATTCAAAGTGATCCACTGCTATGGCGCTACGACACCTTAATTATTGATGAAGCGCACGAGCGCAGCTTAAATATTGATTTTATTCTGGGCTACCTCAAGCAACTTTTGCCAAAGCGGCCAGACTTAAAAATTATTATTACCTCGGCCACTATCGATTTGCAGCGTTTTTCTCAGCATTTTGATGGTGCGCCGATTATTGAAGTGTCTGGCCGCACTTATCCGGTGGAGGTTTGGTATCGCCCGCCGTCTGAACAGGACGATCAAGTTCAAGCCATTATTGCCGCCACCCAAGAAATTCTCGCGCTGCCGCAAAAAAGCGGTGATATTTTGGTGTTTCTAAGCGGCGAGCGCGAAATTCGCGAAACCGCCAACGAAAGTCGCAAAGCCAATTTTCCTCACCTGGAAGTATTGCCGCTTTACGCGCGCTTAAGTAATCAGGAGCAAAATCGCGTATTTGCCGGCGCCAAAGGGCGTCGGATTATTCTGGCCACCAACGTGGCCGAGACCTCTATTACCGTACCCGGCATAGGTTATGTGATTGACCCTGGCACGGCGCGCATCAGCCGTTATAGTCATCGCACCAAGGTGCAGCGCCTGCCCATTGAGGCGATTGCTCAGGCCAGCGCCAACCAGCGCAAAGGACGCTGTGGTCGGGTAGCCTCTGGTATCTGCGTTCGCTTGTACACTGAAGAGGATTTCAATAATCGCCCAGTGTTTACTGACGCGGAAATTCTGCGCACAAATTTGGCCGCCGTAATTTTACAAATGGTGAATTTGGGCGTGGGCGATATTCGCCAATTTCCCTTTGTAGACCCGCCAGATAGCCGCTTAATCAGTGATGGATTTAAACTCTTGGAAGAGCTGCAAGCGGCAACACCCGCAGGACAGCTCACGCCTCTTGGCAAAACATTGGCGCGTCTCCCAGTGGATCCGCGTCTAGGCCGCATGTTAATCGAGGCCAACCAGCGCAATTGTTTGACGGAAATGTTAATCATTACCACCGCATTGAGCATGCAGGACCCACGCGAACGACCGGCGGAAAAACAACAAGCATCTGATGAGAAACATCGGCGCTTTTGGCACGAGCAATCCGATTTTTTGGCCTGGGTAAATTTGTGGCAATACGCAGAAAATCAGCGACAGGAACTAACCCAAAATCAATGGCGACGCCTGTGCGAAAAGGACTATTTGAATTATCTGCGCATGCGAGAATGGCGCGAGTTGCACCATCAGCTGCGTCTAGCCTGTAAAGAGCTTGCCTTCAAAGAAAATCACGAGGCTGCCGGTTACGAGGCGCTCCACCGGTCTTTATTAACTGGGTTATTGGGTAATATTGGTTGTAAATCTGAGGAATCTTCGGAGCACGAATATTTGGGTGCGCGCAATCGTCGCTTTGCGCTGTTTCCCGCCTCGTCGCAATATAAAAAAAAGCCCAAATGGATCATGGCGGCTACCCTGCTGGAAACATCAAAACTCTATGCGCATACCCTAGCCAAAATAGAACCGGAATGGATAGTTGAGACGGCGAGGGATCTCGTAAAACATCATTATTATGAGCCGCATTACGCGTATAAAACTGGCCAAATTCTAGCTTATGATCGAGTATCGCTCTATGGCCTAATTCTGAAGGAAAAGCAAACTGTAAACTTCGCCCATATTGATGCGGTAGTGAGCCGCGAGGTATTTATTCGGCAGGCTTTGGTGGAAGGCGCCTACGGAAAAAACGCACCGGCCAAAATTGGCGAGTTCTTTCGATTTAATCAGCGCCAAATTCTTGAGGTGCAAGAGCTGGAGGCTAAATCGCGCCGTAAGGACATCATGGTAGATGATGAAGTGCAGTACCAGTTTTATGCAGAGAGGCTGCCGTCTAAAATTCCTAACTTGGCGGCGTTTGAGCACTGGCGTAAGCGCACGGAGCAACAGGATGCGCGCCTGTTATTTATGCCCCGTGACATATTGATGCGCCATGAAGCTGGGGCTATCACCGAAGCACAATTTCCAAAATATTTAGCGGTGGATGGCATGGAGCTGCCACTGGTTTACCACTTCGCCCCAGGCGCGCAGGATGACGGCGTTAGTATCCAAGTGCCGATAAGTATTTTGCATAATTTTCCTGAAGCTAGGTTGCAGTGGCTAGTGCCCGGACTGTTACGCGATAAATGCATAGCGATTTTGAAATGCCTACCTAAAAATTTGCGTAAATCATTCGTTCCTATCCCGAATACAGTAGATAAATTTTTAGCGCGGTTATCGCCCTCTAATCGCCCGCTATGCGATGCGATGGGTGATGAATTACAGCGTTTGCTCGGCGGAAAATTGCCTACTGATACCTGGCATGCGGTGGATCTTGAGTCTTTTTATCAGATGAATATCCAGGTGATGGATGAGCGGAATAAAATGTTGGCACAAAGCCGTGATTTATCTGCGTTACGAAGTCAGTACCGCGCGGACGTACAACAGAGTTTGCAGCAGGCTGGAAATCATCTTGAAAAAACCGATTTAATAGATTGGAATTTTGGTGAGTTGGAGGCGGTCTGTGTGTTGAACAAAGGTAATTTGCGCATGCGCGGCTACCCATCGCTGATTGACAAAGGCGATAGTGTTGAACTGAAAGTGCTGGATAATCCACAAGAATCGGCTTGGTATACCCGCAAGGCGACGGCACGTCTGTTATTACTTAACTTAGCCGATGCGGTGAAATATTTGCGCAAGAATTTACTTAAAAATTCAGTTATGGGACTTACACAAGTGGCGCTGGGCAGTCAATCGCAAGTTGTGGATGATATTTTAATCGCGGCGGTGAAAACTGCGTGTTTGGACGGCCGCGCAGCACCGAAAAACAGGGCGGAATTTTTGGCGTGTTTGGAGGCGGGGCGAGGAAAATTTTTGTCTAGTGCCACGGCTTACGAACAACTTTTGGTGGAGAGCCTACAACTTTGCGTCGCTATTAAAAACGCCATGAAGAATAACAAAAATGCCTTGCTCTTGTTTGGCGCTATGCAGGATATTCAACAGCAGCTCCAAGAATTATTTTATCCTGGGTTTTTGCAGGATTGTGAGTGGGAACAAGTGCGTCACTTGCCGCGTTATCTAAACGCAATAGACTACCGCATGCAAAAGGCATCGCAAAATCTCACCAAGGATAAACAGGCGCAACGTGAAGTTGAGGTGTTTTTAGGCTTGCATAGAGACCACTTAGCGAAAGAGGGTCCTACGGCTTTTCGTTTGCAGGGGCTCTGGCAGGAGTACCGCTGGCTGATTGAAGAGTTGCGAGTGTCCCTATTTGCTCAACAGCTCAAAACGCCAGTCCCTGTTTCACCTAAGCGCCTAGAGAAGGCGTGGTCGGCGGTGTTAGCCAGCGAATAGGTGCTTGGTGTGTCAGTTCGGGCTGGCGCTATACGGTGTGAGCTGTAACTCTTGTAATGGTTTTGTAACAAAAGTGAAACAGACGTGTAATAAAGTCGTCGCCCGCCAGTTGGCCACCTGCTTTTTGGCACTATACCTATAAATCAGAGGAACCCTTATGAGTCTTAAACTAAGTTTGATCATCGCCGCCGCTTGTGCTTTTCCCGTTGCGGCATTTGCCGATGCAACACTTTACGGTCGAGCCAACGTCACGGTGCAGCAAAATAGCGAAGGCACCAAACCTTCCTACCAGGCATTGGAAAGTAATGCTTCGCGTATCGGCCTTAAGGGTAGTGAGAAGCTGATCAATGAAGGCATTGAAATGATTTATCAAGCCGAATATGAAGCGGCTTTTGATGATGGTCAAAATGAAGACGGCAACAAATCCAGCACCCTTTATCAGCGCAATATTTTTGTCGGTGTTAAAACGGATTACGGTTCGCTTGTCGGTGGTAATTTCGACACCCCGCTGAGAAAAGTGCAAAATAAAGTAGACCTATTTAATGACCTGCGCGGCGACATCAAGGGCGCTATTAGCTCCAACGAAAAGCGCATGAGCAACTCCATCATGTACACCTCTAACAAAGTTGGCGGCTTCACGGGTTACCTGGACGTGATTACAAGTGATGCGGCTAGTCTGGACAATGCCGCTTCGCTAGCCGGGTCGTATGAGCTAGGTAATTTTTACGCCGCCGTCGCTTATGATCACAACGTTCGGTCGCTGTCGGCCAAGATTCCCAACGATACTGGCACTAGCGCCTTGCGATTGGTTGGCCAATATACTGTGGCGGGCTTTCAATTCGGCTTATTGATTGATCGCGACACCAATGAAGAAATTGCTGCCAACGCGGACACCAAGACCTTGGCCAATGCGGCAACTGAGACCACGGGTATGATGTTGTCTACGCAATACACCATGGGCAAAGTGGCGCTAAAAGTGCAAGTGGGTAAGTCAGGCAACGTGAGCAAGCGTCGCGATGCCATGGCTTTCAGTGTTGGCGCTGATTACAATTTCAGCAAAAATTCCAAAGTGTTTGGCTTTTATAGCAGCGAGTCGGCCGACGCCTTGGCCGCGACGACTGCTGATGGTCTTGCTGAATTCGCTAAGCAGGACGAGCTGGACAATACCTACGCCGGCGTGGGCTTGGAAATGAATTTCTAAGAGTCAAGGGTAGTGGTGTTCCAAAAACAGGGGCTTTAGCCCCTGTTTTTGTTTTAAGGTGGCGATGCAGGTAGAATGCGGGCAAATTCAAATGTCTGTTTCAGGCGGTTTTCTATGTTGAGACTAGATAATAGGGTACGTGTACTTCTGGTGAGCGGTTGCTTGCTGGGTGCGGCCGTGCAGGCTCAGGCTTCTTCATTCGATCAAGTGGACCCTTGGGAGCTGCTTAATCGCAAGGTTTTTACGTTTAACACCTACTGCGATACTTGGCTGCTGCGGCCGGTTGCCAAGCTCTACCACCACCTACCGGACCCTGTTGAAACGGGAATTGGCAATTTTTTTGGAAATCTGCAGGAGCCATCTAACGTACTGAACAATCTGCTGCAATGGAAATTCAAATCTGCGGGGCGGGACACTGGGCGGTTTTTGGTTAACACCACCGCAGGCCTTGGCGGTTTCGTCAACATCGCCGATAAATTGGGTTGGAAAAATTCCGGCGGCGAGGACTTCGGTCAGACGTTTCGCTATTGGGGAATTCCCGAAGGGCCGTATCTGATGGTGCCGGTGCTGGGAGCCTTTACGGTCACTGACCTTGTCGCCTTGCCGCTGGATTTTGCTGCTAACCCCGCAAGTTACCTCAAGGCTGGCAGTGCGCGTTATGGCGCATCAGGCCTAAAGCTTGTAGACAAACGAGCCAATTTTTTTGAAGCAGAAGCGCTGCTGCCCGTGGATGATGACCCCGCGATTGAGCGCGATAAGCGTTATTTGGCCATTCGCTCGGCTTTTTTACAAAATCGCGAGTTCAAAACGCAGGACGGCCAAGTAAAGGATGATTTTGGCGTTGAGCCTGAGTAGATCAAGGTTATGCAGATGCAATTAACTTTGAGGCGGCACCATTGATGGCTAATGTCCGGGCCGGCTTCCCTGTCGGCCTTATACCTCAGCGCTGTCCGCGCTCCTCGGTATATCCTTAGGGCTGTACGGGTAAATTCTCTTGAGGCTAGGGGGAGGAGCGAATTTCACGCCTACTCGTCAGGCGTTGAGCAGGTTTTTAATTTCCAGTCCTACCAAAAAGCCAGAGCCAACTTCACTGACACGGCTTACTTTAGTCACGGCCTTGAGCATGGGATTATGGCCGTGGTTGGAGCTGATGGCGACGTTGAGCAGGCTGCCTGGCGCCAGGGTTCTGTCTAGGGAGACCAGCATGCCGCCACCGCTTAAATTGATACAGGTGCCTGTGAGCATCTCATCCGCCATGGAGATCTGTACGGGACTGTCCATTTTCATGCGAATAAAATTGCGTTTTTCAGAATAGGTGCGTGCGGCTAAGTCCATTGAGGATCCTCTATAGGCTTGAATGGTGGGGCATGGATATTCGGTGGTAATTCGTCATGGTGCATAGTATGCACAAATTCTGTCCAAAGTGCCGAAAAAACAACCTAAAAAATTGGTTTTGGCTGTGATTGCCTTGCGAGCATTGGCCTATCGGAGTAGTGTTGTCACCCTCTTTAGACGCCCCTTCACTCGCTCATTCCAAGGTGTTAAATGACCGATGCCCATAGGACACTTCTCGTCATTGATGACGACGCAAGTGTCCGCCAAAGTATAGTGGCGTATCTTGAAAACAGCGGATTTTCTGTTCACCTCGAAACCGACAGTCGATCTGGATTGGCTTGGTTTAATCAGCATCGGCCGGATTTGGTCATTGCTGACCTCAATATGCCCGAGTTTGATGGCCTAGATTTACTCAGGCAGATTAAGGCTGTGGATCCTTATGCTGCCGTGGTTGTGGCCTCGGCAATTGGCAGTGCGCGGGATGTCGTCGAGGCGTTGCGTCAGGGCGCTACGGATTACTTTATTAAGCCCGTATTAAACCCCGATTTTTTGGTGCACGCCATTAGCCGCGCGTTGAACAATGAAGATCTCAAACGCGAAAACGAACGTTATCGTGTTGATTTGGAAAGGGTTAATCGAGAGCTAAACGATTACGTGCGCCTCCTGGAACGCGACCAAAAGGCGGCCCGTCAAGTGCAGCGCAACCTGCTGCCGGCCACTCCTGCGCATTGGCACGGCGTGACCCTCGAGCACCTCATTGTGCCCTCACTGTATTTGAGCGGCGATTTTGTCGATTATGGCAGTGTGCAAAAACGTTATGTGGCCTGCTACCTAACGGATGTTTCAGGGCATGGGGCCTCGTCGGCGTTTGTTACTATTTGGCTGAAACAGTTAGTGCGTCGGCTATTTCGCGAAAGTCGTGACAGGGGCGATGAGGCGACATTTCTTGTGGACCCCAGCCTCTTGGTGCGTATGATTAACCAAGAGCTGCTGCAGTCCCAGTTTGGTTGTCATCTCACGTGTTTTGTGGGCATTATCGACTTGCAAGAACGAGCGCTCTATTACATTTTGGCGGGGCATTTACCCCGGCCAGTCCTCATTGAAGAGGGTAGGGCCGTTTACCTAGAGGGGGTGGGTAAGCCGGTGGGAATTTTCCCGGATATCGATTGGAAGGTTTATCGGCGTCCGCTTGCCGACCAGTTTTCACTGGTGGTTTTCTCCGACGGCATACTGGATGTTTTGCCCGCAGGAGACCTGCTTGGCCGCGAGGCCTATTTGCTAGCTTTAGTGCAATCCTCCGATGGTACGCTCGACGATATCTCCAATCGCCTGCGCTTGTCCGAATTCGAATCAGCACCCGACGACATAGCTATACTTACATTGACTCAACGGGGGCGCCTATGAATCACGGCCAAATTTTGGTGGCACACCAAAGCGGTGACAATGTAATCCGCATGCAGGGCGATGTCAGGTTGACGCTTTGCGTATCATTTGATGATTTTATCCACGGGATGTTTGAAGACCGTCCTTTCCGTTCGGTGGTGTTTGATTTACGTGATGCGGAGTGTATCGACAGCACCACCTTGGGTTTAATGGCCAAAATCGCCATCACAGCCCGCAATCGAGGTTACAAAAATCCCTTGGTGTTGACCTGCAACCCCAATATCAATCGCTTACTCGAAACCATGGGTTTCAACGATATTTTTGAGTTGGTGTCCAAAGGCGAGATTCAACTTAAAAAGAGTTCTGAACTGTCTGTTACCGAAGCTGACGAAGAACAATTCAAAGCGCGCGTAATCGAGGCTCACAAGATTTTGATGGAGCTAAACGCCTCTAATCAAAATCAATTTAGAGCACTGGTTGACGCGCTCGAAAATCACTAAAAACATTAGGAGTTGCTATGCGTTCGCCAAGACAGTTAGTCCTGATCGGGTTGGGGGTTATTTTGTGCTCGGGTTGTGTTTCACAGGTGGCAACCCGGGTAAACACGTTTCGCGCCTCCGGCCCTATGGCCGCCAGCGCCGCTATAGCAGTCACCGCGCAGGACACTGCTCAAACCAAGAGTTTGGAGTTCGATTTTTACAAAACCCGCGTTGAGCAGGCTTTAGTTAAGCAGGGTTTTCGCGTGGCTAATTTGCGCGATGCACAATATGTGGCCCAGTTGGACTATGGTGTGAAGCGGCTCGACATTAACAAGGGTTCCGGTATGCATACCGGCTTTTTGACCTCTGGCGCGCGGGGCCCAGTTGGCATGGGAGCTGGGGTGGTCGTGGTAGACGATAACAAAAACACTCCCGTCTTTGAGCGAAAAATTGGGTTGGTTATTGCGGAAAATAACGCGGATGCAAAACGTATTTACGAGACCACGGGCGTGAGTGAAGGAGCCTGTGGTGTGTTGTCTGAAGTGTTTGACGATATGTTGGCGGCGGTGTTTGCTGAGTTCCCTGCCGCTAATGGTGGTTCGAAGACGATCAAAATTAAGTCTAGTTCGGCTTGTCATTAGGCTGGTCGGGGAGGCGCTGGGCGGAGTGGCTAGCGCAAACCTGTTGCCCACACCGCCTTGCGGCGCTTAGCCCTGTTTTAAAATGTTGAGTCCCTTGAGCAGGTTGATAGCCTCGAACAGCTGGTTGTCTTTCTGTAGTAGGCCATTTTTGGCCGCTTCGCCTTCTTTGCGGCGGGCATCCGATTTGACTTCCTCGGCACCTGTGCCATTGGCTAAATGGCCGCCTAATTCGGCTTCGCTCATGGTGCCGCGCGACTCGAGTGCGGTAATTTTGGCGCGCTCCACCACTACGTCGGGTTCAATACCTTGGGCTTGGATGGAGCGTCCTTTGGGGGTGAAGTAGAGTGCGGTGGTGAGTTTCATGGCTTTGGTTTCAGCCAGTGGGATGACCGTTTGCACGGAGCCCTTACCAAAACTTCGCGTACCCATCACTACGGCTCGTTTGGCGTCCTGCAGGGCCCCAGCCACAATTTCCGAGGCTGACGCAGAGCCGTCGTTAATTAAAACCACCAAGGGTAAGCCGTTGAGGAGATCTTTGGGTTGGGCGTAAAATTTTTCATTGGACTGCGCTAGGCGGCCTTCGGTGTAAACCACCAAACCGCCATCCATAAATGCATCGGCCACGGCTACCGAGGCCTGCAAAACGCCGCCAGGATTGTTACGCAAGTCCAGCACGGCGCCTTTAAGGTGGTTTTCTTGTTGCAATTTGGCAATGGCGGCAACCAAATCGTCGCCAGTTTTGACTTGGAACTGAGAAAGGCGGATATACGCATAATCTTTGTCGATGACTTCGTAGCGCACGCTGCGCACTTTGATGATGTCTCGCACTAAGGTCATCACTAGGGGTTTGTCCTGTTTTTTGCGCAAGATACTAAGCACCACTTTGCTGCCCTTGGCTCCGCGCATTTTTTCAATGGCGTCTTCAACGCTGATTCCTTTCACCGCCAGGTCGTCAATTTTAATAATTAAGTCCCCCGCCTCAATGCCGGCGCGCGAGGCAGGGGTGTCGTCGATGGGGCTAACCACTTTAATTAAGCCATCTTCCTGCCCCACTTCTATCCCCAAGCCCCCGAATTCGCCCGAGGTATGGTTTTGCAGATCTTCTAATGATGAGGAGTCTAAATAGGCCGAGTGCGGGTCCAGTTCGCTCAGCATGCCTTTCATGGCGTATTCCAACAGCTTGGTGTCGCTGATGTCTTTAACGTAATGGGTGCGGATATTTTCAAAGGCTTTGGTGAACACGCGTAAATCGTCCAACGGCAGTTGTGCCGGTGCGGGCGCCGCGGCGCTGGCTGTTGCTGGCGGGGGTGTTGCGGGGTGTGGCTGTTTGGCCAAACAGGGCAGGCAAATTGATAATGTAAACAGTAACGGTGTGCCAAGGCGAAACGCCATGTGTGTCTCCAAATTAAGGGATTAGGGCCGGATCAGGCGGCTTTGCGCAGCCAAGGTTTTGGGTCCGTTGGCTGTTGGTTGTAACGCAATTCGAAATACAGGCCCGCTGTGGCTTGACCGCCTGTATTGCCGAGAGTTGCAATGGGCTGACCGGCTTCAACCAAGTCGCCGGGTTTTTTACTTAGGCTTTGGTTGTGGGCGTAAAGACTCCAATAGCCGCCACCATGGTCAACGACAATCAACAAGCCTTGGCCACGCAGGTAATCGGCAAACAGGACACGACCTTTAAAAATAGCACGCACCGGCTGACCGAGGCTGCCTTGAATGTAGATACCCTCCCACTTAACTTTGCCCGCTACGCGGGGCGAGCCGAAGCTGGAGGCCAACTTGCCATCGGCCGGCCAGGGGAGAACGCCTTTCTGCCGCGCAAAATTTCCTTGGCGCAGCGGCTCCAGCTGGGGGGTGGATGTTTTGGCTTTGCGCGGTAAAGGCACTTGGGCAACCGCTTCTTCAGTGGGCGGTTCGTATTTCGGCGCAGTTTTTACCACGCGGCGCATTAACTCTTCGAGGTTTTTGCGGTCTTGCTCCACGCCCTTGAGCTGTTGATCCTTATCGTCGATAGCCGTTTCCAGTTTGGCGAGTGTGCGTTTACGGTCTTCAAAGGAATTGAGTAAGGCCTGTTTTTGCGTCTCGAGCGCTTGGCGGCTGTCTTCTAGCGCCTGAGTTTGAGCGGTGATTTCAGGTTCTAGCTCGGCTAGACGGGCTAGAGTAGTGTTAAATTGGTCAATTTGGCGGCCACGCGCTGCAATCACATATTCAAAGTATTTGAGATTACGGGCGAGGTCCGCTGGGTCCTGTTGATTGAGAATTAACTTCAGAGAGCTTTGGTTGCCGAGGCGGTAAGCAGCATTAAGATGCTG
Source organism: Thalassocella blandensis (assembly GCA_945882995.1). Classification (GTDB taxonomy): domain Bacteria; phylum Pseudomonadota; class Gammaproteobacteria; order Pseudomonadales; family Cellvibrionaceae; genus CAMCXE01. The sequence continues at coordinate 13,709 of CAMCXE010000019.1, read as the reverse complement.
CTCAACCCGCCCCTCTTGCTGCTTTTTTGCGCTGGCAAGCGCCTCCCGCTCGCCATGTAAGTCGTTAAGTTTGGTTTGTTTTTGCTCCAATTGTTTCTTTAGCTCTTCGACCTTCTGGTTAAGTTCGCTAATTTTCTTCTCGGAGCCCTCCAGGTCTTGTTGCAAACCTTGGCGGTTGGATTTCACGGACTCCAATTCTTTTTTCAGTTGTTCGATGGTGCTCTTAAGTTCATTCAGCTTGCTTTGAGAGGTGGTGGGTTTTGGTGTTGGTGGGGCACTGGCTTCGGGCTGCGCCGCCCAGTTAAGGGCGGGCGCAAGGCTGAGGCCAGCACAAGCCACCACCGCGCAGACTAACTTGCGGGTTTGCTTGATCATCGTAAACTCCTGTGGGTGGGTTAAAGCGCGGTTAACAGGTTGCGCCCGGTCATTTCGGGGGGCTGTGGAATCTGCAGCAGCGCCAGTAGTGTAGGCGCTATGTCGGCTAGGCTGCCACCCTCACTAAATTGGTAATGACCGGGGCCTACATACACCAAGGGCACGGGCAGGGTGGTGTGCTGGGTGTGAACCTGCCCCGTGGATTCGTCGAACATCTCCTCCGCATTGCCGTGATCGGCGGTGATTAAGGCCTCTCCGCCTAGCGCATTTACGGCGTCGAGCACTTTGGCAAGGCAGGCGTCTACCGCTTCTACAGCCTTGATTGCAGCCTCGTAAACGCCGGTGTGGCCCACTTGATCGCAGTTGGCGTAGTTACAAATAATGGCATCAAAGGCTTGGCTGTTAATGGCGGCGATGAGTTTTTCGGTGACTTCAGGGGCGCTCATTTCGGGCTGCAAGTCGTAAGTTGTTACTTTGGGTGATGGCACTAATATGCGCTCCTCCCCAGGATATTTTTCTTCACGACCGCCGCTGAAGAAAAAAGTCACGTGCGCGTATTTTTCAGTTTCGGCGATGCGCAGTTGGGTTTTATTGTGGTTGGCGAGGACTTCGCCAAAGGTGTTTTTTAAGTCGTCCGGTGGATAGGCGCAGCTAGTGTGGATGTCGGCAGAATATTCGGTGGTCATGACGAAATCGGCCAGCGCCAAGGTTCTGTGGCGGGTAAAGCCGTCAAAACCGGGTTCGATAAAGGCGTTGGTGATTTCCCTTGCCCGGTCTGGGCGGAAGTTCATAAAAATCACCACATCGCCATCTTCTACTTTTACTGCACCCGCCCCAGCGGACTGGATGCTAGTGGCTTTTACGAATTCGTCGTTTTCGCCGCGTTCGTAGGCGGCTTGCAGGCCCTCTACAGCGGTGACGGCGCTAAATTCTGCCTGCCCTTCGGCGATGAGATTGTATGCGGCCGCTACACGGTCCCAGCGATTATCGCGATCTAGCGCGAAAAATCGGCCGATAATTGATGCCGTGCGGCCGACACCCAAGGTTTCGAAAGTTGCCTCGGCTTTGCGCAGCGACGCCTCGGCGCTGCGCGGTGGTGCGTCGCGGCCATCTAAAAAAGCATGTAAATAGAGTTGTGTGGCACCACGATCGACGGCCAGTTTTAACATGGCCAGCAGGTGGTCTTCATGGCTGTGTACACCGCCGTCGGACAGTAGGCCCATCACATGCACCGCTTTATTACTGGCTATAGCCTTATCGATGGCTTGGCAATACACGGGGTTGGTAAAAAAATCGCCATCACTAATGGCTTTGTTGATACGCGTAAAATTTTGGTAGGCCACGCGTCCGGCACCAAGGGTCATGTGACCCACTTCAGAATTACCCATTTGACCTTCCGGTAAGCCAACTGCCATACCGGAGGTGCCGATGAGGGTTTTGGGGCCTTTACTCCAGAGTGACTGCCATATTGGCGCTTTGGCGTTGGCGATAGCATTGTATTGGGCAGACTCGTTGTAGCCAAATCCGTCAAGAATGATCAGAACTAGGGGCTTTTTGTTCGCAGTGGACATAGTTGGCCTATTACAAAATGCGGTGACGGAAGCCTGCGGGTGAGCGCCGAGCATGAGAAGCCTGACTGCAGGAGTTGGGGCATTTTAAACTCATTGAGTGTCTTTGCCGAGCGCGCATTGCTGGCGATCAGCGCAGTGCGTCGGTTCATGTATACTTCGCTCGGTTTTTGCGGGCGACTAAGGTCGCAGTGAGGTGGCAAGTTGTTTGCTCTCGGCAATTGTATCTGCCGCCGCAGCCCCAATAGTGCATGTCGAGTCAATAGTAGCGAGGTAATCAGGTGGATTGGTTAAAATTTGTGATTGAGCAGTGGATGTTGGTGAGCGGCTTGATCGTTTTGGGGACTGCTTATTTTGCGCTAAATGCCCAAGCTGGTGGCAAAACCATCTCCATTCATGACGTGTCGCGCTTGCTCAACGCGGACGCCGCGGTATTGGTTGATGTGCGCGATCCGGTTGAGTTCAAAGCTGGGCACATCACTGGCGCGGTGAATTTTGCCTTTGCCTCCTTGGCTGGACAGCTTGATGAGCTGGAAAAGTTTCGCGGTAAAACCCTTATCGTCGCCGATAAAATGGGTCAGCAATCGGCGGAGGCGGGTAAATTATTGCTTGCCAAGGGGTTTACTGTGGTGCGGTTGAGTGGCGGCATGAGTGAGTGGACGGCCCAGAACCTGCCTCTGATCAAAAGCAAAAAGTAACACGGTGGAGATGTTGCTATGAGCGTTAAAGTTTACACCCGTCGTAGTTGCGCCTATTGCTCCGCCGCCAAACAGTTGTTGATGTCTAAGCGCGCCCTGTTTGAAGAAATTTGTTTAGATAGCGACCCTGCGTTGCTGCAAGACATCATGTTGCGGTCTGGGCAGCGCACCGTGCCGCAAATTTGGGTGGGCAGTCGGCACGTGGGTGGTTTTACGGATTTGCTACAGTTAGATCGGCTGGGTGAACTTGACGAGCTGCTGGCCCATCCACCGAGTTGATTGACTCCCTATTTGGCAAGTCCTAGCGTTTTACTTTCCCTTTAACTTATAACATTAACTAAGGTTCCCCCCATGACAGACCAAAATAATGCCGCCGAAACTCCCGCTGTACCGCAATTTAGCTTGCAGCGTATTTATCTAAAGGACGTTTCTTTCGAAACGCCTATGGGCGTAGAAGCGTTTCGCACACAAATTCAGCCCAAAATTAATCAGGATTTAAACACCTCCGCCAACCGTATTGATGCCGAGCATTTTGAGGTGGTATTGAAGTTAACCATCAGCGTCGCCATGGGTGAGAAAATTGCGTTTTTGGTGGAAGTTCAGCAGGCCGGTTTGTTTCATGTCATCGGTCTTGAAGGGCCGCAACTGACTCAAATCATGAATACCGTCTGCCCGCAAATTTTGTTTCCTTACGCGCGTGAAGTCATTGATAGCCTTGCCGTAAAAGGTAGCTTCCCCGCCTTGGCCTTACCGCCGATCAACTTTGATGCATTGTTCGCGCAGGCGGTTGCCCAAGCTGAAGCACAAGCGGCTAATGGTGCGGCTGAGGTTTAAATAGCGTTGTTGCGAAGGCTCCGCTACGACGCCCCTATTGGAGCGTTTTTTTTGGTGTGTGGTGTTGGCAGGCCCGCAAAATGGTTCGGTCGGTGGCGATGAGGTGCAGTGGGACATCCCAACTGCATTTGGCAATGCGTGATAGTTGCTGCCCCTGATGAGCCAGACCCACCAATTTTATTTCACGCAAGCCGCGGTAACCTGCCAAAACGCGGTCGTAAAATCCTCCTCCCATGCCGAGTCGGTTACCGGCTTGGTCGAACCCCACCAGAGGCATCAACATCAAATCCACGGCGGCAGGGGTTATTCGCGGCTGGCAAGGGCTTGGTTGTTTAATGCCGAAGCGGTTGGTATGCAGTCGATCACCGGCGGCAAAAGCGGCGAATTCCATGGTGTGGCCTTGGCGAGTCAGGCGCGGTAAATAACACTGCTTGCCGCGCGCTAAAGCAATACGCATCAAGGGTAGCGGGCTAATTTCACCATCGCTAGGCCAATACAAGGCTAGGTTTTTTGCGGATATAAAAGCGGGATGACGGGCAAGTTTCCAAGCGAGTCGACGTGCGGCAGTGGTTTGTTGTAGTGGAGTTAGATTGCGGCGGAACTGGCGAAGCTGTTGGCGGTATTGCTTACGATCGAGAAGGGGAGTGTTCATGGCGGGGATAAAAGCCTGGGGTGCCGCTGACAACTATACCTCGAACCCGACGATTCAAGGGGGAAGACTCTGTTGTATATTAGGCTTTCCATCGAGTGGACGTGCACACAATACAAGGCGAGAGTGCTCCAGTTTAACTTATCGGCTCAGGGATTAGTCGTCTCGCGAACACCCCAGGAGTTATTGGAGTATAACAAAGCTGAGCACTTAGCCAAGGTCGAAGGCAAAGAAAGTTGTGTATTTTGAGTATTTTGTTGTTCGGTTGGCGCTAGGCGCAATGATGGCTTGCGCGGTGCCTAGTGCAAAACTAGACTTAGCGACCTTTTTCCTGAACAGATCCCATGTCTCGATTTTCTCAGGCCAATTCTGTCGGCTTGGTGACCCCGCAGGTTTACCGGTTCGATCAACCCTTAACTTTGGCTTCCGGGCGTGACTTGCCCGCCTACGACCTGATGGTCGAGACCTATGGCGAGCTAAACGCAACGGCTTCTAATGCGGTATTGATTTGCCATGCGCTCTCTGGACACCACCATGCGGCCGGTTGGCATAGTGCTGACGATGCTAAGCCCGGCTGGTGGGACGCCTACATAGGGCCGGGCAAAGCTATCGACACCCAAAAGTTTTTTGTTGTGGCGCTGAACAATATCGGTGGTTGCCACGGCTCAACCGGGCCCACGTCCATTAACCCCGAGACCGGTAAAATCTGGGGAGGGGATTTCCCAACCTTGCGCGTGCGTGATTGGGTGGCAACTCAAGCCCGCTTGGCGGATCGTTTGGGTATTGCCCAATGGGCCGCCGTAGTGGGCGGCAGTTTGGGCGGCATGCAGGCCATGCGCTGGACGCTGGAATATCCGGATCGCGTGCGTCATTGTGTGGCGGTGGCTTCTGCCTTGAAGCTCAGCGCGCAAAACATTGCCTTTAACGAAACGGCGCGTCAGGCCATTTTGGGCGATCCAGATTTTGTTGCCGGTCATTACGCGGAGCAGGGGCGGTTGCCCGTTAAGGGTTTGTCGGTGGCGCGCATGATCGGGCACATCACCTATTTATCCGATGATGGCATGGGGCAGAAATTCGGGCGGGAATTGCGCTCCGGTAGTTTTGATCAAGGAATAGATGAGCCGGTGGAGTTTCAAATCGAAAGTTACTTGCGTTATCAAGGCAAAAGTTTTTCTAAGGTGTTTGATGCGAATACCTATATTTTGATGACCCACGCCTTGGACTATTTTGATTTGGCGCGGGAATACAATCACGACCCTGCGCAAGCTTTTCGTCGGGCGCTATGTAATTTCCTCGTTGTCTCGTTTACCACCGACTGGCGATTTGCCCCTGCTCGGTCGCGAGAAATCGTCAATGCCCTAATGCGAGCCGACAAAAATGTCACCTACGCGGAAGTGGAGTCGCCTTATGGCCATGATGCGTTTTTGGTGGGCAATCAGCCGCGCTATGAAAATTTATTCGCCAGTTATATGCAGGGGATCGCCGTCTGATGCGTCTCGATTACAAAATTATTGAGCAGTGGATAAAGCCCAAGAGTCGTGTCTTAGACTTGGGGTGCGGTGACGGCACCTTGCTGAACCAGCTCGCCCTTACCAAACAGGTGCGCAGTTACGGTTTGGAAATTAGTGAGGCCGGTATTCAAGCCTGTATCGAAAAAGCCGTGAATGTGATCGAGCAAAATATCGATGAGGGGCTGCATAATTTCGACGATAAAAGTTTTGACACCGTCATTATGAGCCAGACCCTACAAACCATGTATTACCCCGACAAAGTGCTGGCCGAAATGCTGCGTGTGGGGCGTGAGTGCATTGTAACCTTTCCCAATTTTGGTCACTGGAGGGCGCGTATGCAGCTGTTGTTTAAAGGGCGCATGCCGGTGTCTGACTTGTTACCTTACGAATGGTACAACACACCAAACATTCATTTTTGTACCTTCGCGGATTTTGAGGCACTGTGCCGGCGCATGGAGGTAACTGTATTGGACCGCGTGGTGGTGGCAAACAGCCGTTGGGGGCTGGATGTGCACAGGTTGAACCCCAACTGGTTCGGCGAGACGGGCATTTACCGTGTGTCGCGCTAGAGAGGCTAGCTCGTCGTCATGCCTTGCAATTTGGGCCTTCCGTTCCTTGGTGAACTGAGTCGGGAGTTTTCCCAGAACACTAATGTTAAGACAGTCCTGCGTTTAGGGGTTATCGGCCTGTTGTCTTTTCATCACCACTTGCCGCGTTTCGTGCGCTGTTCCCAACATTGGCGCGGCCCTCCGCTGCTTGACTATTCGTCACCTCCTGTGTGGTTTTATGGCGTTTGAATGCCGTCCTTGAGTCCTTTGCCCGCTTTGAATAAGGGGCTGCAGCTGGCCGCTATGGTGATCGGCTCGCCATTTTTCGGGTTGCGACCCGAGCGGGTGGCGCGGGTTTTGACGCTGAAGCTGCCAAAACCTACAAGATTCACACTTTCGGCCCGGGCCAAGGCGTTGGTTATGGTTTCGAGCAGGGCGTGGACGGCTGCCTCGGCGTGTTTTGGGCTGAGATCGGCGGCTTGGATTACGGCGGTGATGAGATCGGACTTGCGCATGGAGTTCTCCTGAATAGGGGCGACAGATTTGTCAGCATAATACCGGCCAAGGTGCTCGGCGGCGCGTATTTTATTTGGCTGACTAGGATAGCGGCCATGCAAGTCTTGGTTGTCTGGCGTTTTGGCAATACCATGGCGGCTTTCACCTTGGTTGAGAGCCTCATGACTGTTCCTACTGCCCCGTCGAAGCTAATGGTTTTTGTGCGATTGATGCGCCTAGATAAACCGATTGGCATTTATTTGGTGCTTTGGCCCACTTGGTGGAGCTTATGGTTGGCGGCGAAAGGTATGCCCAGCCCTAAGATGTTGGTGATTTTTACGCTGGGGGCCATTTTGATGCGCTCGGCGGGCTGCGTGATTAACGACTACGCCGATCGCCATATCGACGGTCGCGTGCGCCGCACGGCGCAGCGCCCCTTGGTGATGGGGCAGGTGACGAGCCGAGGGGCACTGATTTTCGCGGGTGTTTTGGCGCTGCTCGCGTTTGGCTTGGTGTTGTTGACCACTCAGCTTACGGTGTTTTTGTCGTTGGTGGCGGTGATGTTGGCGTCAGCCTACCCCTTCATGAAGCGGCACACGTTTTTGCCGCAAGTGGTGCTGGGCGCTGCGTTTGCGTGGGCGGTGCCTATGGCGTTTGCGGCGCAGACTGGGCAATTACCCAGTGTAATTTGGTTGCTGTGGGTGGCGGTGGTGATCTGGACAACGGCCTACGATACCTTTTATGCCATGGTGGATCGTGAGGACGACCTAAAAATTGGAGTGAAGTCCACGGCCATTCTGTTTGGTGATATGGATCGTGTGATGACCGGGGTGTTACAGCTGATGTTTTTGTGGGCCATGGTGCTGGTGGGGCAAAAATTCGGGTTGGGCCGCGTGTATGCGTTGGGGTTGTTAGTGGCGGCAGGCTTGTTGGTGTATCAGCAGTATTTAATTCGACGCCGTGTGCCGAGTGCTTGTTTTGCCGCTTTTACCAATAATAATTGGGTGGGCATGGCAATTTTTGTGGGAATTGCGCTGGATTATGCACTGCGGGGACAAGTGTCATAAAAACGCAACACATCCTTTATTTAATCGCAACAATTGCCCAAATTTCTTGGGCAGACTGCGGTGAGTTGGAAGTCCTATGAGTTTGGCTAAAACGATTTTGATTGTTGATGATGAAGCACCCATCCGCGAGATGCTGCAGGTGGCGCTGGAAATGGCGGGTTATAAGGTGTTGCAAGCCGTGAATGCCCAAGTTGCTCACAGCCTGATTGTCGATCGTCGCCCGGATTTGATTTTGTTGGACTGGATGATGCCCGGCACTAGCGGCATGGAGCTGGCCCGTCGCTTGAAGCGCGACGAGGTCACCGCCGATATCCCGATCATTATGCTCACCGCCAAGGGTGAAGAAGATAATAAAATCCAAGGCTTGGAAGTGGGGGCGGATGATTACGTTACTAAGCCTTTTTCCCCGCGGGAATTGATTGCACGTTTGAAGGCGGTGTTGCGCCGCACGGAATCCTTTGCTGGTGGCGAAGCGATTTTGGCGGGCGGGTTACATCTCGACCCAGACAGTCACCGCGTGACGATCAACCAAAAACCGGTACAAATGGGCCCTACGGAATACCGGTTACTGGAGTTTTTCTTAACGCATCAAGAGCGTGTCTACACCCGCGGCCAATTGTTGGACCATGTGTGGGGCGGCAATGTGTATGTGGAAGAGCGCACCGTGGACGTACACATTCGCCGGTTGCGCAAAGCCTTGGAAGAGGATGGACACGACGAGTTTATTCAAACCGTGCGCGGCGCAGGTTATCGCTTCTCCCTTAAATTGGTAAAACCTGATTAATTAGAACCTTATGCAGCGAAGTGGTTTTCAGTTAGAAGTTTGGTGTTTCCTCGGGTTTGTTGGTATTGCTGCCTTATTGGGGTTGTTGTGTGGCAATACTCTGCTTGGCCTTGTGTTTGGGTTGAGCCTTTACAGTCTGCGTTTTTTTTATCAATCCTATTGCCTAGCTCAGTGGGTTTACTCCGCCCGGTTGAGCAGGCTTGATACCGATCAGCTGGCGAGCCTTTGGGGCGATATCGCAGAAGATGTGCGCTTTATGCTCGGTCGTCATGACAAGGAAAAGCTGCGTCTGCAAGCCGTAGTGGTGAGGGTGCAAGAGATGACGGCGGCGCTGATTGATGGCGTAGTTTTGATCGATAAGCGCGGCAACATGGAATGGTGGAATCAGGCCGCAGGCCACTTGCTGGGTTTCCGCGAGGTGGATCAGGGGCACAAGCTGACCAACCTCATTCGCCATCCACAATTTGTAGCCTATTTCGACCAGCGCGATTATTCACGCCCCTTGGAGCTGGCTTCCTCGCGCCGCCAAGATCAGCAATTGCAGCTTCAGGTTCACAGTTTTGGTCAAGGTGAGCGTTTGGTAGTGGTGCGGGACATTACCCATGTCTTTAAACTCGAACAGATGCGTAAAGATTTTGTGGCCAATGTGTCCCACGAGTTGCGCACACCGCTCACCGTGTTGCGCGGATATCTTGAAACTCTGATTGATAGTGATGAGTTACCACGCCAGTGGGCTGGGCCCTGCCGTCAGATGGAGCAGCAAACCCAACGTATGGCGCAGTTAATTCAGGATTTGATCGCGCTATCCAAATTGGAGACCGACGAGCGCGAACGGGTGCACGACAAGGTGCGGCTGTCGAGCCTGATACAGTCTGTCGTACAGGATGCTCAAGCCTTAAGTGGTGGGAATCGACACCAGTTTGTGGTGACTGGGGACTCAACCATCAGTTTGAGGGGCAATGAAGGTGAGCTGCGAAGTGCCTTCTCCAACATTGTGTATAACGCCACCAACTATTCGGCGGCCAGTGCCATCATTGCCATCAGTTTTGAGCGCAAAGCCGATGGGGTCGAGGTTGTGGTTAAGGATAATGGCATTGGCATAGACCCTAAACACCTGCCGCGGCTCACCGAACGTTTTTACCGCGTGGACCCAAGCCGCTCAGTATTGTCAGGCGGCACGGGCTTGGGATTGGCCATTGTTAAACATGTGCTCTTGCGGCACGATGCGGACCTGCGTATCAACTCGATGTTGGGTAAAGGCACCACAGTGTATTGTGTGTTCCCCGCTGAAGCGGTGGTGTCGGCCATGGATGAGCCGCAGGATGTTTGACTTGCGGCTAGTCCGTCGGTAGTAAACCATTTGGGGCTGGGCTTTAGCCGCCTGACCTAAGCAAACGGCTAGGCTCCTATGCGTATTCAATTTATTTCCTCTATTCATGCCGTGCAGGCCGAAGCCTGGCAGGCTTTGTGGTGCACAGACTATCCATTTATACAGCACGCTTTTTTAGCCTTGCTGGAGGATAGCGGCTGTACCACCGCTCAAACGGGGTGGCAGCCTCATCACCTGTTGTTATGGCAAGGCAACGACTTGGTGGCGGCCATGCCGCTATTTATCAAAACTCATTCCTACGGTGAATATGTATTTGATTGGGGTTGGGCCGATGCTTACCACCGCAACGGGCTGGCCTATTACCCGAAGCTGGTTTGTGCCCTTCCATTTACGCCCGCCACAGGGCCGCGTCTAGCACTGGCTGACGGGCATGGCGTGGAGACGTGTGAACGGTTGGCGCAGGCAATTAATGCTGAAATGGAACGCCTTGGTGCCAGTGGCTGGCACTGTTTGTTTCCGGCGGCTGGGCAGTTGGAGGCTTGGCCCGGCTCGCCAACCGAGCGTTTGGGTTGCCAGTTTCACTGGTTCAACCAAGCGTACGAAAGCTTCGACCATTTTTTGGCCCAGTTCAATTCCCGCAAACGTAAAACCCTGCTGCGCGAGCGGCGTAAGGCGGCGGAATCTGGGTTGACCATTGAAGCTCAAGCGGGTACTGCGCTAGACGCGCAGGATTGGCAGGCGTTTTACCAGCTGTATCAGCATACGTACCATAAACGCAGTGGCCGCAATGGCTACCTTACACCGGCTTTTTTTGCCGGGCTTGCCGCGGCGCTGCCCGGTCAGGTACAGGTTGTGTGCGCCCGCGACGGCGACCAACTGCAGGCCGCCGCCCTGTATTTTAATGACAGCCGTTGTTTATACGGCCGCTATTGGGGGGCATTGGCTGACTACGACAGCCTGCATTTTGAATGCTGTTACTACCAAGGTGTGGAGTTGGCCATTCGCAACAAGCTGGAGCGTTTTGACCCGGGGGCGCAGGGCGAGCACAAAATTCCACGCGGTTTTACGCCGGTTCTGACCCACTCCTTCCACCAAATTGCACACCCCGAATTTGCTCGCGCTATCGACGATTTTTGCCGGCAGGAGACTGCGCACATCGAGGCCTATTGTGAGCAGTCGCGACAGTTGCTGCCGTTTAAAGACGGGGTTGAATGGGTGGAGGCTTGGCGGTTGATTCGCTAGTCGCCCCTTCCACAGCGGGTTCTTGTGCCACCTCATGAGTGCGGCCAGATTTGCCAATGGCGGCCTGATACTTATATGCTTCCGGCGCCCCGCTGGCTTCAGCGGAATTTAACCCTGAGGAAATGATATGGACGCATTAGTTGGTTTAGTCAGCAGCCCCACCCTGTGGATTGTGGCCGTTATTTTGTTCACCTTGAAAAAGGGTGTGTATTTTGTGCCGCAAAATCGCGGGTTTGTTATTTATCGCATGGGCAAATACACGCGAACCCTCGGCTCTGGATTAAATTGGATAATTCCGTTTTTTGATTCGGTTGCCGCCGACCGCAATTTAAAAGAACAAACCTTATTAGTGCCGCACCAGTCCGCCATCACTAAAGACAATGTGGCCTTAATGATTGATGGTGTGTTGTTTATCAAGGTGATCGATGCCGCCGCTGCCACCAACAATATCACCGACTACAAACTGGCCACCACCCAACTGGCCATGACCTCTATGCGCAACGCAATAGGCACCATGGAGTTAGATGAGTGCTTCCAAAATCGCGCGGCCATTAATGCGGAAATCCAAAAAGCCATGCTGGAGGCCACCCAGCCCTGGGGGATTGTGGTGCTGCGCTTTGAATTATTGGAAATTACCATTCCGGCCTCGATTAAAGAGGATATGGAGCGGCAAATGTCCGCGGAGCGTCAAAAACGTTCGGCCATTTTAACGGCCGAGGGCGAAAAGGCCGCGGCCATTGCCAAAGCCGAAGGCCATAAAGCGTCTATTGTGTTAGAGGCCGAGGCCGCCCGCGAGCAGCAAGTGTTGGCGGCTAAGGCCAGTAAAGAATCGCAAACCCTCGAGGCCGAGGGTAAAGCCGCTGCTATAACCCTAGTGGCCACCGCCGAGGCCACTGCCCTGCGGACCTTGGGTGAAGCCGCCGCCACCAGTGAAGGCAAAATAGCCGTGAATTTCAATTTGGCGCAACGGGCCATTGATGCTCACAAGGCTATCGCCAAAGAAGGCACAGTGATCTTGAGCGACGGAAAAACGGGGGACAACATCGCCAACACGGTGGCCCAAGCCATTGCGGTTTCGTCCACTGTTAACCCTCGCTAGTTAGGGCACTGTTATGGATTTTATTGTGCAACACCTCGATTATGTTTTTTACAGCTTGGCGGGCATCTGCCTTGTGATTGAGTTAGCCCTGCTGGGCATGAGTGGGCCGCTACTGTTTGTGGCCTTGGGTTGCTTCGTTACTGGGCTGTTAATTTCCCTGGGCGTGGTGCAGGAGGTGGGCACGGCGGCAGTGGTGGCGGCGGTGTGTTCGGCCGCTGCGGCGGCACTGTTATGGCGTCCCTTTAAAGCCTTGCAAAATCGCCCCCCCGCCTTGCAAACCAGTAGCGATATGGTGGGCAGAATTCTGCCTGTTACGGCGCGTATCACTCAGCAAGACGGTCGCGTGGCCTATTCGGGTACGATTTGGTTGGCGCGCTTGGACGCTAGTCACCATGAGCCTGCAGACGAAGGCGACCGTGTGGAGGTGACCAGTGTGGACGGCACCTTATTACTGGTCAGGCCTCATAGCAAAAGTTAACCGACTTTAACCGGCCTGCGTTACGCGAGCAGTTTGATGCGCCACGTTTCTAACCCGTTAACATCCTTGAAAACCTTTAAAACACTGGAGTTGCAATATGTCGGACCTTAGGGCCATTGTTTATATCAGCGCGGCCACCGCGCCCTTTACCGATCAGCAGTTGGAAGCGTTGCTGGTCGTGGCGCGAGAGTTAAATTTAACCTCGGGTGTTACCGGTGTGCTGCTCTACAGCCTAGGCAATTTTATGCAGTATTTTGAAGGCGAGGAGGAGGCCGTTCAGGTGACTTATGAACGTATTTTGGCCAGTAAACGCCACAAAAACATCGTGGAAATTTTCGACAGGCCTATCAGCACGCGCAGTTTTGCCAGTTGGCAAGTGGGTTTTACACAGCCAACACAGTCGGAGCTGTTAGCGCTCTCCACCGCCAACTGGCAGGACATGAGCGCCACGCCGGCCGATGCCACCTCCACACCCGCAGGCTTGGGGCTATTGCGGAGTTTTTGGCAGCTTGCTCAGCAGTCTTCTAGCCCGGCAGTCAGTGAGCAAGGGAGTGTTTGATTCGGGGCTCTTGTAGCGCCAATGTCTTCAAGTTAGGCGCAAAGCTGATTTTTTGAGTGATTCTTAACCTTTATTTCGCCCTCCTGGGCGAGTAACTTTTTCTTTCATGAAGGCCATCCGGGCCTTCACCCTTCGGGCAGCTCCGCTGTGGCAATTTGCTCCCAGCAAATTGCTGCGTGGCCAAAAAATTGCTGGGACGACCCCAAGGATGGGGGAGGTAGAATTTCATCAGGAATGAAATCGAGCAATTTTTAATTGCGAAGCGACCCGCAGGGCTAAGCGCCGGAATGCGCTTAGTAAAGAAAAAGTCACCAAAAAGGCCACTCGTGAGCGCTCCGACAATTGCTCCTGCATTGTTCTACTTCCCTACATCCATGTAGGGATCCTGCGCTCGCGGCATTTGCGCATCCATGCGCTTCAAAGGCCACCCGACTTTTTGGTTTTTGCTGCGCAAAAATTCCCTCCCTCAAGC
>CAMCXE010000018.1 GCA_945882995.1 Thalassocella blandensis | reverse complement strand
GGGCGCCAAAAAGCTGTGTAATCCATTGGTGTGATTAGTAAAAGTTAAAAATCACGGGCAACCTGGTTGGTTGTTCGTGATTTTTAACTTTTACTAGGCGCGCCAAGGGGTTGCGCAGACTTTGGTGATCCAACTGAGGTTTCTAGGTTCAACGCAGAATTCGCAAAGACCCGCCAATTGTCCCAATCAAAATAAATTAGCCTGTTAACCTAGAAAGTCATGCCGCCAATGGCCTACTTGCGTATCGGTCATAAAAATTACCTGCTCATTAAACGCATTAAATATTGAACCTAGAAACCGCCTATTTGCCGCTGGATCCCCGCCTACGCGGGGATGACGGGCAAACATGCTGAATAGTTACAAATAATTTACACATAACAAGATTCTGCTAGGTAAGCGTGCCGGAGATTGGCGCAGCCCCAGCGGCTTAACAACCCAGAGCGCGGGCTATTTTTTGCTAAAGACATCCTCTCGTCCGGCTTTGCTAATGGCCAGTGTAGCCGGGTGAGTCAGCTGGCGTTCGGTGCTGATCACATAGAGCTGGTCGGTCACTTCCGCAATATCTCCCAAGGCCTGCACTTGATATTGCACGCAGACGCGCGCCGCGATGGTGGCGGGTGCGACAAACAACCCCGCCCCTGCCTGGCCAAACGATTTCATCAGGGCGCTATCGTCAAATTCACCGACAATACTCGGGCGCAGGTTATGTTTGTCCAGCCAGTCGTCTAGCTTGGGGCGAATAGCGGCATCCTCTCCGGGCAACAGAAACGGTGCTTGGTTCAGGCACTGAGGGAAGGGGCCGCGCAAATTTTGCAGCAAAGCTTCCGTGCCAAATACCCGCAACTGGCTTTCGCCCAGCAAATGGTTAAACCCGCGCACGTTTAAGTGGTTGGGCATGGGGCGGTCGGCGACGATCATGTTCAGGCGATTGACCGCCAGCTCCGGCAGCAGGGCCATCAACCGGCCTTCGCTGCAGATGAGGCGAATCGGCTCGGCGAGTTTTAGGGCTGGCTCTAACAGGCGGTAGGCGACGGATTTAGAGACAGAGTCGGCGATGCCCACCCGAAAGGGGATGGATGTTTGGGTGCGCTGATCCTGCAATGCATTGAGCAAATCGTCGCCGATGGAAAAAATCTCGTCGGCATAACTCATTACCTGCCGCCCAGCCTCGGTCAGCTCCAAATCACGCCCCGCACGACGCAACAAAGCCACCCCGAGCACCTCGGCAAATTCGCTCAGCTGCCCGCTGATAGATTGGGGCGTGAGGTGCAGCTGTTGGGCGGCTTTGGCAATGCTGCCGGTTTTGGCCACCATCCAGAAGTAGCGCAGGTGTTTAAAGTTCAATCTATGCATGGGTTTTTTCCATCAAAAAAAACGATGTTTCGTTAAAGGATATTCGATTTGTTGGATGCTTTGGGCGTGGCTAGTATCACCCTTGTTGTGCTTTACAACATCCATTCAACAGAGGACATTGTTATGCGTATTGAAATTCATGCTCGTCAATTTGAATTGCCCGACAACTTGCGCCAGCACATCGAGCGGCGCCTGCAGTTTGCCTTGAGCTGGGCGGATCACAGCCTACAAAAAGTCACGCTGCGGCTCCAGGACATCAACGGCCCTAAGGGCGGCTTGGATAAATCCTGCCTCATTCAGGTGCCGGTGGTGGGATCAAAACCCGTAGTGATTGAGGAAATACAAGCCGATTGGCATATGGCCATTGATCGCGCCATCGAGCGTGCAGGGCGCGCCGTCAACCGCACCCTGGAGCGTCGCCGTCAGCATAGCCACAAGCGCTACCGCGCGCCCCTGCTGGATGACAACCTGCCCGGCGTTCCGTCTTAATGTCAAACGCGGGACGCGTTTTTAGCGGCTTTGACGCGCAAACAAAATATTTCAGGACGAGGTATTTTGTTTGCAGGTTTTAACCGAGAAACCTCAGTTGGGCGCCAACGTCTGCGCACCCCCAGCACCCCGATTGTCCTTACCCTAATTGCGACAACACCAGCGCCTGGCTTAGCCTGTAAAACCAAAGCCCACACATAGACGCTGATCACCTTGAGCAAATTTTTGCCTGGGGTGTTTCCGATCCGAACCATCCACATAGGCAAAATGATGAACACCGCGGCCAAGGCTTGTTCGTTGCAAGAACTTACATGGCGAAAATGGGCGGTCGAATTTGGGCTCAAAATACCGACTTGGGCGTGGAATTTGTACTCAACTTAGCATTAGTAACCGGCCGATTACGGGCCGATTTTGGGACAGGTCACAGCTAACCACCAGGCTTTGTGCTGGGATACCAAGCAAACTCTGCCGACATGGCGGGTTAGCCCAGCGCAGCGTGAATGTTGCTGTTTCCTCAAGACGCCAGTGGTGCCATTTCTACAATTTAAGGGCGCCTCCGGAAATTCAATTTTCGCGATGATCGCAAGGCATTTTCGCGCGGAGGGAGGGAGTTTATGCTGTATAAATGACCGACTGAGCACGAAAATAACGCAGCGAGGGCGCGAAAAGTGAATTTCCGGAGGTGCCCTTAACGCAGAATTCCCACAGATCCGCCAATGGTCCCTACCAAAAAAAAATCGCAAGTAAACCTAGCGAATCATGCCGCCAATGGCCTATTTTCTTCGCCGTTAGAAAAATTGGCTGCAAATTAAACGTATTAAGTATTGAAAACCTAACCTAAGAAACCACCTGTTTCCAGAAAACATTATGGGCTGCCCACCCAATCAAAATCTTATGGCTTGTATGTGCAAAAAAGCACAGACAGAAGACTTTACAGAAGCCATTCTGAACACGCTCTATAAATCCCAGCGCCGGGCTATTCGCCGGGTGGACGGATTTTAACGGTCGGAGGTTCTTATGAATATTCCAAAAGACCCAGTTGCAACTCATTCTAAATCCCAAAACAAGCCGAGCGACAGCTCGGCTCCTCAAAACATGAATAAAGCCGGCAACAAAAACCAAGGCGGCAATTTCTCTAAAAGTACCAGCGCACCACATAGCCAACAACAGGCTAACCGAAGTGCACCAGGCAGTGCCAACCAGCAAAAAAATCACCAACCCTCCCAAGGCCAGCAACAGCAAGGTCTAGCCAGTGGCGACCAAATGAAAGCCAAATGGCACCAATACCTAGGCGATGCTAAAGCCACTTGGGGCAAGTTAACGGATGATGAATTTTTAGAGCTGGAGGGCAATACCCAAAAGCTTGCCGGCCTAGTCGAAGAGCGTTACGCCATTTCCAAAGAAGCGGCGCAAAAACAAGTCAAAAAATTTGTAGCCGCCTGCGAACACAGCTAGTGGTTTGGGTTTTTTGAGCAGGGGGTGCAAGGCTGCACCCCATTGGGCTCCTCCAGTCTAGCAACCGACCTCATCACATCGTCTACCAACCACGGGGCTTAATTTTATGCGCTCATCATTTACTCGCCACTTGATTACACCCGCCCTGACGCTCAGCCTCATGGGCTTAACCGGCAGTATCTACGCAGACCCTGCCTCGGATCTCGTTGACGCTCGCCAAGAGTCACAAATTTGGACCACGTTTGCCTTGAGCCCCTACCTGCGCGCCAATGACCTACGGGTTAGCGTGCACGACGGCAAAGCCAGCCTTACCGGCAAAGTGGATGAAGACGTAAATAAGGATTTAGCCAAACAGATTGCCCTAGGCGTAAAAGGGATTAAAGAAGTGGATAACCAAATTGTGGTAGAAGCGGATTACCACCCAACCACTGACAGCAACGGCTACGGCCAATCCATCGACGATGCCTCGGTAACGGCGGCCATTAAATCCAAGCTACTGTGGAGCAAACACACCGATGGACGCAATATCGCGGTGGAAACCAAAAATGGCCGTGTAACCCTGCGCGGCGACGCCGCAACTAAAGAAAGTCGCGACTATGCTGGACGCCTAGCCATAGCAACGCGGGGGGTGGTGTCGGTTAACAATCAGTTAAGCGTAACGGCGACTAAACCCAGCGTGGGCACACAAGCCAAAAATTCCCTTTCCGAAATGGGTTCAGACTTCTCCGACTCCTGGATTGCCACCAAAGTGCGTTCAACGTTTATGTACTCCAGTAATGTTTCCGGCTCGGACATTGCGGTGACAACCAACAAAGGAGAAGTGACTCTTAAAGGCAAAGTGGATTCCGGTGCTGAACGCGCGCTAGCCATTGAACTTGCCCAAAATGTGCGTGGTGTTAAATCCGTAAATGCGAAAGATCTGACGTTTTAACCTAGCCACCTCTGTTGTATCACCAAAGTCTGCGCAAACCAGAGGCAGCGCCTAGCAAAAGTTAACAATGACAAACAACTGACTCGATCGCCCGTGATTTTTAACTTTTGCTAGGCGCGCCAAGGGGGGGCGCAGACTTGGGTGATCCGACTGATGTTTCGAGGTTTAGTACACCCAGTACCCACAACTACCACCCACTTGGGAGTCCATGAAAATGATCTTTAATGTGCTGCTCGTCTTGTTAATTTTAATGTTGTTAGGCGCACTGCCTACATGGCCACACAGTCGCTCATGGGGCTATGGGCCTAGCGGCGGCCTAAGCATCCTAGTTATTGTACTGTTGGTGCTGATTTTTAGCGGTCGGATTTAACCTAAAATGCTCTGTTAAGCGCCAAAAAGCCGTGTGAAGCCTTGGTGTACTGAGTACAAACCAAGGGTTCTCACGGCTTTGGTGATTCACCTGAGCCCTCTAGGTTCGCCTGTAGCGCGCTGAGTAGCCGCTAAACTAGGATCAAATTATCCCGATGAATCAACTCGTCGTAATCCTTATACCCCAACAACTCCTCAATTTGACTGCTGGGTTTGCCGGCGATTTTGCGTGCTTCGTCGGCGTGGTAATTGACTAACCCGCGCGCAATTTCAAGGCCGTTTGCATCGGCGCAGGACACTAAGTCGCCGCGCGTAAACTGCCCATCCACTTGTTTTACGCCCACCGGCAATAAACTTTTGCCATTAGTGCGCAACACCTGCACGGCACCTTCGTCGATTGTTAAAGTGCCACGGACTTGCAATTGCCCAGCCAACCACTGCTTGCGCGCGGCCATGGGTTGTTCTTTGGCGTACAGCAGGGTGCCCAAATTTTCGCCGGCCACTACGCGGTTTAATACTTCTGCAATGCGTCCACCCACAATCACTGTGTTAGCACCCGACCGCGCCGCCAAACGCGCGGCACGCACTTTGGTGGACATGCCGCCGCGCCCCAATACCCCACCACCACCGGCCATGGCGTCGAGGTCGGTGTCACTGGCGGCGCGCTCACTGAGAATAAGGGCTTGCGGGTCGCGGCGCGGGTCACTGGTGTACATGCCCAGTTGGTCAGTCAGCAGAATGAGCGTGTCGGCTTCGATTAAATTGGCCACCAGCGCGCCAAGAGTATCGTTGTCGCCGAAGCGAATTTCGTCGGTTACCACCGTATCGTTTTCATTCACCACCGGGATTACGCCCAGCCCCGTGAGGGTACGCAAGGTGCTGCGCGCGTTCAGGTAGCGCTCGCGACTGGACAGGTCATCGTGATCCAGCAAGATTTGCGCGGTGGCTATGCCAAAAGCGCCGAAGGCCTCCTCATAGGTTTGAATTAAACCCATTTGGCCCACCGCGGCGGCGGCTTGCAGCTCATGAATGCTGCTGGGGCGCTCCTTCCAACCCAGGCGGGTCATGCCAGCCGCAACCGCACCGGACGACACCAGTACCAGTTCATAACCGGCTTTAACCAGCGCCGCCATTTGCGCCACCCAGCCGCCAATGGCCAACTTGTCTAAGCCGCGCCCCTCATTAGTCAGCAGGGCGCTGCCTATTTTGACCACTAGGCGTGGGCTATTTTGAATCTGGGCGCGGCGGTTTGGGTGGTTGTCGGTCATGCGTTTACCTGTTAGCGGACGTATTCAAACTCTACATCGTAGTCGTCTTCGTTCCAATCATCGTCATCGTCTAGGTCGTCGCTGAGATCATTTTCAGCGGACTGGCCTTTTGCCTCGCGGCGCTGCTCGAAGTGGCGCTCGCGTAATTCTTTAATGTGCTCACGGGCCTCCTGCTGCATCACATCCTGCACTTTGCGTTCAGCGGCAGCGGCAGCGGGATCTTGGCGTTCAAGTTCCCAAGTGGCTTCTAGATGGTTCAGCAGATTTTCGCAAAGCACCACCGTGCCGTCGCGATTGGCGGCCGACACAATATAGGTGGGGCCTTGCCAGTTCAGCGCGGCAACCATGCGCTGCTTCAGATCTTCCGCCTCTTCGGCATCGATAAGGTCGGATTTATTCAGTACCAGCCAGCGCTCGCGCAGCGCCAAAGTCGCGCTAAATTTTTCCAGCTCCGCCACTATGCCCAAAGCACTTTCGATTGGGTCTGAACCGTCCATCGGCAACATATCAACCAAGTGAATAAGAATGCGGCAGCGCGTGAGGTGCTTCAAAAAACGAATGCCCAAACCCGCGCCTTCCGAGGCGCCCTCGATTAAACCCGGCACATCCGCGATGACAAAGCTACGATGCCGGTTCACTTTCACTACGCCCAAACTGGGTACTAGCGTGGTAAATGGGTAATCTGCCACTTTGGGCTCAGCTGCAGACACCGCGCGAATAAACGTCGATTTGCCCGCATTGGGCAAACCCAACATGCCCACATCCGCCAACACCTTGAGCTCTAGGCGCAGGTTGCGCATTTCACCTTCTGTACCTGGGGTAGTTTGGGTAGGGGTGCGATTCACGCTGGAGCGAAAACGCGTATTGCCCAAGCCGTGCCAGCCACCTTGGGCCACTAGCAACACATCGCCATGGGCGGTAAGGTCGCCAATCACTTCACCGGTATCGTCATCAATCACCGAGGTGCCCACGGGTACCGTTAAAATCAGGTCATCGCCTTTTTTACCGGTGCAATTGGTGCCCATGCCAGCCTGGCCGTTTTCCGCCTGGAAGCGACGGGTAAAGCGGTAGTCAATTAGGGTATTCAGGCCTTCATCGGCTTTTAAAAATACCGAACCGCCGTCGCCACCGTCGCCACCATTGGGGCCGCCTTCAGCGATGTATTTTTCCCGCCGGAAGGCCAAGCAGCCTTTGCCGCCCTTGCCGGCCTTAACAGTGATGGGGGCTTCATCAACAAACTTCATAATTCCAACCTTGGCGCCTCAATCAGGAGCGCCGTTTTACATAAATGAACCCTTGCCAACATTAAAAGCCAGGGCTGGACATACCTAAACCTGAAACCCAGTAGCGCAAATAAAAAAGCCCCGTCACCAACTGGGACAGGGCTTTAGCAGGCTAAAAGGGGTGTGAAACGGTGTGTTAAACCGCTGCCACTACGCTAACAACACGACGGTTGCTAGGGCCTTTAACTGCAAACTTAACAGTACCGGTGGTGGTGGCAAACAACGTGTGATCTTTGCCGATGCCTACGTTCTCACCAGGGTGATACTGAGTGCCACGCTGACGAATGATGATGCTGCCAGCAGGGATGCTTTGACCGCCGAAGGCTTTTACACCCAAGCGTTTACTTTCTGAGTCGCGCCCGTTACGGGTACTACCACCAGCTTTCTTATGAGCCATGACTTAAATCCTCTTAACCGTTGATGCCAGTAATTTTAACTTCGGTGTACCACTGACGATGACCTTGACGCTTCATCGAGTGCTTACGACGACGGAATTTGATAATGGTAACTTTGTCGGCGCGGCCGTGGCTAATCACTTCGGCTTGAACTGTGGCGCCTTCAACAACTGGGGTGCCCAGTTTAACGTCGTCACCCGAAACAACCATCAGGACTTGGTCAAACGCAAAAGAAGCGCCGGTTTCAATCTCTAATTTTTCTAAACGAAGGATCTCGCCTTCAACAACACGGTGCTGTTTGCCACCGGAAATAATTACTGCGTACATGTAACATGCTCCAGATTTGTGGACGTCGCGAAGCACTTATGGGGCGGACTGTGGCGGTAAACACTACAATTCCAGCGCCTAAGTTTTAGGCAAACATCACCATTGATGTTTACAGCAGAGCTTGCGTCGTTTGACTTTTTGGCGACTATCCACCAAAAGGCCGCGAATTCTACTGGGCGCAGGCGCGTGAGGCAAGGGAAAAAGCCGGCAATCGGCTAAAAATTGTGCGCCTCACACGCCCCACTGCCTAAATTCGGAAACCACCCACCAGCGAGTGTAAATCGCGGGAGGTCTGCTCGAGGCTTTTCGCCACCGAGCCGGTTTTCCGCGCGTTGCCGTGGGCGTTTTCCGCCAACTCCGACATGTTCACCACGTTGCGGTTAATCTCCTCGGCGGCCACGCTTTGCTCCTCCGCTGCTGCGGCTATTTGGTTGTTCATATCGCGCACCAAACCAATAGCGTTGGAGATATCGTTAATAGTGCCCCCCGCTTTTTCCGCCAACTGCACCGCTTCCCGAGTTTTCTGGGTACTTTGCGACATGGCCTGGGTGGCCGCAGCAGCGCCGTCTTGCAAGGTTTTGATGATTTGTTGAATTTCTTCTGTGGATTCTTGAGTGCGCTTGGCCAGCGCTCGCACCTCGTCCGCCACCACCGCAAACCCGCGCCCTTGCTCACCAGCACGGGCCGCTTCAATGGCCGCGTTAAGGGCCAACAAGTTGGTTTGCTCGGCAATACCTTTAATCACGTCCAGCACCGCGCCCACACTGGTGGAATCGTCTTTCAGCTTGGACATTTGCACCGAAGTTTGCGCCACCTCATCGGCCACTCGAGCGATAGAGGAAATTGCACTGGTCATGATGCTCAGGCCCTCACGCGCGCCCTTATCGGCACTGGTGGTTGCTTCCGCGGCGTGGGCGGCGTTGCGCGCCACTTCGTTTACGGTAGCGGTCATTTCAGTAATCGCACTGGCGATTTGCCCCGCGAAATTCTCTGTTTGCGCCGTATCGCGGTTGATGTCGTTGGCCGAGGCATGTAACTGTTGGTTAACCTGCATAAGTGCATCGGCGGTGGTGCGAATACCCGCAATCATACCGCCCAGCTCTTCTTTCATTTTTTCCAGGCTGCGATTGAGTTGACCCATCTCATCGTCGCGGCGCGTATCCAATTGAATATTGAAGTTGCCCGACGCCAAGGAGCCAATTTGCGATATGGCATGTTTAATGGGCTGCATCACCAAAGTCGACAAGAGCGTGGTCAAGCCAAACAACATGGCAACTGCCGCACCCAGAAAAATCAGGCTGGCTTGCCAAAGCTTGGTTGAGGAATTTTTGCTCAGTTGGTCCAACTCCATTTGCTGATGCTGCTCAATGGTGCTGGACAACTGCTCCAGAATCTGTGAAACCTCACGGTCTATACTCTTAGCGGCGGTATCGCCCGCCTGATGATTAAACCCCGCGGCCACAAAAGCGTCCCGTCCGCGGGTGTATTTTTCCAATAACGCTTGGTGCGCCGCCTTGAATTGCTCGGCTTGTGCTTTAAAGCTGGAGCCACCTAAACTTTTGATTAGGCTTGCAGCCTGCTCCTGCACCCTGGCGTGACTGCCATTGAATGTCTGCCAATTTGCACTGGTGTCAGCGCTGGTCTGACTCCGTAGCAAAAGGTTTTTCCACTCTTGCACTTGGGTTTTGAAGTCGATTGTTAAATCATCAACGGCCCGCTGGGTTTTCACGTCCTCAACTATCAGCTGCCGATAAGCATCCGCCAAGCTAAACTGCTGATAAATACCCCAGAACCCCGCCAGCCCGAGCAGCGCTATTGCCCCCGCCACTAACAACACCAATTTGGCTTGAATTGACTGCACCATGTAACCCTCCACTGAGCTGTTATGTATAAAAACAAACTTGAGTCTTGAGTCTAGACCTTATTCCGCAATTCGGCCCTAAGTTGGCAATTGATACTCGATAGTTCAGTCAGTAGCGGGGGCAGAGCTACGCAGGACGCCAAAGCCGACGACTGCAGTGCTAAAGGAAAACAGTCGACACAACCGCTAAAGCGGGTAATAGTAGGCCGTTGTTTTTGCATTCACGCCGCCATGACTGACTCTTGCGCAATGCCCTTGCCCTCCCCTAGCCTTGTCGACCCCTTTGGTCGGCGCATTAACTACCTGCGCCTGTCGGTTACCGATCGTTGCGACTTTCGTTGCGTGTATTGCATGGCCGAAACCATGACGTTTTTACCGCGCGACCAGGTGCTGAGCATTGAAGAGCTGGCGCAGGTGGGGCGGGCATTTATTCAACTCGGCGTGGAAAAAATACGCATCACCGGTGGCGAACCGCTGATTCGCAACAATATGCTGGAGCTAGTGGCAAGCTTGGCCCAAACACCCGGCCTAAAGGAGTTGTGCCTAACCACGAATGGTTCACGCTTAGAGCACATGGCCGCACCCTTGTCCGCCGCCGGACTGCAGCGCATTAATATTTCCTTGGATTCGCTGCAGCCTGAACGCTTTCGCCAGCTAACCCGCCACGGCGATTTACACCAAGTATTAAAAGGCATTGAAGCCGCCCAACAAGCCGGTTTTGCCCGCTTAAAACTTAACGCGGTGATTTTGCAAAACCACAACCTAGACGAAGTGGTGGATTTGGTTGATTACGCGTTAAATGAAGGCTTGGATATTAGTTTTATCGAAGAAATGCCCCTAGGTATTATTACCAGCCATGGGCGCGCCGCAGAATTTGTCAGCAGCGCGACGCTGCGCGACATTATCGGCGAGCGGTATGCGCTAACACCCAATCTGCACAGCAGCGGCGGCCCAGCACGCTATTGGGAAATTGCCGGCTACCCTTCGCGCATTGGGTTTATTTCCCCGCATAGCGACAATTTTTGCGGTAGTTGCAACCGCGTTCGCGTCAGCGCCGAAGGTAAATTGTTATTGTGCTTAGGTAATGAACAAAGTTTAGATTTGCGTGCTATTTTGCGGAACACGCCCGACGAATTAGCCCCCGCTATCATCAAAGCCTTGCAGCTCAAACCCGAAAAACACCATTTTGATCTGCAAGAGCAGGTGGATATTGTGCGGTTTATGAGTGCTACCGGCGGGTAATTCGAACCAATCGACTAAGCTGGAATCCCAAACTGGCTGCGCCATGAGCCAGGGCAATACGCGCACCACCCCCAATCGTCATCCACCACGAAAAGAGGACTTACCGTGAATAAATTACTATTAGCCGGTTGCTGCAGCTTAGCGCTGACCGCCTGCGCCACCCAAGAGCACTCGCGCACCCTAGAAACGCCCACCCCTGCAATAGCTAGCACGCCCTACCAAGGCCAAAAAAGCCTCGTGGCAGTGGGCAAATTCGATAACCGCTCCAGCTTTATGCGCGGCATTTTCAGCGACGGCGTGGACCGCTTAGGCAATCAAGCCCAAACCATTTTAATCACCCATTTACAACAGACTGGCCGCTTCAGCGTGCTGGACCGCACTAACCTCGCCGAGGCCGCTCAGGAAGCTGAGTTCGCCAAAAAATTCCAACGCATCAAAGGCGCCGACTTTGTTATTACCGGCGACGTGACGGAATTTGGCCGTAAAGAAGTGGGCGACCAACAATTTTTTGGCGTGCTGGGGCGTGGCAAAACCCAAGTGGCTTACTCCAAAGTGAGTTTAAATGTGGTTAACGTGCGCACCACAGAAGTGGTTTACTCGGCACAAGGTGCTGGGGAATACACCCTCAGCGAACGCGAGGTACTCGGTTTTGGTAGCACCGCCAGCTACGACTCCACACTAAACGGCAAGGTACTGGACCTAGCCATTCGCGAAGCGGTGACTAAGTTGGCCGCCGGTATCGATTCAGGCGCTTGGCAGCCCAGCAAATAATCAGGAGTTACACGCATGGCGTTACCCACGACCCCTTGGCGCAGCCTAGTGGCCGGCGCACTAGCGCTGCTGCTAAGTGCCTGTGCCAGCCAACAAACCGAACTGTATAACTGGGGCAGTTACGAATCGCAGGTTTACGCCCGCTTTAAAAACAGCAGCAGCCCAGAGCAGCAAATTGCCATGTTGGAAAAGGATTTGCAGCGCGCCAGCCTCACCGGGCGTCATCTGCCGCCGGGCTTTCACGCGCACTTAGGCTTGCTCTACGGTGAGTCGGGCCGCGCCGCCGACATGCGGCAGCAATTCGAAACTGAAAAAACCCTATTCCCGGAAGCGGCGCCTTTTATGAATTTTTTACTGCGCAAATTCGACGCGCCGAAAGGAGCTAAACCATGAAGCGCCAACGTTTGCTTTCCGGTCTAAGTCTAGCAGCGCTGGCACTTGTCCTTAGCGGCTGTGCCAACCAAGCGGCTTATTTCGACTATGCACCACTACGCGCCGCTCATCCGGCCTCTATTCTCGTGCTACCGCCGGTGAACCGATCCCCTGATGTGAACGCCACTTACGCCATGCTGGCGCAAATGACCTACCCACTGGCCGAAGCCGGTTATTACGTGGTGCCAGTCGCACTGATGGATCACGCCTTTAAAGAAAACGGCGTGCAAAACGCCGCAGAAACCCAAGCCCTAGCGCCCCCCAAACTGCGCGAGATTTTTGGCGCCGACGCGGCCCTGTACACTGAGATCACCGAATACGGTGCCCGCTACCAAGTTATTTCCAGCGAAACCGCCGTGGCCGCCCGCACTAAACTGGTAGACCTGCGCACCGGCGCCATTCTTTGGTCCGGCTCGGCCCGCGCCAGCAGCGCCGAAAATCGCAACAATAATACGGGTGGCGGTTTAGCCGGCTTATTGGTTACCGCCTTAGTAGAGCAGGTGGTTAACAATCTGGCGGACAACTCCTATACCTATGCGGGCATTGCCAGTAAGCGTTTATTGTTGCCAGGCACAAATGGGCAAATTTTATTTGGGCCTTATTCACCGCGTTATGAGCAGGCAAAACCCTAAGCCGAATGCCTAACCTGTGCACATCCCGTAGCAAATTAATCATGGAAATTGAAATCGAAGTCAACGGCGCAATTGAAGATCAGGAAGTGATTGAGCTGTATCGCCTGCATAACTGGTCTTCTGCCGAAAAGCCAAATCAGCTTTTACTCGCATTACGGCATTCACACACCTTAGTCACAGCGAGAATTGCTGGCGTTTTAGTTGGCATTGCAAATGCCATCTCTGACGGATACTTGGTGGTCTATTACCCTCACCTGCTCGTACATCCTGATTTTCAACGCCAAGGTGTGGGCAGGAAAATGGTTGCCGCCATGCAGGCCATTTACGGCGATTATCATCAGCAAATGTTAACCGCCGACGGTGACGCAATAGCATTTTATAAATCTGTAGGTTTTGTTCGCGCGGGAAATACGCAGTCGCTGTGGGTGTATTCGGGCACCGAGCACTAAGGTGCGCCCATCGCACAATGGCTCGGGGGCCTGGCATTCCTTTCAACCAAACAAATTTCGGTTGAGCGCCAGCACACCGTATAATTTTTTGTGCGATTTACAACAGTCGAAGATGTCGCCCAACTGAGTATTTAGGTAAAAATACTATTCGCGCCTAAGATACCCGTAATACGCACCTCACAAAATTCATTCCATAAAAAACTCCGCCGCAGCGGGTTTTTTATGGGTGCAAACCGAAACAATCATTAAATAGGAGCAATCCGCTGGCGGCGGCGCATGCCGACCACACCACACAAGCCCAAGGCAAACAGCCCCACAGCGGCCGGCTCCGGCACTGCTGCAGAGCCGTTTAGCGCAAATGCCGTTGGCGTTCCTTGGAAGTAGGTATTGCCATGCTCCACGTAAAAATAAGTATGGCCGTAATCACCCGATTGCGCCGTGTAGTTAAGGGTTTGAGTAAGCGTTGCGTCTAACAGATAACAATAACGGCCGATGGTTTTTTTATTTGCGCTGCAATTTTTTGCAAGCATGCCACCATCTCTTCATGCCCCTCATTGCCAAGCAGCGGTAGTGGGCCGCCGCCGTGCGACACAAAAAGTATTTGAGGTTTGTTTGTCATAAGGCGTTACCTGAATAATGAATACTAAAGCCGAGTTCCCTGTTTTCCGTTGCATCAAGTCCGCCAATTAATGGCTGTGTTCTGCTTGGCCTCATTTGCTGGGTTTAATGCTTGCGACTAGCTAACTTTATCCCAAATTCTATTGCATACATAATGGCTATGCCCACCGTATAGGCCGCCAAATCAATATAACTAAAGGTCGTGCCTAAAAAAAGATGGCCAATTGGGTTTTCTCTGATGAGGTTAATCCAATTCGCCTGATACAACTGTGTAAGCTCTATGAAATAGGATATGCCAAGCGCTGACGACAAAAGCAGGCCAGAGGGTTTGTTTGAGAATATGACCTTTAACGCAAAATAAACCGCAATTGCCCAGAGTGCATCTCCGGGGTATTTGCCTAGAAATTCAGGAAATAGAAACGGGTACTTCCTGGAGGCTAAGCCGAGAAAGATAACGATCGCCAGTGCGCAAAGTGGTTTTGCTTTTTCTTTAACGTGAGCTGTCATAAAATGGTTGTAAAATAAAGTTTGTCGGCTTTGTTAGTGGAAAATTAACTGTAGGGGTTGGCTCTCATTTCCTGTGAGTCTGGCGCTGGTTAGATTTTTGCCATATTGGAGCACAAAACTTCCATTGCTCCTGCTGCATTAAAATTTAACTTGTAGTGGTGCCAGGTTTTACCTGACCATGTTTCACCTTGGTCAATATGCTGCTGTAGCCACTTTGAGTTGTGAATAATATGCACGGAATCAAACGCCTCGCCCGGGAGGTGCTCGAAGGTTGCCCGTTGACACTTAAAGCCAATAACATTTTCAAATGCAATAGTGATATTTTGCCCATTCCAGTCTGTGTACTTAAATATCAGTTTGTCACCATTGTGTGAATAACTAATGTTCTCTCCATCTGCAATATAAAATCCAAGATCAATAATTTCTGCTCTTTCGTTCACTGCAAATCTAACGCCTAAGTTCGCCGTGACTAAGCGTTAGCGAGGAAAGCTAAACCGAGCACCGGTTTAGCCGTTTGGAGCAACGAATAGTGAGGCATTATTGAAACACGCCAAGGTTGGCATGCAGCGTAAATCTATTGCTCGACGGATCAGTAAACTGAATATAATGCCCGCCTAAATTTCTGACTTCAGCATATGGCACATGGTTTGATTTCCATTTGTGCAATATGGCGATATTTTCCTCGCTTGAATTATCGCCCACAGAAATCCAAAATGATGCTGGCACATGATCATCTCTGCCAAAAATGGATCTGTGTCTCTCAGAGCCACACTCATTCAAATCTATTATCAAATCCACGCCCAGTCCGCATATCAATCGTCCATATGCCTGATGTTCAAAAATGCCTATTTTATTTGCGTAAAAATCTATCGCAGAATTCAAGTTGGCAACAGAGAGGTTCAAATAAACCATTGATCTATCTCAGATGTCTAGTATTCATGAGCTGCACATTCGAATTTTCACCCAGCCGCCTTCTCGAATTTCCCACCCCAACCCTCTGAGCCAAAAGAATTTCGCGCAAAAATCCAATGTTACGCCGGCCTGTAAACTCGCATGCGCATTATCCCCAGCACCTTGCGACCTATGCGCGAAGCCGGGGTGCTAAGTGGGTGACTATAAAAGTTCTTTCTCCTGCCCACAAGCAGCCAAACACCCAAACCCGCAATGTTATTCAGTTGAGTAAAAAGCTAGGGGCGCTGCTTGCTGCGCCCGGTGTTGGGTGGGAGATAGGAGTTTTAGTGTTGTGCGGGCGCAGCAACCGGCGCCCCTACGAACGAGAACCCAAATATTCAACTGAATGACATTACTCAAACCGGAACCTGTGTGGCACCAAGCCCATTTGCGAATTAATAAAAAACTCCCAGTTTTCACACTCACATGGCGAATACAAAAACAGGGCGCAACTCTTCAGCACAGCTTTCCTTTTTCACGTCATCCCCGCGTAGGCGGGGATGACGTGGAGCATGCTGAAAAGTTACAACTGGGTTAGGTTTGCAGCTTAGTGAGTAATAGGTTTTTCGGAAACAATCAGCTCGTCAAAATCGGCGGTTTGAGCGGTTAGGGGCGCCCAGCTTTGGTCGCCGCCGCCAAAAAATTTGGAGAAATACAGCATATCGATAGCGAAGGTTGCGCCTGTGTCGCGGAATAGGAAGTTGCGAATATCCAACACCATTACGCCGTCTACCCAGGCTTGCATGGTGCCGTTGCGTACACCGGGGGTATTCATAATTAAGCGGTACTCGATGGTTTGCCAAGTGCCGGGGGTAAAGTACTGCAAGGTGTTGCCAATTTTATATTCATAATCGTCGCCACAGGCGGACACTTTTTGCGGGAAATACATGTACTGCACGGCGCCGCCGCTGCGCCACATGTTCCGGGCGGAGAATCCGTTTTTGTCCGAGATGCAGCCAGTTGGCCCCGTTCCCCCCCATTAGGGCAGGCAATTTGCCGCCCAATTTAAAATCGAACCCTTTGGCAAAACGCACGCGGAAGGAAAAAAACAATTCGTGGTAGCTGCGGGTAAAGGGCACTTTAAATTGTACGCCGCCGAGGGTGGAACCGAATTGATTGGCGGGGTAGGTTACGCGCAGGAATTTGTTGCCCGCTTCGTCAACAATTGCGGCGCGTTTATCGTCTAGGCCATTGTTCCAAGTTGTGGAGGTTGGGAAATCCGTGGCCAGCATGGTGGCGGCGTAAAACCCCACCTGCTGTTTTTGGAAGCTGGCGTGCAGAATTTCGCCGTTGGCCATGCCCGAGCTGCTGGACGAGGAGCTGCTGCTTGACGATGAGCTGCTGCTTGACGACGAACTGGAGCTTGACGAAGAGCTAGAGCTGCTTGAGGAGGACGTGCCCGCCCCAACCGCTGCGGCGCAGGCTTTCATGTCGGCGGCATTTTCGATCCATTGCCAGCTCCAGCCGCCCGCATAACCGCCGGCTTTTAAGGCCTTACACAGGTCTGTTTTGGCGATGGTGGTGCCACCGGCAGGCGTTAGGGGCAAGTTCACATAGAACTCTCCCAATGCAATGGGTTTGTCCACTTGCCACCAAGTGATGTCGTGGTGGAAGGGCGACCATTCGGCGCCTTTGCCTTCGTTGTCGTAAAAGTGGGGCTCGTAAAAATCCAGGTAGGCTTTTTGATCGCCACCGGAGGCGGCGCTCATTTCGGCATCACTCCACCAGTTGCTGCCGCCCCGCGCTGCTGAGTTGTATTTACCCATAGATTTTGACCCGGTGGTGACCAGCGCCACGCTGCCAGCGGCTTCCGCCGCGCGGTGAATAGCGGCGGCCAGTTTGGCGTGGGTGCGCTGCAGTTGCGCTTTGGTAGGCACGGCGCCGCCGTACCAGGCCGGTTCGGCTTGCAGCCAGGCTTCGGTCATGTTTTCCGGCTCGTTAAATAATTCCCAAGCCGCTAATGCCGGGTGGTTGGCCAAGCTGGTGACTAAAGGCGTTAACACGGTATCTATGTAGGACTGCAACACCGCGTCGTCGGACAACAATTTAAAGTTGTTCACATTGGGTGGGTTGCGGGTGGCATTGCTGCGCAACATGTCGAAGGACCAGAGCGACGGCACCAGGTACACGTTATTTTCCTGCGCAATATCCAAGGCGCGTTTCAAATCCACCGCCAGTGTTTTAGCGCCTACCACCTCACCGTTTAGCCACGCAGGCGTGCTGGAGCCATCGGTATGTACCCACCAACGCAGGGTGTTACCACCGCTGCTTTTTAAGTCTGCAATCACTTGGCGTAGCTTGGTTTCATTAATGCCCGCGCCAAAGTCGTTGGCGAAGTCGAACCACGCCACGTTGAACCCATTGAGGTAAACCTCTTTGCCGCGGAAGAAAATTTTATCCCGCGTGACGTAAGTACCCAGCGTGCCGCCAGAGCTGGAGGAGCTGCTAGACGAGCTGGAGCTGCTGGATGAAGGGCTGCTGGACGTGGATGTACTGAATATACTGGATGACGAGCTGCTAGACGTGTTGCTGACTGGGCAGACACAGCCTTTGTAAACGCCGATATTGTCCAAACTGAGATTGACGGGGTTGGCCAGCATACCTAGGTTCATGGCAATGCGTGCGGTGGCGCCCGTAGCCATAGGTGCCCCAGCTTGTGCCCACCGGTTGTGTCATGCCACCGGCGGTTAAGGACGTGTAGACAGTAGGGCCTGCGTCATCCACATCCACGGTTAACGAGCGGTTGGCCGTCCCCATAGCGTCGTAACACAGGCTATAAACCGTGCCGGCCACCACCGACAGAGGGTGGGTGATTTGCACTTGCCAGAGTTCAGTACTTGCCGCGGCCAAACCAACCGTAACCACGCCATTGGTAAACGTAATGGTGTTAGCCACATTGGCAATGTAGCTAACAAAGTTACCTTTGCCACCACTGAAGGTGCCATCGCTGGACAGCAAATTAACCAAGCCGCCACTGGATGAGCTGCTCGAACTTGAAGATGAGCTAGAGATTGAAGAGGAGCTAGAGCTTGAAGAGGAGCTGGAGCTTGAAGACGAACTAGAGCTTGAAGATGAGCTTGAACTTGAAGACGAACTAGAGCTTGAGGGTGAGCTAGAACTTGAAGATGAGCTCGAACTTGAAGATGAGCTCGAACTTGAAGATGAACTCGAACTTGAAGATGAACTAGAACTTGAAGACGAGCTAGAGCTGCTGGAAGATGAGGTGGTATCTGTATCAAAATTTGTTCCGCCGCAGGCGGATACTATGGCAATACTACCGGCTAGTAAGGAGGATTTCGCCCAGCGTCCGGCAAGTGTGGCGTGATGTTTATACATTGTTGCAGCCCCTTGGCGTGTTGCTGATGGCGAATAACACTCCGCCGGCCAGATGAGCGCCGCCGTGGTTATCGCCGTTTATTGTGCGAAGGGGGCATGCTAGTCCACTTAATGAATCCAGCCAAAAATGTGTCTTGCCGTGTGTTTTTTCGTGAGCGGTGCGGGTGGCTTCGGGCTAAGCCGAGTTGCGGTCGCGTGACCCAAGCTGGATAACGCCGAGTTCGGTGATGGTTTTTAAGTTGTGGTTTTGCAGTAAAGCGAGCCTAGAGAGCCACAATTCGGCAACTTAAAAACCGTGCGGTGGAGCTTAGTGAAACGAGGCTGCAACGGCTTATTATGCCAAACCAATCCCACGTGCCATTAATACTGCAAGCAAAGGAATTGTAAGCAATAAGGCGGCTTCAATTCTAACAATAGTTAGCACATAACCAGGCACGTTTATTGTTGCCTCATTTGATTTGCGATTTTTCAAAAAAAACAATGTTGGAACTGCCGAGATTATTGAGATAAATAAAAATATAGATAATTTTATGTGGAAAATTATATTTTTCGTATAGAAATCGCTAGGTTTGCCAAAATAACCCCAGAGTAGAGCGCCTGCAATTAAAACAATTAAAGCACTAACTCCGAATAGGGCATCAATCCAAACAAGCTTTTTCAATTGATTGTTGGTGATGGAGTGAGAAAGAGATATAAGCTCATAAAATAATGCTGAGCTCAGTAACATAATTCCCAAAAAATGAATGCATCTAATATAAAGTTCTTCCATTGTAACTCCGAAAAATAATAAAAAATCAAATAATGGCTGCTTGCAACGCTTGACATAAGTGGTGCATAACCGGTTCTTGTTCTGGGGCGTTCAGAAGTTCGCAGACCTCAGCTCGAAGGTTTGGGGCTCTTGGATGACGTGGCCGTCCTTGCTAGTGCGCTGAACATTTGGCTTGTCAGGCCGGTAATCATCGGCGCCAGTTGTTCCGGTGGCATGCCGAGCTTCGCGGGGTGGGAGTCAACACACAAGGTGGCTAGCCCGTGCACTGTAGCCCACGCACACAGCACCAAGGGTTGTGGGTCCCCCGGTGGCGCGGTGCCAGCCTGCTGACAGGCTTCTATAGCTTCGCGCAGCAATTGGAACGCCCTGTCACTGGAATTCGTCAGCGCCTCATGCGCATCGTTATGAATATCAGCACGGAACATTACGCGGAAGTGCCCTCGGTGCGACACAGCAAACAGCACATAGGCGCTGCCGAGGGCCGCCAAGCGTTCACTAGGGTTCCCAACTACCGACGCCCCCTCGCGGACTAAGGCGGCTTGAAGCTTCTCGAAACCTTCTTGCGCAACCGCCCCCAGTAGCGCTGCACGGTCTGCAAAGTGGTGGTACGGCGCACCGGAAGAAACGCCCGCCAGCGATGCCAAGCTACGCAGGTTGAGCGCGTGTATTCCTTGCTTTTCGATGATATCCACACTGATATCCATGAGCGTCTGGCGAAGGTCGCCGTGGTGATACTTGTTTTTCTTAACAGCTGGCATTGGGCTCTCGTTGAGCTAAGGCGGAGTTAGCCCATTTTGCACTGGTGGGCGCATCATGTCAGCACTGCTGCGGGCCACTAGGCTTCGAGGGGCGAACCGAACCGATAGGGCCGTCAGCCAATTCTTCAGCCCAACAATGTGAGTGGGCCCCTGGGCGCAAATCGCCTTTAGCGCATGGGTGGCCACTTGCTGCGGTTGCACCGTGGTTGCGAACGCCGCAGTTTTGCGTACGGCGTCGTCACCCAATTGACTAATAAAACCGGTATCCACGGCACCCGGACATAGCGCCGCCACGTGAATGCCGCGGCCACGGTACTCCGCCCAGAGTGCCTCGCTAAAGCTCAGTACAAATGCCTTGCTGGCAGCGTAGACGGCCATGTAGGGAACGGGTTGAAACGCGGCGGTAGATGCGACGTTGAGAATGATACCTGCGCCGCGGGTTAGCATGTCGGGCACAAAGGCATGGGTTAAATCCACAACCGCTGCAATGTTCACGGCTATCTCGCCTTGCTCAGTTTCCGGCGCGATGGAATCGAAGGGCCCATAGGTTCCATACCCCGCATTGTTCACCAGAATGTCCACCCTTAAACCCAATGCCGTCACTTGGCCATACAGGGTTGCGCCGCAATTGGGTGTGCTCAAATCTGCCGGCAAGGCGGTGCATTGCACGGCATAGCGCTGTTTGAGGGCATCAGCCAGCTGCGTGAGGGTGTCCCCTGAGCGGGCCACTAAGATGAGATTTACCCCTTCAGCGGCAAGTTTTTTGGCAATAGCCTCGCCAATTCCTGAGGAGGCGCCGGTCACCAGCGCGGTCTTACCCTTTAATGTAGCCATGGTTTAATAACCCACTTGAACGTTAATGGACGTGACGGCGCCTGCCGGAACGGCAAACGATGCTTCTTGAAATCCTGGCGCAGACATCTTGTGGCGCACATTGTTAGAGGCTGCGTAGCCTTCCCGGGGGGCGCCTATGAAATTTTTGTCCACCTTGCCGTTGCGGTTCTCGTCATGACCGATGATGGCCGCATAGGTGCCTGGCGCAACATTCTTGAATTCACACAGGGCATGGCCCCCTTCAATCGTGGCGCGCAGCGTCTTGTAGGCTTTGGTGCGCGTTTCTGGGTAGCCGTCCGGGGAGTTGAAAATGAGGCAGCCCACTTCCCCTTGAGTGCTGCGCAGATTGGTAATTTCCACCCGTAGGGTGGCATCCGCGGGTGCAGCGCTCGACCCAAACGGTAGGAGTGCAAGTATGGCTAGAGTGGTAGAGGCAAGGCGGGAAGTTGACATGTTAGTACTCCGAGGGTTGATTTAAGCATATCTTAGATGGGCCTCCGGGTGCGCGCAAGCAAAATTTAAGCGATGCTTAGATTTGAGCGTTACGTCACGATAATCCTAGAAACCTCAGTTGGGCACCATCCATTGGTGTGATTACACAGCTTTTTGGCGCCCAACTGAGGCTTCTAGGATGATTAGTTAGCCATTGCTCGGCGCTGCGGTATTGGCGTTTGGGTTTGGTTTGTTAGGTGTGTTTTCATGTGTCACCGCCGGTTGTGCCGGTGACAATTTAATGGCTCAACATAGAGAGCAATAGGACGTGGTGGAATTAACGGTTACCTCAGAAGAGTAATCTCCTGCAGGAGTTTTGCGCTCCCGGCGTTAATAAAGCCTTTTCCAGCGCAGGGAAATACCCAATGCTACGTGGATGCAAAAAAATGTAGCTATTCAGCATGTTTCCCCGTCATCCCCGCGTAGGCGGGGATCCAGCGCCCAATAGACGGTTTTTACTTGAGTGAATATCGTGATTGCTTCGGAGCAGTTGCCTTCTGGATCCCCGCCTGCGCGGGGATGACGTGGGGAAATGAAAATTGTGCTAAATAGTTGCAAAAAACATTTGGGTCCACCCATCTAGCGAAATTATGCCACTGCGGTTTTCCATTGCGATTTATGCAGTTGAGGTTAAATTTTTTCGTCAGCGGCGTGCGCCCAAGAGTTCCGTGAGTGCGCGATTTAACATCGCCTCCACGCTGCGCTTAGCCTTAAGATAATCTATCAGTTGCACCTGCGCTTTGGGTTGCATAAATACCAGCTCATTAATAAACAGCGGATAGAGTTCGCGCAGTGCGCGCTTATGCAGCAGCCATTGCGCAAGGTCCGTCAAGGCGTCTTGATTTTCCCGAGGTATAAATGCTTGGCCTTCGCAAAAAAAACGGTACTCACAGCCGGACTCCCCCATATCTTGCACTAATACTTTCACCGAAATGGGCGGTGTTTTTAAGTGTTCCACAGCAAGCTGTTTGCGTGAAACCACCCAAGTATCACCGGTTTTCTGCATTTCGAAAAACGCCAAGGGCACTACGCCAAACGCGCCAACCACGGGTTGTTGAAGGCGGCTCAACTCGACTAGGGCATTGCGAATAAATTCGAGAAGGTTCAATAAGCTCCGTAATTTTGGGGCGCGGTCGAGTGTTGTGCGCAAAATACTACCGCGCTCGTCCACGACGATGATCAACAAACCGGTGTCCAAAACCTGATAAAAAACGCTTACGGTTTGCGGCTGCACGTGCGGTAGCAACGCCGGCAATATATGCCCCTGTAAACAATAGGGGTCAATCACTAGGGGCCGAAAATTTGGCTGCGCTGCCGATAGAAAATTCCATAAATCGGCTTCGTTATAAATAGTGAGTGGAATTAATTCATTATGCCGACGGTATAGACAATACAACTGATTACCTAATGCAAACAAATATCGACGGTTGGGCCCGTCTTCGCGCCGAAAATTGTTGATTACGCCGTTCAGCCACTGCCGCAAGCGTTGCGCCATGGTTGTCGCTTGCTGTGTATCGTATACATCTATAGTCAGGGCTGGGGCTAAGCTTTTGTCTTGCTCGGTAGTGATTTGCCAATACCACTTCAGGAGC
Organism: Thalassocella blandensis; assembly: GCA_945882995.1. Lineage (GTDB taxonomy): Bacteria > Pseudomonadota > Gammaproteobacteria > Pseudomonadales > Cellvibrionaceae > CAMCXE01. Next base: position 8,142 of record CAMCXE010000018.1, on the reverse strand, counting down.
GTAAATACGGCGTCGGTGCCGCTGAACTCCCGATGAAATATTTCACCCCAGGCATTGCGATACACCGCATCCACGCACAACACACGGTTTTCGCCATTAATGCCGTAATTGAAAGGATCACATTTATCACTTAACTGCCGTAGGTGGTGTTGCGACGGCTGATGATCACCGGCCGGCCAGTTGACCATCAATAGCACACTGGTGACCTGTCCAGGCTGCGCAAATGCCGTATGTTCTGAGTGCAGACTCTGCGCCGCTAGCCACTGAGTAATAACCTGCCGCGCGCGCACCACAGGTTTGGGGGCTAGACCTAGCCGCGGCACAAGCTTGGTGGTGGGCTCAATAATTCGATTAAATAAGGCCCAGAGTAATGCCGCGCAGAGGCGCGGATGTTGGTAGAGCGGATTACCCTGCTCATCACTCAACAACCAGTGGTCAACCGATAAAGTCACCTGCAGTACAGCGGCACTTATATCGCGGGAAATACCGGGATTTATCGCCATAATTTTGCCGGGGCGAACTGCAAACGCGGCCGCCAATTTATTACGCAGTAACACAAAATCCATACCGTCCAAGGCGATATTGGCGGCATATTGCTTCACGAAGGACTCCATTTCACGAAAACTGCGGGCAAGCGATATCACTAATTCGTCGCGCTCTTGTAATACCTCTGCACATTTCCACTGTTTTCTGGCATCAAGATGCATGAGGTCGCGGGACTGCCACCCCCAGTGTTTTATTAGCACCTCCATCCGCTCGCGCTGCCATGATTTCACGCGACCAGTTGCCGGTTTTGACAATAATTTATTCACCTTGAAATACAAACTGCGGCGCAACAATCGCAGGCGCTCGGTGTCGCCATTGGCCTTTAAATGGTCCGCCACAAATTCATAAGCCGCGATATAGGGATCAAGCACATCTAGATCATTATTACCCTGATACACCGCGTGTTTAAATTGTGACGACAAGGCATTAAATGTCTCTATTTGCTTGGCGTAGACTTCCAGCAAAAATAATTTTAATACCGATTTATAGGGTGATTCTATGGCTTTATACAATTGCCACAGGCCGGCGCCCACAAACTCTCCCGCCGCAACCTGAGCACAGGATCCAAAATCGAGGTAGTCCTCAGCAGCCAAACAGCCTTGCCGCGTTAAGGCCTGCACATGAGCTTGATACCGCCCGGCGGCCTCTATGGCCGGCGGTACCAGCCACCACAGGGGCGTGCGCCCGCCCAGCCAAATACTGGTGCGGTAAAATTCATCCAGTAATAATAGGTGTTGCGCCGAGCCGCTGGACTCGCGGCTCATAGGCAACATTTTCCCTTCGCGAAACGCCGTGTCGGTCAATAGAAAAAAGTGGGCTTCTAAACCAAGCCCTGCAGCCCAGTGGCTAATTTTGGCTACCTTGTGTTCCAGCTCCAGCAGCGCCGCCGGTGGCAACTGAGGGTCGTAACAAAGCCAGATATCAAAATCACTGCTCGGGGTATGGGCTATGGTGCCTAAACTGCCCATTAAAAAAATACCCCAAATCTCGCGCTGCGTGGTTTTTTGAGCCGATAAATTCAAGCTGCGCGCCAGCTGTCGCCCCTGGCGAATGTGCGCCGGGGTTAGGGTGAAGCCGCTTAACCCGGCGGGCGTTTGATGACTGACAAAACCCGGCAATAGCGGGTGATTGATGTGCAGCAGCAAAGGCAACACATCAAGAAACAGGTGTTGCCGCTCGCGCAACGCCTCATGCACACGGGTTAGACGCTGACTGTTTAACCGCAGAAAACGCTGGCGAATCTTGTCCAGCGCCCCTCTGTCGAGCGCCTCCTCAATCTCTCGCGTGGATGTGTGTTGAACGTTCATGGCTAACCTTGTTTCACTATTTGCTAGAGCAGGGAGCTGGGATCGAATCAAATTCTCGGCAATTCACAGCCGCCTGTTATCCACAGGCGGCACTAAACCGGATGCTGTCTAACTCCACAGCGTTTTTTAACCGCGAAGTTTTTGCACGACTTGTGAACCAGCTCCACTAAATACTAGCAATGGAAATATCAATTAGCCCTCCATAGAACGAATCAGTCTTCATGGCGCTGATTTCCGTTAATTGAGGAATGGCCGGGGTGGGCCACATGAGGCACCGATATTGGCGGCCGATACATCTGTCGGCCTCGGGCTGAGTGCGTAGGGTCAAACTGAGAGACGCGAGTTTGATCACCAAAGTCTGCGCCCCCTTGAGGCTCCACTGATGTTTCTAGGTTAAAAAACCGCCTAACAGCAGCACCTAGCACACAGTATCTCGGCGCCAACGGAGGTTCTTTGGATAAAAACTTTGCCCATTCCAGAATTTCCGGCCATAATTCCGCACGCACAATCCGCACCCGTAGCTCAGCTGGATAGAGTAGGTGGCTTCGAACCACTTGGTCGGGAGTTCGAATCTCTCCGGGTGCGCCAATTTCAAAAGGCCCTTTACTAGGGCTTTTTTTATGCCTCCAACTTAGTGCCAGCGCAAATCCTACGCGGCCAATGGGTTTTTATGCTCCCAAAGCGAGCAAGTCAGCGCTGATCACTCCTAACTTTGGTGGCTCTCCACCACAATGCGCCGCGCTGTTACAGTGCGCCCGCCACCCACCCACTGCGCTATTCATTTATGCCCGAACCTAAAACCGAACCTCGATTATTAACCCGCTTAGAGGCTTGGCGGCCGTGGCTGCTGCTGGCCGTGGCGGTACTGCTGGGCGGTTTACTGTTGACTACCCTGCAAGGGTTAACGCGCGAAATTCAATACGCCGCCGTATTGCAGGCCATCACGGCTACGCCGACTAACGCAATCATTTGGGGGCTTCTGGCCACTGGCTTGAGTTATGTGGGCTTAATGGGCTATGACTACATCAGCCTTAAGCTGGTGGGCGCCCGCGTGCCAGTAGTCATAGTGGCTCAAACCTCCTTTATGGGTTACGCCCTAGGTAATACCGTTGGCTTAGGCATGCTCACCGGCGGCGCCGTGCGTATGCGGATGTTTATGGCGGCAGGGGCAGAGGCTGGCCAGGTGACCCGTGCGATCATTATCAACGCACTCGGTTTTGGTCTGGGCACCGGCTGCTTGGGCGCCTTGGGCCTAATTTGGCAGGCAGGACCGGCGGCGGAGGTACTGCATGCCCCCCAGCTGTTCCTTGAAATTCTAGCGAGCCTATTTGTTGGCGCCTTAAGCCTGTGGATTCTAGCCAGCAATCTCGGCTGGAAGCCTAAACTCGGCGGCCGCTGCCTCGACTTTTTCCCCGGCAACATTGCCGTACTGGGCCTGTTTACCGTCTCCGTGCTGGATATTGGCGCCTCAGGTGCTGTGTTATGGATTTTGCTGCCGGCCGATACGGTGCCGTTCATCCCATTTGTTACGTTCTTCGCCATCGCCGTTATGATCGGCGTAGCCAGTCATGTGCCGGGGGGCTTGGGGGTATTTGAAGCGCTGATGCTGCTTAGCTTACATGGGCGGGTTTCCACCGAGGCCTTAGCGGGCGCCTTATTGCTGTTTCGCGTTATCTATTATTTAGTGCCCTTGGCGCTCGCCTTAGCGTTGCTGGTTATTCGCGAGTTATTCCAAGGCCGCATTGCGCCCGTGGGTCGTGCCTTGATTAGCTTGGCTCCAAATATGTTGGCGGCCTTCACGCTGGTCATCGGCGTGATGCTGATGTTATCTGGGGTGCTCCCTCCCACCCTTGAAGCGGCGGACTTACTCGCGCTCAAGGTGCCGTTACCGATTGTAGAGGCATCTCACTTTCTGGGCAGCGTGGCCGGCATTGCCATGATTTTTGTAGCCCGCGCTATGTTATTGCGGCTGGATGCGGCTTGGTGGGCGGGTTTATTTTTGGCCATAGTAAGTTTGGTGTTAGCCATCCCGAAAGGCATCGCAGTTTCAGAAGCGGCGGTGCTGTTGTTTTTTACCTTTGCCTTGGCCGCCTCACGTAAACAATTTACGCGCCGAGCCTCGCTATTAGCCTTGGCGTTTAGCACCGAATGGCTGGTGGCCCTCGCCGTCATCATTGCCGCTCTCACTTGGTTGCTGTTTTTTGTGTATCGGGACGTGCGTTACGCGAATGAGCTCTGGTGGCAATTTGCGTTTAACGGCGATGCGCCACGCTCGCTGCGGGCACTTATGGCCGTGGTGCTACTGGCCATGGCGTTGGCGTTCCGCCAGTTGTTTCGGCCGCCGTCACTGCCCTTTGCCGAGGCAACACCCGCGGACCTGGCGCTGGCTAGGCGCATATTGAAACAACAACCTATTTCCGACGCCGGCTTAGCGCTAATGGGCGATAAACATTTTTTATTTTCCAAGTCTGGGCAGTCCTTCTTGATGTTCGGTCGCCGCGGGCGCACTTGGGTAGCGCTCTACGACCCCATTGGCCCTGCCAGTGACCGAGCAGAATTGATTTGGCAGTTTTTGGACTTGGCCCGCGACCAAGGGGGCCGTGCGGCGTTTTATCAAGCGCGCCCAGAAAATCTCGCCCTGTATGTGGACGCGGGTTTAAGTATTTATAAATTGGGTGAGGCGGCCTTCGTACCGCTGCGAAACTTCACTTTAGCCGGCAGCAAACAGGCTAAGCTGCGCTCATGCATGAACCGCGCGCAGCGCGATGGGCTTGCGCTGCGCATAATCCCGCACGAGCAGATCTGCGATTGCCTACCCAAACTTAAGGTGATATCCGATGCCTGGCTAAACGAACATTCCACCGCCGAAAAGGGGTTTTCCCTTGGTTCGTTCTCGCTAGATTATCTGTTACAGCACGATGTTGCGGTAGTGACTCAGGGGGAGCGTTGGGTGGCATTCGCCACACTGATGACCACAGACTTAAATCAGGAGGCGAGCGTGGACCTCATTCGCCAGCTGCCGGGCGCGCCCTATGGCACCATGGATTTTCTCTTTGTAGAGCTGATGCTGCACTATTCACGAGCAAACTTTGAACGTTTCGGTCTGGGTATGGCCCCCATGTCCGGCTTGGCCACCAATCCTTTTGCGCCGCGCTGGCATAAATTCGGTCGTTTACTCTTCTCACAGGGTGAGCATTTCTACAACTTTCAGGGTTTGCGGGCGTTTAAAGATAAGTTTAATCCTGAATGGACACCGCGTTACCTGGCCTGCCCCAATGGTTTTACACCCTTGATCGTACTCACGGATACCGCCGCGTTAATCAGCGGCGGCATTAAGGGTGTGCTGACCAAATAGCTTATTTGTTGACTTCGATTGTCATGAAAGACACCGTGATCACGGCCATTTGTACTTCAGACTCACAATCATCAAACCGCGCACTGGCCACCCCAAGCTCGCCCAATTTCGCCTTGATATTACGAGCGCGCAGGTTGGCCAGCTGGAATAAATACTGGGTTTGATCCTCCGCCACCAAGGCACCTTTACGCGGCAGGGGCGCACCTTGGTTATACAGTGCTGACCATTCCATACCGGTACTCACCGCACATAAGCGCAGGCGCGCACTGGGCTTGCTCTTTAACACGGCGGCCAAATTATTCAGCTGTTTGGTTTGGTCTGGCGACAACTGGCGATCATTAGGATTGAAATGAAATGGCTCAAACCGGCTTTGATTCAGGCCGCCATTGGCCACCGCCACATCCACCGAGCCGGCGCTGCGGTAGTCGTTTTGCGCCATGGTCACCAAGCTGCGGCGAAAACCCTTAGCAAGCGTCGCCTTTAGAGGCTCCTGGGTGTTGGTTAAATCGAACTCCTGCCGCCAGAGCATTTGCACCGCTTGGCTGCGGTCGCGCAGCAAACCGAAGGCGCGGGCCAGCGTCATATCGCCGGCCTGCCGGCTTACCAAGCCGGGGCCGGTGGCATAAAACTGACTGAGCTTTAGGCTGGAATCTACATTGACATGCTTAAAGGATGCGCGAGCCAAAAAGGTACCATCCACCTCCCCCGACATCACATCCTCGTTAAGCAGTGTTTTGATGTAAGCGCTGTAATGCGTTAAATCCAAGCCGCGCACCTGTCCCTGCAAGTCAAACGCCATACCATCCACAAACGGGCGGAAACTCCCGCGAATCTGCAACTCACCTTTGGCTCCCAGCTTAGTTACCAAGGTGATTGGCACGGCTTCATCAGGTTTGAGGGTGTTGATGGCGCCTAGCTCAAGGTTTAACCCCGTGAGCGATTCGCCCACTACTGGCACTACCGACTCATCCCGCCAGGCTACGGCGCCATCAATCACACGGGTTTTACCCAAGGCAAGTGTCAGTTTTTGTGCGGGGTCCGAGAGCAAGCGACCTAATGCTGGGTAAAATTCCCGCAGCTGCGCAGTGGCTAGCAACGCGGCGTTACGGTCGGTATGCAGGGTTTGGCGCCAGCCAGTCACCTCGGCTAAACCCATATGTAACTGGGCGGGTTCACCGGTTTTAAACGCCACGTCCGTTACCAGCAGAGTGGCAAACTGGGTTTGATACGGGTTGGCCAAGGCTTTTTGTTCATCCTGGCTACGCTCCACAAAGTGAAAACCGGAGGCTTGAAACTGTGCCACACGGGTCCAAGTTGGCGTGAACACAAAATCGCGAAATTGCGCCTTCTGAATAAACAACATGGCGAGGTTTTTCTGGAAATCACGCCAATACACGTTTTCAATACTGGCCGGCGAACGGCTACTCAGCTGCCAATCTTGGCCTTCGCGTTTCAGCTGGGCGTCCGCCAGCGTTAGGCTCCCGAGCAGCAAACACTGGCGACTTTCGGCACTAATATCGCGACAAATTTGAGTGTCAGTGGCATCTAGGCTAGCCACCTGCAATCCCACTGGGGAGTTTACAAACTCCTCCAGCCCCTGCAACGCAAGCCCAGATATTTTCAAGCCAGCGGGTGTTTCGAGCAGATCAAACTGCACCCCTTGTGAAGACCAGCTGCGCACCTGCAAGCGACCACCCGCCCACGCCAGCCAATCCAAACTCAGTACCACATGTCCCGCGCGCAGACCACGACCACCGGGGAGGTGAACATTCAGCCCAGTCAGCTCGATATCACCGCGACTAAAGCGCAGGGTTGCGCCCTCCAGCTGCACCTCATAACCCCACGCAACTAACCAATTAGTCAGGTACCAGCGGGTGACCAAGGGCGTTATTACCAACACCAAGCCCGCCATGACGCCGACAAAAACCAACCATTTCAGCAGACGCATTTCGTCTCCTTTATTCTATTTATACGGAGGTGACACCAGATTGGTAACGCGTAATCCAAGAGCCTACTTAGGGGGGAAGCCAAAACCGCACCAAACTACCACAGCGGCAACGCAAATGGCATAAACCAGCGCCGCCTTCAAGCCTAGCAGCAACTTGCCGCCGCCGCGCACTCAGGTGTTTAGGAAGCTGTTAGGCAGCCGAATTTCTCGACACCGCCGTAGCACTGGTTTAAGGTCGGCGCTTTTGAGGAGAATTCCGATGGAAAGCATCATTCGCAAGCTACGGCGTAAAAATCAGCCTGTGCCCGTACCGCTAGACTTGCCCGATGAAGATCAGTTGCTCGACATAGAGGAGGGCCTGCTCATCTCCCTGCCCAAGGATTACCGTACCTTCCTGCTGCGGGCGAGCAACTTGGTTATCGGCAAACTGGAACCCGCCACCGCCGCCGATCCAAACTCCCATACCTATTTAGCCGACCTTATGGCCGAAGCCTGGAACCAAGGCCTACCGCGCGAGATGATCCCCATCTGCGCAGACCGCGGCAACTATTACTGCCTCAATTTAGAAGAGGCCGTACAACTTTGGACGCCTAAAGGCTTCACGGAAGATGAGTGGTCGTCCATTTGGGATTGGGCGGAGGAGGTTTGGCTTAATTCGTGATTCGTGAATGGGGTGCGACCCTGCCTAGCACAATGCCACTCCGTTATGTATTCCGCCCTGCCAAAATGATTTCTACTGTTACAGCCGCAAACTAGCCGCAGCGGGACAAGCCCGTTTTTTGGCTGAGTGGAGAGGTGATTTTGAGGGGCAAATGGACAGGACGTCCATTTGAGCCGTGACGGGACAGAAATCCCTCCCCGGCCAATGTCATTAAGTTAAGAAAAATCCCTTTTAAAAACAGCACACTAAAGGCATAATCCACACCAGACTTTATTGGAGCCCCCCCATGAACTGTACACAAACCGCCCCAAATTGTACAAAATTT
>CAMCXE010000017.1 GCA_945882995.1 Thalassocella blandensis | reverse complement strand
TGTGGGGGCGTCCCCGCGACTGCATATTTCCTCCATTAATAATATCTCCATTGGCGATGGCTGCCTTTTTGGGAGTAACGTTATGATTATCGATCACAATCATGGCTCCTATTCTGGTTGTCAATTAGATCCTCGAAAAGAGCCTCCTTATAAAAGGGCATTGTTCTCTCAGGGTCCGATTGTTATAGGAAAAAACTGCTGGCTCGGCGACAATGTCTGTGTTTTGGGGGGTGTGAGAATAGGAGATGGAGTGGTAGTTGGGGCAAATTCCGTAGTAACTACTGACTTGCCTGATGGGGTTTTAGCGGCAGGGTCTCCGGCGAAAATAATTAAAAAATATTCTATTCATGATTTGGAGTGGCGGCGTGCAGCATTATAGGCCAAGGTTTTCAATATGTATTCCCGCGTATAATCGCGCGAAGTTTTTGGAGCCTTTACTTTTATCCATTAAGAACCAAGATTATAGAGATTATGAAATTGTTATTTGTGAGGATAACTCCCCTGAGCGTAAGCAAATCAGTGCTGAGATTTCCCGAATCACTACCGAATTTGGGGTTGATGTCAATTATATTGAGAATGAGAGAAACTTGGGGTATGACGGGAATATCCGAAATCTGATATCTCGGGCGCGGGGCCAGTATTGTTTCTTTATGGGTAACGACGACATCATGGCGGAAGGAGCCCTGTGTGAAGTTAATCGCTTAATCGAAAAGCATCCGGATGTAGGATTTGTCTTAAAATCTTACGCTTGGTTCGATAAGATTGCGGATGTCATTAACCAGGAAGTTAGGTATTTTAACGAAGAATGCTACTTTCCGCCGTCTTTGAATGCGACAGCACTTTGTTTTCGTCGCTCAGGCGTAATATCCGGATTTATTGTGCATCGTGATTCGGCTTATGCAGTGGCTACAGAGCAATTTGATGGAACCCTGTATTATCAGATGCATATTGCCTCCCAGGTTGTTTCAACTAGGGGCGCTTGTTTCACTCCAAAAATTTTGGTGCTTTGCAGAAATAGTGAGGTGCCGGATTTTGGCGCTAGCGACAGTGAGCGGGGGGTCTATACGCCAGGGGTCTATACGGTTGCTGCGCGATTAGCGATGCTTGGCGGCATTTCGAAGATATTGGATTCGGCAGAAGCATCAGGGCTAAAAGGTTTAAAGCCGTTTGTGATGCGCGATTACGCCAATTATTTTTATCCCTATATCCGTGATCAGCTACACATACCTATAGGGGATTACCTTACCCTTTATAAAGGGTATATAAAACTGGGGTATTGGCGCTTTCCTATGTTTCATTTGTATTTTTTGGTGTGTCGAATCTTGGGCGCACATTATTTCGATTTTCTGACCCGTTTTTTAAGAAACCGCATAGGTCGGACAGTACAGATCGGCAATATCTTTAGATAGCTTTTGGGGTTTAATTGCCCGCTAATTTTGGGCTGCCGTGGATTGGGTTTTTGGTGATACTTTTTCTTTTGAGGAAAATTACACTTTTGCTCTAGCTTTTAGTTGTGCCAATTAAGTTGGCCTTTGAGTATCTACTAGAGAGTATTAAATGGTAGCGGCTGGGCAAAGGTTGGCGATTGCTAAACTGTAGATGTCGAACTTTTTGAAATTTTGGTTGGCCGAGGTGATCGTTCCTGCGGCGTCGTTATGTCAGATGTCTTAATAGTCTTTTAGTTTGAAGGTATTTCATATTTGTGGCGGATTTCTTGGCTGGCTAATCGTAATTTTTTGTCAAGCGCGACAGATGAGGGCTTAAATTTTGAGTGGGTCTAAAATTTCTTACAATTCAAAATTATTGTCGAGTTTCGGTGTAAGAAGTGGTAATTGGTTTTTTTGGGCGGCGCTTATTTGCGCCACTTTCTACAATTCTTACAGGTATCCCCTCCAGATTAATTTTAGTGGTACTAGCCCAACGTACTCGGATACGCCATTTTCTTTCCAGGTGGGAAAATACATCTTAATATTAGTGTTTGCGGCTTCGTCTTTGGTTTGTTTTCGAATTCGCTTAAAGTTGGGGTTGCAGTCAATATTCACGATTTGTATGATTGGTTTTTCGGCTGCATGCGTCGTGCGCGGAATAATATCTGGGGAGGAGAACTTTATTACTGTGGCATTTTTTCCTTTGGCTGCAATGATTATTTCGTTGGGTGTTAGGGGGCTGAATTTTGATGGATTAATGAGTTTTATCAGGATTTTATTTTTGGTGTCGTTGATTGTCAATGCTGTTCAGGTAGTCTTATTTTTTTCTGTCGGTCGCTTGCCTGCACTTGCTTATGATGGGTCGATAAGTGTCCGGTTTGGTAGTTTTCTTGATGACCCTAATGCTTTTGGTGCTATCAACTTTCTGTTTTTCGGCTGGATTTTTTCGGGAAAAGTTAGATATAGGCTGATTTTGATATTCGCACTATTTGTAAATGTTTTAATAACGCAGTCGGTTACCGCTATTTCATGCTTTATTTGCTTTTTGCTCTGGAAAGTATTAATTGGTAAGAAGGCGGTGCGCATATTTTCCGTTGTGTTGGGCGTGATATTGATGTCTGTGGCAGCTCTCAACGTCAACGTATTGGAACCATTGCTGGTTGAGCTTATTGATGTTAAAAGTGCAAGTGCTGTCCAGCATGTATCTTTCACGCATGTTCTTGATGGTTTGTCTCTATTCAATTTTATATTCGGATCTGACAAAGAGATTTTTCTCGAGTCTTGGTGGGCGTATTCGGTCGTAAATTTTGGTGCAATTGTTACGGTTATGTTTTTGATGGCTGCAATTGTTTTGCAGATTGTCTTGCGTTCGGAGTTTAAAAATTCTCGTAGTGCAACCGAGAGGGCTGTGCTCTCTTCAATTTTTTACTTTGGTCTTTATTTCCTGGTCGGCGGTTTGAATCTGCCGTTCCCTTTAATCTTCCCAGTCAATTTTATTTATTTTTTGCTCGCCTCGGCAGTTGTTTGTCGGCGATTAAAAATCAAGCGATATGTGTTTTCGGCCAGAAGCTACCCCATCAATTAGTGGTCTTGGGGGGTAGATTGCTCGCTTGTTAATTCGAGAGACAATACCAGATTTGCAATACTTTCTTTAAATACTGATTTGTCAAAACTCAATGCGTGCTCCCTAATTTTTCCATGACCGAAGGAGGAGCTCTCTTGCTCAAGGCGGCGCACTGATTCAATGATTCCTTCTGCGGATTGATCATTAAATAAGAGCCCAGTTTCTCCGTTTATAACGGTATCAGTTACTCCGCCTCGCCCATAAGCGATAACGGGAGCACCTGCCGCCATTGCTTCTACCGGCACTATGCCAAAATCTTCCACACCTGGAAAAATAAGAGCTTTGCATTGCTCAAGATGATCTTTGACTACTGCAAATGGTTGCCTGCCGAGAAATTTTATATTTGGCGGTGCATTTCTGGAAAGCTCTTTGAACATTTCCCCTTCGCCGATAATTACCAGGGGTAAGCCCAAGCGGCTGAAAGCCTCAACGGCGAGGTCTGGACGTTTGTAGGGAACCAATTGCCCCAAATAGAGATAAAAATCACGTCGCTGACGGTCGGCGCTAAAGTCGTTTGTGTCTACGGGCGGAAATATGACCTCTGACTCGCGGCGGTAAAATTTGCGAATACGCGATGCTATAAAAGTGGAGTTTGCTACAAAGAGGTCGACTCTATTTGCTGAAGCTTGATCCCATACTCTTAGCCAGTGGGCAAACAGTGGGAACAGCCAACGAACCAAGCGCCCCGATCGCTCTAGGTATTCGTGGTACATATCCCACAGGTATCGCATTGGCGAATGGCAGTAGCAAATATGATAGGCATCGGGACGGGTAATGACGCCTTTGGCTGGGCCAGATTCGCTACTGAATACCAAATCGTAGCTTGATAGATCAAGTTGCTCCAACGCTAGGGGCATCAGGGGGAGATATTTTTGGTAATGTTTTTTAGCGCCTGGTAGGCGGGAAATAAAGCTTGTAAATATCTGCCCTTTGAAAGCCTCCCCTAAAGTAGCCCTAACAAGTGACTCATCGCAAACATGTACAAATAAGTCTGCATCAGGGTAAAGCTCGATTAAGGCTGTGACGACCGCCTCGCCGCCTCTGTTGGTGAGCCACCAATAATGAACTATTGCAACCTTCATTTTTCAACCTTTCAATTTTTCTTGCGCTTCTTCGAGAGCATTTAAGATTTTTTGTGCAACATTTTCCCACGAGTATTGCTTCGCTTGTGTTATGCCACGCGCAATTAAATTTTTTCTAAGATGGTTATCCTGTGCAACGATTTCAATGCCGTTCGCGATAGAGTTTACGTCTAGTGGGTCCACAAGTAGGGCGCAGCCACCAGACACCTCTGGTAGTGATGTTACGTTCGAAGTCATTACCGGAATACCCGATGACATTGCCTCGATTACAGGTAGTCCGAAACCTTCATATAACGACGGGAATACCAACGCTAAAGCGCCACGGTAGATTTCAGGTAATTGGTCATCGGTGACCTTGCCTAAAAAAACGACCCTATCATTAATGCTGAGATCTGAGGCAATCTTAGACAGGCCTGCTGATGGTCCTGTAAGAACTAGCCGTATGCTGGAGGGTATGTTGGCTTTTGCAAATGCGGCAAGTAATCTGGCCTCATTTTTATGCGGTTTACGATTTCCAACACACAATAGATAAGGGTACCCAGGGGTATAGTGTTGACCGTCGGGCCTAAAATTTTCTGAAACGCCATTTCCGACATTGACGACTTGCTCGGGCTCCGCTCCACTCCAATCGAGAATTCGTTGGCGCGAAAATTCAGAAACTGTCAGAACCCTCGCCGAGTAAAGACAGGCTCGTCTTACGATAAACCAATAGTAAAATCGTTTGATAATGTTACTGTTGTATTCACAATCTAAATGGTTTAGATCGTGTAAGGTAAAAATATAGCGTCTTAGGCCGAATATAGGTGCGTTGTAGCCAGGGGATATCCAGATGGACTTGTTAGTGAGTACTTTCCAGGTAATATAAAAACAATCGAGTGGATCGCTTGGTGAGAGTGAGCGCAGTTCGCTAATGTCCGCATCGGGAATTCTTGCATAGACTTCCTTGGCGAATCGGCCAATTCCATGATCACCAAACCATCTGCCATCAAAATTAATCTTCATTGATAAGTGAAAGCCCCGATAATAAATTTGATTTATCTATTTTACCATATCGGATTGGGTGGTGCACTGGTTCGATATATCTCAATCACCCGTTAGTCAGTGGTCTAGCGTCATGGCGCCCCATTGATGGGGCGATCTAAACCGTGATTGAAATTGACATTTGAAATATATTGCAATGGCCGCGCTAAAGTGATTGAACGATAGTGTTAGGGGGGGGGGGGCGGAATTTGCGGGTGATTTTGAGGGTGCGATGCTCGCTAAACTATCAAAGACTATCTTGCCGTCAGCGTTGTAGAACCCGATTCTTTCAATATTAATAGCTCTCCGAGGGATTCGCTTAAACCACTTCTGGCGGCTAGGGTGGGGTGATTCGGTCCGAAGCACATGACTGATTTGTCGCTTGTGTATGCATCAGCACCTAAAAATTCCACACCTGCCGCACTTAACAGCTCCTTTGATTTTGATAAATAGGCGTCAAATACTAATTGGTCTGATTTTTTTATAAAAACAGGAGGAATGCGTAGATAGATTTTTCTAGCGTTAAACCCGTCTTTTATTGCCTTTATTTTGATTGAAAGGTCTTTGACGTGAGCCTCGGATATGCTTTCGTCGTTAAGGTTATTTGTGGGAAATGGCGCTATTTCGTTATCGCAAGTAATGTCCTTTACATCGCCCCAACTGTCAAATTCATTGCTTCTTGTTGCGATGTTCTTAAGTGCAGATATCGAAGGGGGGGGGGTGTGTGTATTGGATTTGATTATATTGAATTCCCCGTCATATTTGCGTGCGAATGGAGCGTTCTCACCAAGCATCCAGAAATTCATGGTGGAATAGATAACCGTTTCCGCGCCCTCTGTGCGTTGCGCTAGCCAGCTTTCATAATTTAGTGAGTCCACTCCTTCATTCCCCGCAATAGCAAGATTAATGACCTTTTTTTGATTGTTATAATTGGTTTCAATAGTGTGTGCCGAAATGCCCGTTACTGCGTTTGAGCCGCCAATTATGGCAATATCGTAGTGTCTTTTTTCTAGGCGGCTTTTAAACTTGAGCGCATCGCGCAGTAAATTATCGTTTAAGAGCCAGGGCGCGGTTAGCCAGGTAGCCACATAAACTGCGTATATTGCCACCATACACAGCTTGAAATTGACCTCGAATTTTAACGTATGCTTACTCATTGTTATCGAGCTCCATACACGGCATTTGCTCCGCCTGCGCCGGCGAACAGTACTGTGATGGCCAAAATTGCGCAGGATGTCGCAGGGAGTTTAAATAGCGTGTAGCGTTGGGTTTTAACGGAATATTTTGTAGCGATCACTTCGGTTGCTACCCATATTGCAGCCGCAACTAATTTGAATGCCTCGGAATTGCCTAGTGTGGCTAGAATGTCCACAAGTAGCATGTCGTTGTGTGCTGGGGACACAGGGCTTAATAATTTTTCAAGTAAAATTTCCGGATTCGATTCTGAGAATAGTATCCTTCCAAAAGCAATTGCAAATACAAGCAGTACCAGCTGTAAATAGGCAGGAGCTCTATTGAGGAATAACGCCCTTGACGCACTCCATACCGCCCCCTGAAACAACCCCCACAATAAAAAATTAAACGTGATTCCATGCCATAAAGCGGAAGACAAAAAAGTAGCCATGACCGCAACCCAAGCCCCATAATTCTTTTTGAGGGGATAAAAAAACAACCCTCTCAACACATTCCCGAGCGAGATATGCCATCTCTGCCAATACTCCACCACGGATCTAGCCCCAAAGGGTTGTTTAAAATTTAGTGGGGCATAAAAGCCGAATAGGCGCATTAGGCTTCTAGCCAGCAAACTGTATCCAGCAAAATTAAAATACACATAAAACTCAAAGATAAATCCAAAAGCTATGACATCTATAAAATTGGTTGAAGGTTTAAGGGCTAGGAGCTTGGTAAAGCCTGGGGTTATGACGAGTAGAAAAAATAAACCAATAATCGCCTCGCGGTGGACGATTTTTATATTTTTGATGAACCGTTTCCAGGTTTTAGGCGGCAATATACTTATACGGTCTGGTATGGGGCCGCTGCTCAATTAAAGAGGGTTGCAAGCTGCCAATAATAATTTTTTGGGGTGTCTTTGAATAGCTTCTAAATGTTTAATCAACATCAGCGCAAGGAAAGGCGTAATAAATGAAATGCCAAAAAAGGAGTGGTGATCTGCCGCTGCGTCAAAACCTGTGAGGGGGGAAATAAAGCCGGTAAGTGTGAGTATGGGCGTGGTAAAAAAAAGCGCGTACGCCAAGTACTTCGCCTTACTGGGTGCTATGCGCGCTACAACTATAGTGATCAGGCAGAGCGACAAGAGTAGTGCCGCGCAGCTGATGTAGGGCATGGCGTCTGATATATTCATTTTTATGATGTTTTTGGCGCTGAATATTATGTTCAGTATAGCTCATTTCAGCGGCACACAGGGCGACTAATTTTTGGAGCGGCTTCGATTTTACTGTAGATGCGAGGGCCTTACCAGTTAAGGGTTTGTATAATGAATAGGGCCATGTCGCTGGCAATGCTGGAGTGGGTCGCTGCTGAAGGGTGGTCATTACAGTCTGGCGGGTATTGCTTGGATGGCATAATGTAAGTTTTAGGGTCGTTGATATCCTTGGATATTTGCAAAAACAATTGGCCTAAATGATTCTTTTTGTCCCCGCTTACTATCGGGCCTTCTGTGATTATTATGGCGGCCGCGGGATGTTGGCTCCTGATTGCTTTTATTAGTGACGCGTAGCCACGTATAAACCGCTCGTCAAATGTGGGATCTGTGCCGTAACCTTCTAAATTTATGTCATTATTGCCAACACCGATTACCACTGCATCTGGATGATACTGATCTTGTGACCAGGTGCTGTAGGTTTGCTTATCATTGGTGGCGTAGCTGAACAAGTGTTGCGCGTCGGTGGCGGGAATAGTTTTTGCCCCGGCTAGGATGCCGCGGCCAGAGGCACACACAAGTTGGGTTTCGGCGTTAAGCAATTCGCCCAGAAGAAAAGCGTGAGAAAGTCTCCCGCTATTCGATTTTCCGCCAGTGTTGCAGCTTGCATCTCTATCCGCGAAACGGCCGCATGTCACTGAGGCGCCCATAAACAAGAGCTTTCGTGATCTATCCGCGATTCGCGGTAGTGGTGCACCTTGGGTTAGAGTAAATGTGTTGAGCCTAATCGTTCCGAAGTCTGCTTCAGTTCTTTTAAGGATTTCAATTCGATGTGTTTCGGGGTTTGCCGCACTAAAGAGCTCGTAGTCTCCTGTGCCTATGTTCGGCGCCAAGAGTTTGGTTGGTTTTCCATCTATGAGTATGTCTAGGTAAGCTTCTGCGCTGTCAGCGGTGGCGTTTACTGTGAGTTTTTGCGCCTTAAAGTCAAACGCAGCGCCTGCCGCAGGAAAGCTCACTGCAAGGCCCCCGTCTATTGTCTTTTTTTGCCGGCCGATTGGTTTTATGAAAGCGCTGGAAGCAATCAAAGTGGGGTTGTTATCCTTTAGGGTTAAAGTGATCGGAAGATTTAAACTGAGTTCCGCGCCAGTTATAGTGTTTTTTGCGCTGAATACTAGGGCGTCGGTGAGTTGGCCGGCGCGGGCGTTGGCTGGAGTGTTCGCAGTCACAGCATAGTCGGGTAGAAGGCCCGATAACTTTAGCCAGTCGGTGGCGTTCTTGACACTCGATAATGTAAAGTCCTTAGGCATGTTGATTGTAAGGCGGTACTCAGCCGGTTGCGGGTTGCCGATGGTGTTTACGAGATCAATGAAAGAAGTGTTAGCGGATATGGCCTCAGCGGGGCTAATGTTCAGTGTTACTGGAACGATAAGTTCAGCCGCATCTGTTCCTGGAAGTGTTGCGTGCACCTCTGTGGTGTAGATTCCGGGCTTGAGTTTTGGGGCGGGGGCTAATTGAAGGATTAGATCGGCTCCGCCGACCTTATAGCGTGTTTCGACCAGCAACCATGGAGCTAGAGGGGAAACAGCTATGACCGGCACACCAGAAGAGGCAGTTATTATTAAATTGTGGGTTTCGGGGAGGGGGGAGTTAGAGGGGTGATTGAAAGATATCGCTGGGGAACTGGCGGCTAATCCAGCCGGTTCTAAGGTGACGTCTTGGTTGCAAGATGTGGTAAGAATTGCTACAGCAATAAATTGTGACCATGCTTTAAATGCTTGCGCGCGTAAGGAATAATGTGGGGCGGTTAACATATCTGGCAGATCTGCTATGAAGAAAGACTCGTGAATTACCACCCGCTTTAACGGGATTTAATTTCAGTTTGTGAGCAGGGCTCATTTTTTATTGATTTATTAATCTAATATGCCCCATTTCGAGCCGCCACTGCATTAACAGTACGAAATAAGATGATGATGTCTTTCCACATGCTCCAGTTTTCTACGTACCATACATCGAGGTCAATGCGACTATCATAGTCGATGTCATTACGCCCGCTGACTTGCCATAATCCTGTAATTCCGGGTTTTGCTTGGTAATAGAATGCGGCGTTCTTTCCATAGCGGGCTATTTCCTCTCGAACCACGGGTCTGGGGCCCACGAGGCTCATCTCCCCTTTGATCACATTCCAGAGTTGCGGGAGTTCGTCGAGGCTTGTTTGTCTGAGGAAATTCCCAATTTTGGTGACCCGCGGGTCCTCACGCAGTTTAAATTCACGCTCCCATTCCGCGCGCGCTTTTTCGTCGCTGGCTAAAAGATCTTCTAGGACTGTTTGTGCATTCGGAACCATTGAGCGGAATTTTAAGCATCCGAATTCGGTGCCGCCGCGTCCAATGCGGGTGTGCTGGAAAATGATTTGGGTGCCGGACTTTCTCACTAGGAAGCAAACAATTAATAACAATGGCGAAAGAACTGTGATGAGCGTGACTGCACCAAATAAATCAAAACTCCGTTTGGCACATCGAGAGGCCAAATGGTTAAGGTTGCCTTTGATTTCCAGCATGAGAAGTTCGTGTATAAGCAGCTGTTGAGCGTTGGCTTGCGGTGCGGTGAGGCTTTTTAGGTGGGGGGATACGATAAGCGCGGGATAGTTAAGCCCTATCTTGTCGGCATATTTGGCAAGGCATGTTACGGACTTTTTTTCTACGGCAATTATTATGCAGGGAGAGCCCAGTCTGCGGAGTAACGTATCCATTTTGGGGTTGATGGCGCGTACTGGAATTTCCTTGCCATTTATGCTTATGGGGTTTTTCGTGGCGCATTCAACCGATAAAAAACAAATAACTTCATAGCCTAAATAGCGTTCTCTAAATAAGGTTTTTGCGCACTCGATAGCGTTTGGTCCGTCACCAATGATAATTGTGGGGATGTTCCAAATATCGGCTTGGCGGAGCAATTTACGAAAGGCAATACGGGTAATGGGGGCAAGGACAAGAATAGTGGCCCAAGCGCCAACCCAAGGGGTGATGGGTTCTCGAAACCAGACGCCAATTAATGCGTGGGTGATGGCCCCGATGATGAAAAATATCAATAGGTGGCTGTATTCGCTCCAATAGGGTAGGCGTTTGAAGTAGTGGCCTAGGGTTAAAAATGTTATTGCCTGCAGGGTGCCGAGGGCAATAAATACCTGATGTTGCAATAAATATGAGGCTGAAGCGACGCGGCTGAAATATAAGTCTGACAAGCTGAGTCCCGCAGCTAATGCAATGACATCCGCGAGAAAAATGATGACCGCACAGGTGACCCGTTTGTTAAGTGAAAACGAGTCAATACCTCTTAGGAGGTCAGTGGGTTCAAAAAATGCTGTTTGGGCTGTCATCGGGTTGAGCTCCGTATGTCGGTAGGTGGATCCTGCATCTAGGGCGGGCAGCGCCTCGAGCGCAGATTATAGCAGTCCTGTGTGATTTACCATTCCGGAAAAGAGGCGTCTTGTTTGCTTTCTACTCCGAAGCTTTTGCCGAACAGATACGCTCATGAAAGCCGCTATTTTGCGTTTCTTCTGTGATTATCCCCTCATTTACAAGCGGCCACTTCAAAATCATGGATTTTAGCCTGTCTTTGCTGCGTTTCGACCAAGTCCCGCACATGTGAGCGGAAGGAGACGCTAGTGTTTGGCAACTTTATTACCGTTTGAAGCATTTACCGTGCCACCCTCAAAAAAATCCAAATACTTAAAAATAATATTCCGCGCCAATTTGGTTTCCGAATTGGTCAGGAAGACCATGCCCATTTGCAGTTCCCGATTGAACACCATTTCAGCGCGGAAGCCCTGCACCCAGCCGCCGTGGTGCACAAAATTTTTGTGTTGCCCGAAGTCGAACACTCGCCAACCAAGCCCGTAGGCGGTGTTGGTTAGGTCGCTGCGGTCGGCGTAATGGGAATCGCCAAGGGTGTTGCGGGTAATTTTTTGTTGCATTTGGTCGAGTAGATAGGCCGGCAATACGTCAGGTTTGTGCCCAAGTTGGGCGAGCAGCCATTGGGACATGTCGCGAATGCTGGCGTTAGCACCGGCGGCGGGGCCTACTGAATAATAATTGTGGTCTAAGGACAAGGCTTCGCTCCAGCCTTTGCCGCGCCAGATGTGGGGCATGGCTTTGTTGGGGGAGGCGTTAAAGGCGTTTTGGCCAAAGGAGGCGGTTTGCATATTGAGGGGGCGGAAAAGTTTTTCTACCGTGAAAGCTTCGTAGGTTTTGCCGGTGACGGCCTTGATCATGTCACCACTCAGGCTGTAAGCCACATTTTGGTAACTGTAGCAGCGGCGCGGCGGGCAGACAAAATCGACATATTTCAGTCGCTCCAGCACGGCTTGGTAGGGCATGTGCTCTTCTATTAAATGGGTGTAGGTGTGTTTGGGCAAACCGGTGCTTTGCGACAAAACGTCGCGCAAGGTGAGTTGGTTGCCATAGCTGGTGTTGCTGAATTTCAGGCCCGATACTTTGCTGGCAACACGTGTGTCCCAGCTTAACTGTTTATCGCGCACCAAAATGGCGGCGGCGCCGGAGGCCATGGTTTTCGAAACGGAGGCTAGCCGAAATAGGGTGTCAGGGGTGACTGGCGCCGGAGAGCCGACTTCGCGCACTCCGAATCCATCCAGTACTTGAACTTGACCATTGACAACAATCGCCAGTGCGGCGCCGGGTACATTTGGTGCGATTACGGTGCGTATGTAGTCTTGAAATTGTTTGTAATAAGGTTGGTTGGGGTCAGGCTTGAAGCGACTGATGTCGCCGGCGCCTTGTGCGGCGGCTAGGTCGTAATTTTTTGCGGCCGCAGAGGCGGTGAGAGCATTGCCCGCTTTTTGTTTGGATCGTTTGGTTGTCGGTGTTTTAGTGGTGTTGGTTGGTGTGGTGGCAATCGTGCGCTTGGGTTTTGCAGGTTTGACCCGCGGGGTTTTCGTAGTGGATTGCTTAGTTTTTGGCTGGGGTTGGTTCTGGACTTTGCTTGCTTCTAGGGCGTGTAGCAAGGGCGCGCCACTGACTGAGAGTAGCGCCACTACGGCCATTAGCAGGCGGCGAAAGGATATTGTTTTGGGCATTTTAGGGGGTCGAATGAAGTGGCCGCAGCACGCGCGACAGGAGCGTGGCAGAATTCTAGCTGATTTTTTGTCGCCCTGCGCAACCCGAGCGGCTTTGTGCTTGGTTAATGCGTGAACCTCGGCAGCAAGGGCGATTGCTTAGCGGGCCTAGGTTCATAGGATCGGCTGGGCCGAAATAGGTGGAGACTGTGTTTTTTTCCAGTAGACTGCGGCCCGAACATTGAACCTAGAAATCTCAGTTGAATTACCAATGTCTGCGCAATCCATTGGTGGACGCAGCAAAAGCTAAATTTGGCGAACAACCAACTCGGTTGTCGACCAGCTTTAGCTTTCACTAATCGCACCGATGGATTCCCTAGCTTTTTTGTGCTCAGCTGAGATTTCTATGTTGAAGCACGGGTGATCAACGGTGACGCAAGTAAAAAATCTCTGGGGAAATGGTTATGAATCCAGCCGTTGGGTGGCTGTTGGCTGGTCTTGGGCTAGGGCTGATAGTCGGTTTCTCAGTTTTGGTGTTGCGCACGCGGGTTTTGGCGGCGGCTTGGGCGGCAGAGCGCGCCTTGGTCGAGCAGGAACGCGGCTTTATGGTCAGTCGCACGGCCCAATTGCAGGCCGAAATAGACGCCGCGACTCAGCGGCTACAGGGACTGCATCTAACTAATACGCTGCAGTTACAAAATTTGGCTACTCAGCAGGAGGCCGCTCAGAATGCCCGCGCTCAACTGCAAGATACCCAAGCTCGCTGCCAATTGGGGGAGCTGGAGTTGCAGGCTCAGCGCCTGCGTGTGGAGGAATTGGCCACGGAAAATTCGCGCCTGAGGAGTACGCAGCTGGAGCGGGATACGCAGCATCAGAAGCAAGTGTTGCAGCTGGAGGAGCAGCGGCGTTTACTCACCCAAGAATTCCAAAATATTGCCAACCGAATTTTTGAGGAGAAAGGGCAGCATTTTGCACAGTCGAGCAAACAGGCGCTGGAGCAAATGCTCACACCGTTTCGGGAGCAAATGAGTGAGTTCCGCCAGCGGGTGGATACCATTCATAAGGAAAATAACGAAGCGGCAAGCAGTTTGAGCACGCAACTGCTGCACATTAAAGATTTAAATCAGCAGATGACGGCGGATGCGCAAAACTTGACCCGCGCACTTAAGGGTGACAAGAAGCTAACCGGCAATTGGGGCGAAGTGCAATTGGAAAAGAGCCTGCAGCTGGCTGGTTTAGTGGCGGGTGAGCACTACCAGCGCGAAGCGGTGTTCGATGCGCCGGAAGGTGGCAACAAACGGCCGGATTTTGTGTTGAAATTGCCCGATGGTAAACACTTGGTATTGGATAGTAAGGTTTCGTTGGTGGATTACGATGCCGCTTTGGCGTCTGAAACTGAAGCCGCGCAGCTACTTTTACTGGATGCGCATGTGCGTGCCGTGAAAAAGCATATCGACCAGCTGGCGCAGCGGGATTACACCAATCTTATCGGCATTCGCAGCCCTAATTTTGTCTTGATGTTTATGCCTGTGGAGCCGGCCTATATTGAGGCGTTGAAGCACGCTAAAGACTTGTTTAATTATGGCTTTGATAAAAACGTGATCCTGGTTTCTCACACCACGCTCATGCCCATTTTGCGCACCGTAGCCAATTTATGGATGATTGAGCGGGGCAATGTGGAGGCCAAAGAGATTAGTGCGCGAGCGGGGGAGATTTTTAATCATTTGTGTTTGGTGGCTGAACGCCTGCACAAGCTGGGCAAAACGCTGAGCGCAGCCAATAATCACTACAACGATACGGTGCGCGCAATGACGGGGAATCAAGGGTTGTATGGCAAAGTGGAGCGGTTTAAGGACTTGGCCAGCAATGTCACTAAGCAGCTGCCCAATTTGGAGCCCAGTTACCAAGATGTGGAGTATAAAAAGTTGGAGCCTGCTTTGGGGCCAATGGATGATGAGTTGCGCGAGGCGCCGCTTGACCCCGAGGTGGGGTGTGAAAAGCCAGTAGAGGCGAGCTGCATTACGGCCTAGGCATGGGGCAATTTCACATGCAGATCAAATAAACTTACAAATTCGCTGCGGCCCGCTGACTGGGCTATGCCCTTGGCTCTATAATCCGACCGGTACATTTTTTCTAAACTGTTTAATTAAGGGGCCATTTGTGAGTTTGCGTCAATCTTTCACTGCTTTTTGTAGTTTTGTTGTTGTAGTTGGCGCTTTGGCCTCGTCGGTGGTGAGTGCTGAAGATTCGGTTGCTGAGCGTATCAAGCCAGTGGGCAAAACCTGTATGGAAGGGCAGCCTTGTGCCGCAGCCATTGTGGCGGTGGCTTCTGGCCCGCGCACCGGGGAGCAGGTGTACACGGCTAAATGCAGTCTGTGTCATGGGGCCGGCGTGCTTAACGCGCCTAAGTTGGGTGATGCCAGCGCTTGGGGGCCTCGCGTGGCTGAGCGTAAGCTTGAGGGATTATATGAGCACGCGATCAAGGGCTTCAACTCCATGCCGCCTAAGGGTACCTGTACCGACTGTTCTGATGATGAAATTAAGGTAGCAGTCAAATATATGGTGGATAAAGCTAAATAGGCTTTTTCGTAAAACAGACTTAAAAGAACCGCGCGAGCGGTTTTTTTGTGGGTACGTGTTAGCGCCTTCGTTGGGCGGGTAGCGCGGGTGAGTATTGATTCTAGCGGTCTGAGTTAAATCACCAGCGTCTGCGCAACCCTTGGGCGCGCCTCTCGAAAGTCAAAAATCAGACAACCCGGTTGCCGGTCATTTGTCCCTCACTAATTACACCAATGGCTTGCTTATGATCTATCGCCACTCTGTCAGTTTGGTTGCTGTGCTTTATAGTTTGGTCGTTGCTTTGCCGCTCTTAACGCTTGCCCTTGGCCATTTTGCTGTGGAGCAGTGGGTGCTTGGTGAGCGTCTGGTGAGCGTGACCTTAGCCGCTGCGGCTGTGCTCAGTTTGATCGCTTCCCTCGTCGGTTTGCGCTGGGAAAAGTTTATTGGTGTGCGCGTGGAGCTTAGCGACACAGCGTTGCGTGTGACCACGCGGCTCGGCACTCAGGAGCATAGTTGGCAACGTGTGGGTGAAATTAAGGACAATAAGGTACTGCAGCTCCTGCGCATCTATTCGGCAGAGGGAGATTTGCTGCTGGCTGTGGACCATTTGCTCAGTCACTACAAGGAATTTAAGACGGCGCTAGAGGCGCATAGGGTAGGGGGCGGGCGTGAGGCGCCGACTCCTTAGGGCTAAACGTCACTCACTGGTAGAACTTTGCGGTCATTTGCCCGTTTCCCCAATATTAGGCGGGGCCGAGCGTAGAAAAAAGGATTTATCCGACATAATGCGAAGTTTAGCGTCGGTTAAATATTGTGCAATGAGTTGTAAAATGTTCAAATTATGCTACTTGCAGGCTCCACGCTTTAGCTCGCTTCCCCGTACCCCGTTCTAACCATTGAGACTCTTGCCCTGCTGGCTTATAGCTTTTGGCTCTGCGGCGGGCTCGTCTCGGCGGTTAGTCCCTGTTAATGTTTGGCTCCCCTGCGAAGCTGTCGACTTTGCGCGTTCTGTTTAATTTTGATCTGTATAGGTGTGAATAACGATTATGAAAAATACTGTGAATGTTCTGCTCACTGGCGAACTGTTGTACAAGCAGAGCACCGAAGACGCCCTAGGCGCCTTAAGCAAATTGTTTAAATTGAACGAGCAACAAGCCAAAAAAATGCTGGCCAAGGCACCTTTGGCGATTAAAAAAAATGTGGATATCGGCACCGCCGAACGTTTTGTTACTGCACTGGAACGCTTGGGTCTTGGGGCATATATTGAACATATGCCGGTGGTGCTGGAAGCCGCTCCGCCGCAGGACGCCCAGCGAGAACCCTTGGCGGCGAAAGTTTTTGAGAGTGGAGGGCAAGAGGAGTTAGAGTCTAGTCCGCAGCCAATTCTAAACGAGCAGGCCCGGTTGGCCGAAAGCCTAGATTTTGATTTAGTCATTCCGTCCAGTGCCAGCGCCGCTGGTGATTTGAAAGTCAGCGGAGCACCGGAAAAAACCGGCCCCCACTCGGTGGCCCCAGTAGTGGCGAGCCTAGTCAGTGCGCCCGAAGCCATAAGCTTGGGGGCTGAAGTCACCGCTAAGCAGCCTAGCGAACTGGCAGCCGATCTGCCGGATACACTGGGCGATGCTCAGGATGAAGAAGAATTACAGTCTTCTGCATTCATAGTAGGCGCCATAGACTATCAGCTTGGCGAGGTTGCGGATGATCTAGGCGGCTGCCCTACCCATGATGAACCTGCAGATGTTAAGCCCGCATCGTTTGTTATCCCTGAGTCCGACGATGATCTGCCAGCGCTGTTGGATGCTCAGTCCCTCGAGTTTGAGCATACCTTCAGTGAAGCCGCAGACTTTGCCGTGCCTCAGGCGGCGTTTTTGACGTCACCGCTGAACATCGAGGGCACTGCCGCCGCCCGGGCGCTTGCGGGGCAAGCTCCGGTGTCTTTGTCTCTCCTTGATATTGCCGACCTTGTTGAAAGCCAACAGGTTCCATTTGAAATTGTTGATATGTCGCGCTCTGGCGATGGGAAAGTGTTTAATTTCCAGCCATTGGATGCCGAGCAACCATCCTCCACCTCGCCTGAGACATCGACCGCACCGACCCCCGCTCCAGTGGCTCGGGAATGGGCTTTTAGTGACAGCCCCTCAGGTAAACCCAATAAAAATTCCGCCACAACACCTAAAGCCGAACGTGATACCGAAGAAAAGTCGGTGCCAGCGGCAAAAAATCCGCTGGCTGCTTGGGATGAGGCGCCGGTTTATAGTCGCGCTGGTGTTGCGCCAGCTGAGCCCGCGCTATTGACCGAGCCCACCGAGGCGCCGGTTGAATTAGTGGCTGCAACGCCAGAATTTGTAGCTTCGCCCGAGCCCGTCGCCGTGTTAGCTGCCCCCGTAGCGACGTCCGGCAAGGCATCAGCCACAGTGGTGCCCGAGCCAAAGAGGTTCAGCGAGACGTCCGAAATCATTCCTCAATTTGAGTCATTAGTTGCCGCGGCATCGGGCGCCGCAGTCTCGGAAGCTGTTGAGCTTAAGCTGGACCTCTTCGAGTTTGGCCCTGACATGGACAGTTTCGATTTAGGCGCGGAGCTTGTTGAGTTTGCTCCATCTGTGTCTCTTGTAGCGGATCCGTTCGGCTCTTGGGATGACGAACCAACGCCGTCGAAGCCCCTTATCGCCAAGATTCCAGCCGTTGCTGCCCCCGTGGTTGCTGCGCTCTCAGAGCCAGAGATAATCGCCGAAGCCGCTGAGTTGGCCATTGAGGCCCCGCAGCTTGCGGTTCTGCCTGAAATATCGCCGCTAGTCGATGCCGCGGCGGCCGCTGCCCCAGTGGCTATAGCTGCCGAGTTAGATATTCTGGTCTCCACCGCTGAAATCACCGCCTCCTCTGAGCCGCTTATTGATGCGTTGATGTTGGACGTTACTACCCCAGAGTTTGTTGAACCGACGCTGGATTTGGCGGCGTTTGGCCCCGAGGCCGACAGCGTTGACCTAGGCTCCGAGCTAGCGTCGTTTGGGTCTTCGCTAGAGGTTATTGAGGATCCCTTTGGTACTTGGGGGCGCGAGCCTGCGCAGGCCCTTGCAGCACATGCCGCTGCAGCGCCGTTAGAGCCAGAGGTGATCGCCGAGGCCGATGAGTTGGTCATTGAGGCTGCTGAAGCTGAGCCTTTACCGGAGGTATCGCCGGCGCTTGTTGTCGCAGCTGCCCCAGTGGAAATTGCTGCCGAGGGAGAAGTTGTGGCCGCAGCCGCGGCCCCATTTGAGCCGCCTGCCACCGCATTGATTGTGGATATTCCCGCTGCTGAGTTGGTTGAACCAACGCTGGATCTAGCGGCGTTCGGTCCCGATGTGGAAGTCGTCGACTTAGGCGTCGAGTTAGCGGCATTCTCTCCTTCGCTAGACATCGTTGAAGATCCCTTTGGTTCTTGGGGCGATGAGCCGGTGCGATCCGCGTCCCCTGTCGTAGCGGCCAAGGAGCTGAAACTGGCGGATGACGCGCCCGCGGCTACTGCGCCCCGAGAGCCTCAAATAATTGCTGAAACTGCTGAGCGGGTTATTGAACCCACTGAGTCTGAAGTTGTGACGACGGTACTTGAAGCGGCGGATAGTGTGGCTGAGCAAGCCGTTTTGAGCGCCACTGCGGAAATCGCTGTTGAGCCAGACGCCGTGGTTGCAGCGCCTACCATTGGAAATGCAGCGGCGGATGTCTCGTCTGCTGCCACCTTGACTGCGGACCTTGAAGCATTGGAGCCGGCTGAATCGTCGCTGGACTTGTCCGAATTTGGTTCTGATGTTGAAATCGTTGATCTCGATACCGAGTTGGCAGCCTTTGCTCCCTCCCTAGATATTGTTGAGGATCCCTTTGGCGCTTGGGACGATGAACCCCTTTCTACCCCTACGATGAAATCTTCAGCCGCCGCGTCGTTAGAGCCGGTGGTTGAGCTGGTTGTTGAGGTAGTTGCAGCCCACGAGGCGGACATTATTGTTGAACCCTTGGAGCTGGCAATCGAAGCTCCAGCGACCGCCGTGGCGGATGCTGGTGTAGAGCAGGCCACTCTGAGCGCCGCTGAGAAAACTTTGGCTGAAATAGCTGTTGAGCCGGAAGCCGTGGTTGAAGTAGCTACCATTGCGGATGCCTTGTCTGGCGCCGCCTTAACTGCGGACGTTGAAGCATTAGAGCAGGTTGAAGCGTCGCTTGGCTTGGCCGAATTTGGTTCAGATGTGGAGATCGCCGATCTCGATACTGAGCTGGCAGCCTTTGCTCCCTCCCGAGATATTGTTGAGGATCCCTTTGGCACTTGGGACGATGAGCCGCTCTCGTCCTCAACGGTGAAATCTCCAGTCGCCGCGCCGCTAGAGCTGGTTGTTGAGGTAGTTGCAGCCCAAGAGGCGGACATTATTGTTGAACCCGTGGAGCTGGCAATCGAAGCTCCAGCGGCCGCCGTGGCCGATATTACGGTCGAGCAGGCCGTTGTCAGTGCCGCTGAGGAAATTTTGGCGGAAATCGCTGTTGAACCAGAAGCCGTGGTTGCAACGCCTACCATTGCGGATGCAGATGCCTCGACTGTTGCCATCTTGACAGCGGACTTTGAAGCTTTGGAGCAGGTTGAAACGTCGCTGGACTTGTCCGAATTTGGTTCGGATGTGGAGATCGCTGATCTCGATACTGAGCTGGCAGCGTTTGCTCCCACCCTGGATGTTGTTGAGGATCCTTTTGGCTCTTGGGACGATGAGCACTTGTCGTCGTCAGTATTGAAATCTTCGGTGGCGGCGCCCCTAGAGCCGCTGGTTGAGTTGGTTGTTGATGCAGCCGCAACCCGCGAGCCACACATAACTACCGAACCCGTGGAGCTGGTAATCGAGGCGCTAGCGCCAGATGTTAAGGTCGCCGACTCGTTGGATGCGCCGACGTTAGTCGAGGCTACGGTTGTCGTTACCGCAGCGGAAATTGCCGCTGAGCCAATAAACATAGAGGCAGCTCTCGAGGTTGCCGCCCAGCCTGAGCCGCTCACTGCAGCGTTAACTTCGGAGGAAGAGGTTGCAGGAATGGTCGAGCCGGTGCTGGACTTGGCTGGATTTGACGAGCACCTAGAAATCGTCGATCTAGCGGCCGAGTTCGCCGCATTTGATGCCGAAGTGGAAATTGTCGACCTCGGCGCCGAGCTTGCGGCGATCGCGGCTCCTGTCGATGTTGTTGAAGATCCCTTTGGTACTTGGGGTGAGGAGCTCGCCCCCGCGTTATCGCCAAAACCCAGTGTTATAGCGCCGCAAGCTCTGGGGTTGACCCTTGAGCCGTCAGTGGTTGCTGCCGTCCTGGAGCCTGAAGTATTCGCTGAGCCAGTTCTGCAGGCTAGTGACCGCACTGAGTCTGAAACCTTGTTTGACGCTGCGCCTGAGGCTGAAGTGTTAGTCGAAGCTGCGACCACAGTTGCTACAGCAGCAGTCGCGGAGGCGGAAGTACTGGCCGTCGCCTCTGCCTTGGACGATGAGGATTCACAAACACTTGAGCCTCTGTCAGGCTTGGGCGTTTGGGGTGCGGATGTTGAAAGCGTTGACCTGGGCGTCGACCTAGCGGCCATGGCTCCCTCGCTAGACGTAATTGAGGATCCTTTTGGTGCTTGGGACGACGAGCCGACGGTTTCTGAATCGATTGCGGTTGAGTTGGGCGAATCGGTAATAGTCGAGGGGGCCTTCCCTCAACGCAGTCTAGAACTTACAGAGGTTGGGGCAGATGTTCAGCCTGCAGCGCTGGAGCAGATCCCAGTGGCGGAGCATGCAGAGCCCGCAGCCTTAGAATCGGTAGATTCGCAAGCGGCAGATTTAGTGGCTGAAGAAGCGGCTGAGATTATTGCAGAGCTCGAAGAGAAGGCGCCGCGGGACCTATTTGCGGCATGGGGTGATTTGTCCGCGCTGACGCAGGACAAGGTGCGCGAGCCGGAGCCTCTGGCCCTCGCAGAATTGGTGGCCGAAACACTGGAATTAGAAACCGAAGCGGCCGGGACGCATAGTTTGGATCAGTCCTCGGTTGAAGATGGCACGCATTTTCAGTTCGTGCAGAGTGCGGAAGCTGATGCAATTAGCTTGCGCGGTGACATTGACGTGGCCGGCGTGAACACCGCTGATCGAGGGGTGGGTTCCGAGCCACCTGTACCGCCAGTGGAGGTGAAGATCAATCTAACCTTTGGTCTGGATGAGGAAGACGCCGATGCCGCGTCACAGGGTGCGGATGAATGGACTGAGGAAGAGCAGCCGCCAGAGCACCTAGCGGCGCAAATTTCGGCAGAAGTGTCAGCGGCCCTAGCGGCCATTGCTCTCGCAAGTCACGACAATGACGCCAAGGGAGGCCCCGACCTATCCACAGCTCCGCTCGAGCAGTCGCAAGTTGTGGAGACCGAAGCGCCGCCGTTGGACACGCCGGTGGCAAAAGCCTCCGCGCAGGAAGACTGGCAAAATGATCATGAGCTGGTGATTCAGCCCGAGCGTGATTGGGGGAATATTAAGGGCTCCCATGCTGTGGCGTTTGATCCACTGGCAGTAGGTTTTAGCGACGCGCAGCAGGCTATCAGTGCTGATCTCCGTTTTGATCCTTTCCAGCGCTTTGATGAAACGGAACCTAGGCCGGTGTTGGTCGAGGTAGACCCTTTCGTTGGCCTGTCCAAAGCTGAGATGTCGCCTGCCACAGTACCGGCCTTGGATGTGACTGAAACATCGGCCGCGGCACCGTCGCCAGCTGAGCTACCGTCCACGGCGAGCGCACCGGAAAAAATTGCCGACTGGTCATTTACCGTAGATGGCGAGTCCGGCAGCCCGTTATTGGCGGTGGACATTCCGCCCGGTCACGCACTCAAGGTGGAAGCGGGCAGCGCCACGGCATTGGACGGTAATTTGCAGTTGCGCAAGCCGTCTCAATTTCCGTTTATGCGCCTGTTGTCGCCCAAGCAGCTGGCCATTTGTGAAATTCAGGCCCGAGAACACATGGGCCAAATTGTGATTGCTCCTGCGGTGTCCGGTGAGTTGGTTGGACAATCGGTGGTGAATTCGCCGCTTTTCCTGCGCACTTCATCGTTTGTCGCCGCGAGTTCTGCTGTGGTTCTTGAAGCGGAAGGCGCCGCGTTTGCCCGTCAAATGGTGTCGGCTGATGGTGCAAGCTTCATGTATTGCAGTGGTGCCGGGCAGTTGTGGTTTAGTGCGTCTGGCCGCTTAGTGGAGCTGGATGTGCAAGAGGATTATCTGGTGAACTTGGATAATCTGGTGGCGTTCAGCGCGGGCCTTGATTGCGATATGCATTTGGCCGAACGTCGCGCCAGCTGGTTTGCGGGGCGTAAATGGATCTGTCGTTTTAGCGGAGAAGGGAAAGTGTGGGTACAGACGGTGGCGGATTCCAACAATGGCTTGTTGACGCGTTTAAGGCGATTAGCCAAGGCTTGAGTCGCAACAGCCATGGTCCAGCCATTGACGCAACGCCTAGTGCTTCAAGTGCTAGGCGTTGCGCTGCGCCAGGTTACCTCTGACCTAGAAACCTCAGTTTGAGCCCTACTACGGGTCAGCTGAGGTTTCTAGGTTTAACCCTGCAGGTCACTTTCGTTGAGTAGCCGATCCGCCATATCCTCTGTAGCCTTGATCAGTGCGTCAACGATACTGGGCTCCTGGGATGAGTGTCCTGCGTCGCGAATAATATTGAGCTCAGCATCCGGCCAAGCGGCGTGAAGCGCAAACGCATTGTCTAGCGGGCAGACGATATCGTAACGGCCATGCACAATAACTCCCGGAATTGTGCTGAGTTTGTGGGTATTCAGCAGAATTTGGTTGGTTTCCATAAACGCATGGTGCACGAAATAGTGAGCCTCAATACGGGCTAAGGATAGGGCTCGGTGCGGGTCTGCAAAATGGTGGACAACATCAGGGTTGGGGCGCAGGGTGGCGCAACGGCCTTCCCAAGTAGACCAAGCTTTAGCGGCGGACATCATGGCCAGCTCGTTGCTGCCCGTTAGTCGATCGTAGTAGGCCTCCATCATATCCGTGCGTTCATGGGGCGGAATGGGAGCCACAAAATCCTCCCAGTAGTCAGGGAAAATACGATCCGCGCCGGCCTGATAAAACCACGCCAAGTCTTCCTGCCGGCAGAGGAATATCCCCCGCAAGATTAGCCCAAGCACCCGTTCGGGATAGGCCTGTGCATAAAGCAACGCCAACGTAGAACCCCAAGACCCGCCAAACAGCACCCAATTTTCAATGCCTAAATGGCTCCGAATTTTCTCTATGTCTTCGATTAAATTGGGGGTGGTGTTGCCAGTGAGTTCGGCATGGGGCGTGGAACGCCCTGCGCCGCGTTGGTCAAATACCACTATGCGGTATCGATCGGGATCAAAAAAACGTCGATCATTTGGGCTGCTGCCCGCACCCGGCCCGCCGTGTATAAACAGCACCGGCAGACCATCGGGGTTACCGCTTTCTTCCACGTAGAGCCTGTGCAGGTCGTCAACCGCTAAATGGTGGGTCGCGCGAGTTCTGATTTCGGGGAATAGTGTGAGCATCGAGTTACCCTTGCCAAGAGAGTGAATGAAGGTGCCGGGATTAATGGGGTGGCGCTAAGTCGTCGATTAAAGCCCGTAACACGAGCGGTTTGTAGTGGAACGAGGCACAACGGAAAACCGTCGCGCGCTTGCGATTGTTAGGCCGCGCGCACGTAATCACGTACTATAGCTGCTTGACTGGAGCAATTTAGAGCCCACGTAGTGAGCCCGTGAATTTCCCGCAAGAACAGTGATGCAAAATTGCAGTGCCTCGCCTTTCGAAAAAAATGAGGCTCCCACAAGAGGTGCATTTGCAATCCTTTGTTTCTCCTCGTTCAAAATTGGCCCATGCGGCCAAAAATACCTCTTTGTCTTTCTCGGTCAACGGTTCCATTTTATTCACTTTTTCCCCAGCCAAATTTGGCCGCACTCCTAATTCGAACTCACCGCTAACTTTCTCAAACGAAGGGTCGTAACCCATCTGGGCTTCAATTTCACCAATACAGCTCCAGCAATCTCCCCCGCAGTTTATGGAGAGTAAATCATTTTCTTGATTCAGCGACCGACCGCAAATTCTGCAATTCATCATGAGACCTAACAGGGGTCCTAGGTTATCTTGTTAAATGATACAAGAGTTGGTCCCGGAAGACGCGATGTTGCCAAGCATCGAGGGCAAGGGCCGCCAGACTAGCTAGCAAACGGCCACCTATTCGTCATCAAAAATGCTTTCCAGTTCGGGTGCTTGAAAGGGGCGACCCTTGGCGTTTAGCGCCGTCCATTCAACGTTGGCGGTGAGCGCTAGGCGCTGGTCGCGGTGGCGGTAGATGTTCTGGCTAAACACGCCTCGCACCTTCGATTTGCGCGCCACGTTCAGGCCAATCCAAAATTCATCGCCACTCACCAGCGACATTTTGTAGTCGATCTCCACCCGCACCACCACCAGATGAATACCACGCCGCGTCATTTCCGCAAAACTGATGCCGCGGCTTAGCAGGAATTCATGACGCGTATGCTCTAAATAGTTTTGGTAGACGCTGTTATTCACTATGCCTTGCAAGTCGCATTCATAGTCGCGGACTTTAAAACCCAGCGTAAAGGCATAACCCATAGTGTTCTCCTTAAAAAAGTACGCGGCAACGCACTGTGCCAGGTACGTTGCGTAATTGTTCCAGCGCAGCTTCGTTATAGGGCGAATTAATATCCACTACCACATAACCTAGGGAGTCCTTGGTTTGCAGATATTGCCCCGCCACATTGATGTTATTTTGTGAAAATACTTGGTTGATGGCCATCAGCACGCCGGGCACGTTTTGGTGAACGTGCAATAGTCGGTGCACGTTCGCTTGAGCGGGTAGTGCCACCTCGGGGAAGTTCACCGAGCTGGTGGTGGTGCCGTTGTCCGAATATTTAATGAGTTTGTCGGCCACTTCCAAGCCAATGTTTTCCTGCGCCTCCATGGTAGAGCCACCGATGTGCGGCGTGAGAATGACATTATCGAAGGCTCGCAGCGGGCTTATAAATTCTTCGTCATTACCAGTGGGTTCCACGGGGAAGACGTCGATAGCGGCTCCGCTTAAGTGTTTGTTGCGCAGTGCGTCGGCCAGCGCGTCTAAGTCGACCACTGTACCTCGTGAGGCGTTCAGTAAAATGGCGCCGGGCTTCATACAGGCTAATTGGGCGGCGCCAATAAGATTTTTAGTGCTGTCTAGCTCGGGTACGTGCAGGCTCACAATATCGGCCTGCGCTAAGAGTTCGTTAAGACTGTGGCAGGGGTGGGCATTGCCCATGGGCAGCTTGCTGATCACGTCATAAAACACCACTTTCATCCCTAAGCTTTCCGCCAGCACGCTTAGCTGGCTGCCAATGGCGCCGTAGCCGATCAAACCCAGGGTTTTGCCGCGAATTTCGTAGGAGCCGGCGGCTGATTTATCCCACTCGCCGCGATGGCAGCTGGCATTTTTGGCGGGGATGCCGCGCAGCAGCAAAATGGCTTCGGCGATGGTTAGCTCTGCCACGCTGCGGGTATTGGAATAGGGGGCATTGAATACCACCACACCGCGCATTTGGGCGGCTTTCAAATCCACCTGATTGGTGCCAATGCAAAAACACCCCGCAGCCATGAGTTTGGGGCATTCAGCCAACACGTCTTCGGTCAATTGGGTTCGCGACCGCAGGCCTACGAATTGTGCGTCCTTAATGCGAGCGATCAATTCTTCACCGGTCAAGGCGGTTTTGATGGCGTCGATATTGTGGTAACCCGCTTTGTGTAAGGCGTCTACAGCCGATTGGTGTACGCCTTCTAGCAATACGAATTTAATTTTGTCCTTGTCGAGGGAGGTTTTGCTGGGTGATGAGGCTGAGGCGGTCATGGGCAGGGTCCAAACTAGGGAAAGCCGGGGTACTAAGCGCGGCTGGGTGAGTAAAAGCGAGCACATTCTAGCATAGGGTATTTTTGGACAAGACAAGGCGTAAGCCTGAAAATCTCAGATGCGCCTCAAGCGCCCGTAACAGGCGAATTCACAGAGGTAGTTCTGTGTGGCAGCAGCCCCCGCCACACAAAATGCGCCGGCATAAAATTCGACCTGATTACGTTTGTTAAATTTTTTGGTACCAAACATCTAGAGCGCCCTTGGTGTACAAGCCTGAGTCATTGGAATAAATACCATTTACCAACTCAGCTAAACTAGTAAATTTTAACTTGCAAGAAAAAGGCAGCTTATCGTGACACTGGCTCACTGCAGATATGCGAATTTGACCCGCTGACTCATCAAACCATGCGTAGAAAACTAGTTGCAGATTTCTGCCCTTACGCTGGTAGAGTTTAGCGCAACCATCCAGGAACTCTATTAACGACTCCTTACCACACTCTTTGAGTAAGCCTTCGTTGAAGTCTAATGAAACCATATTTGATCGTGACTCTTTATTGATTTCACATGAGTCAAGAATCGTGGTTTCATCTTCTAGCTCTTCGAGCCATTTATTCAATGTGGTATGCATATTTTCTGATATTTAACAGCGGCATTTGGGTTAAAGGGCAACGCGGTTACGCAGTAGCTGCACGCCATCGGCTGTGCCCAGCAGCACAACATCTGCAGGTCGCAACGCAAAGAGTCCATTACATACCACCCCAGTGATTTGATTAATTTGCTGCTCCAACATTTTTGGTTGGCTTATCTGTAGGTCGTGTACGTCCAAAATCACGTTGCCATTATCGGTAATTATCCCTTCGCGATACACCGGCCTACCGCCTAGCTTCACCAGCTGTCGGGCCACATAGGCTCGCGCCATGGGAATAACCTCAACGGGCAAAGGGAACCGGCCTAGGGTTTCAACCCATTTGCTGCCATCGGCAATGCAAATGAATTCGTCGGCGGCGGCGGCCACAATTTTTTCCCGAGTTAGTGCGGCGCCACCGCCTTTGATCAGTTCAAGCGCCGGATTGCATTCGTCGGCGCCATCAACATAAGCCACCATTTGGTCCAGGCTATTGAGGTCGAAGACGGGGACTCCCAGTGCCTCGAGCCGTGCCGCACTGGCGTCTGAGCTGGCTACAGCGCCTCGGAAGCTGCCGCTATGCTCACCCAGAAGATCGATAAAACAATTGGCCGTGGAGCCGGTACCTATACCAATAATTGCACTTGAGTGGAGTTTTGGCAGCACATAATTCAAGGCCGCTTGGGCAACCGCGCGTTTAAGTTGGTCTTGGGTCATCGTGGGCCTCCGAGCAGCGTTTAAGAGCGGCGGGATTTTACGCTAGGGAGTTGCCGAGGGGTATGTCATCGCTTAATTAAGTTGGCCGCCCTTAGGCAGCTGGCGCCTAGGCAATTGCGGAAGGATGTGTCTTTTCTCTAAAATTGTACGGAGAGCCGACGACGGAGAAATTACGCTCGTTGCTGGTAATTTGCGAATGCATTTGATTAGATGTGGCGTTTTCTTCTCAGGCCAGCTTATGCCCTCTAGCCACCCGCGCCTGCGCATCAATTTAAATACCCTGCGAGCCAATTATGCTGCCTTGCAGCGCCGAGCGGCCAGGGCGCAATGCGGGGCTGTAGTGAAAGCTAACGCCTATGGTTTGGGCATGCGCCCTGTTGCACAAGCGCTTTTTGAGCAAGGCTGCCGCGAGTTTTTTGTAGCCTCGCTGGCGGAGGCTCTCGAGCTTCGCGCAGTGCTTCCCCTTGCCGGGCGCATACTGGTTTTGCAGGGCTGCGAGGCGGGGGATGAAAGCGAGTTTGCTCGCGCCGCCATAACGCCGGTATTGATTTCATTGCCAATGGCGGAGCGCTACCTCGGCAATCTCGCCAAAGGACCTATGCCGGCGAGCTGTGCGATTAAGCTCAATACGGGCATGAATCGCCTTGGGCTGGACCTGCCGGAGTTTACCTATCTTCTAAAACGCCCCGAGGCGCTGCACCAAGCGGGGTTTAATTTATTGATTAGCCACTTAGCCTGCGCCGACCAGCCACAACACCCGCTCAATAGTCAGCAGTTGCAAGGGTTTCAGGGCGCATTGGGCCACGCCAAAGCCTTGTTTCCAAGCCTGCGCGCTAGCTTGGCCAATTCGGCGGGTATATATCTCGGCCCGGAATTTCACTTTGATTTGGTCCGTCCCGGTGCGGCACTTTATGGAATTAACCCAGGGTTCCCACGGAATCCTACCGATGCTGTGGCGAGTTTGGCCCTGCAAATCATGCAGTTGCGCAGCGTGCCCGCCGGCAGTGCGGTGGGGTATGGCGCCAGTTATCTGGCTTCGAGTGAGCGTCGGTTGGCCACCGTGTGCGGCGGCTACGCCGACGGTTTGTTACGCGCTTTTGGCAACCGAGTTGAGGCTCTGGTGGGCGGGTGCCCAGTGCCTATGGTGGGGCGCGTGTCCATGGATTCCTTAGTTTTTGATGTCACCGACCTGCAGCAACCCTTGGTGGCGGGCGATTGGATCGAGCTGCTCGGCGCTGACAATTCGGCCGACGCTTTGGCGTTAGCTGGCGGCACCATCGGTTATGAAATCTATGCGCGTTTGGGTGAGCGTTGCCAACGAGAATACCTAGGGCAACGTGGTTTTGACGCTATTGTCGGGGGAGTTGATTTTGTTGCTAACTGAAGTGCAGCAGCGTCTATTGCTGCTGTTGGCGGATGGGTGCTGCCATTCCGGCGAGGAACTGGGGCGCGGTTTAGGGGTGAGTCGGGCAGCCATTTGGAAACAGTTGCAAGCCTTGCAGGCCGCGGGTTTGGATGTTGGCAGTCAGCGTGGACGCGGTTATTGCTTGGCAAAACCTTTGTCGTTGTTGAATGCTCAGGCTATCCGTCACCATTTGTCCCCTGCCCACAATGCGCTACTCACGGCGGTAGAGGTGATGGCCAGCGTCGATTCCACCAATAGCTATTTGCTGCGCTTGGCGGCTGCGCAGCCCATTGGAGGCCAACTCGTGTTGGCCGAGCAGCAAACCAGCGGGCGCGGCAGGCGTGGACGCACGTGGGTGAGTCCACTCGGCTGTAATTTAACGTTTTCGTTGGGCTGGCAGTATGAGCAGGGTGTGAGCAGTTTGGAGGGTTTAAGTCTGGCCGTGGGTGTGGTGTTGGTGGAGGCGATCGCCGCGCTGGGCGTGGAGGGCTTGAGTCTTAAATGGCCAAATGACGTGCTTCTGCATGGGCGAAAGCTTGGCGGCATCCTGCTGGAAATTGGCGGCGATCTCAGTGGGCAGTGTCATCTGGTGCTGGGGGTGGGGTTCAATCTTGCCATGTCCCCAGCGCAGGCCGCCAGCATCGATCAGCCTTGGGCGGCCTTGAGTGAAGAGCTCGCGCCCATCAATCGCAATCAGCTGGCCTCGCACTTGCTTGGCGCCCTTTTGCCGCTGCTCGCGACCTATGCGACAACCGGTTTTGCACCCTATCGCGAGCGCTGGGAGGGGTGCAATGCTTATCGTGATCGCGAGATTTTTGTCGTGGGTGGCTCAGTCCCCTTGGAGGGAGTTTGCCGTCATCTCAGCCCCAGTGGCGCCCTTTGGTTGGAGACTGCCCAAGGTTGGGTGGCGCTGCAGGGTGGGGAAATATCTGTGCGAGTAAAGCCATGATTCTGGATTTGGATATCGGTAACAGTCGGTGTAAGTGGCGCTTAACTGGAGGTCAGGGGCGAGGTGTATTCTCAATTGCCGAGTTTTTCGCGGGAGACGAGTTGCCTTGGGGGTGCGACCTAATCAAGGTGCATCGGGTGCGCGTCTGTTCGGTGCGCTCGGCGGATGAAAATCAATTGATCGCGCTTCGCCTGGAACGCAAGCTGCAGGTCGCACCCGAATTTGCCACCCCTTGTCGGGAGGTTGGCGGCTTGCTTAATGGTTACGTGAATCCAGAATCCCTAGGGGTGGATCGGTGGCTGGCGATGCTGGGGGCGCGCATTCATGCCAGCGGCCCGCTGATCGTAGCGGATGCTGGAACCGCGCTCACCGTGGATTGCATCAGCGCGGATGGACAGCACTTGGGTGGTTATATATTGCCGGGGCGCGAGCAGATGTTACAGGCACTAAACCAAAATACGCAGCGCGTGAGAGTTGACAACAGCCGGAACGAGGTCAGACTGCAGCCGGGCCGGGACACCGCCTCCTGCGTGTCCGCGGCGGCCACGGCTGCAGCCCGAGGCTGCGTGCTGGCCGCTGCCGCCGCGCTACCGGCCAATAGCCAGTTAATCCTCTGTGGCGGAGACGCGGCTTGGCTGGCGGCAGCCTGCGCGGATGTGCCGCTGGCACAGCGGCTGGTCGCCGATCTGGTTCTCGATGGTTTAGCCCTTAGCTTGCCCGCTGAGTTTGATTAATTTTCTGAGTAAACACGTCATGCGCCGCATTTTTCTGACAGTTTTGCTGCTTAACGTTTTGTTAGCCGTTTGGCAATTCGCTGGTTCCCGGGGGTGGGTGAATGAAGCCGCTGAAGTCCGATCGGCGATACATTATCGCCCCACACCCGGCGTAGCCTTGGTGAAATTACTTGGTGAGCCAGCGGAGCCCGCCGCAGGAATAGAGCCCGTGTCGCCCAGTCCCGCTGACGCTACGCTCTTGCCCGCGACAACGGAGGCGTTGTCTCACAATGAGGAGGTTCCAGTCCAGGCACCAGGAGATCCAGCTGAGGGGCGGCAGATGTGTGTAATGCTTGGCCCCTACGAGAAGTCAACCCAAGCAGATGCCGCCATTAGCCGTCTGGCAGCGGCGGACATCCCAGCGAAAATCAAGGAAATCGAGGTGTCGATAGCCACCAATTTTTTAGTGTATTTACCCCCCTTGGCCGATCGGTCAGCCGCTAAGGCGAAGCTGGATCTGCTCAAAGCGGCGGGTTTTGACAGTTACATCATTCCCAGTGGTGAGCTAAGTAATGGCATAGCCTTAGGGGCATTCGACAGCGGGCCGGCCGCGCAAAAGCTCTATGATTTGCTCCAGCAGAAAGGGCTCGATGCCAAGATTCGCGATGGGCAGCAGCTGCAACAAAAAGAAATATGGGTGGCGGTGATCGCCGGGCAAGAAGTTAAGCTCGGCGAGGAGCTTGTGCAGAGCCTGCTGGGGGTGAGCAAGTCGTTGGAAAAGCGACAAATATTGTGCTCAGCTATTGCATCGCCCTAAAACATTCTCTAGAATCCCGCCTCCAAATTAGGGCGAACCTAATTTGTGTGGGAAGATTTACGCTGGTGTAGCTCAGTAGGTAGAGCAGCTGACTTGTAATCAGCCGGTCGGGGGTTCGAGGCCTCTCGCCAGCTCCATCTTTCCACATAAATTAAAATTTATACACTAGGGAAAGATGGAGCAGTCCC
>CAMCXE010000016.1 GCA_945882995.1 Thalassocella blandensis | reverse complement strand
TGAACACTATATCGCCTTGCTGCTTGATACGGTGTGCGCCGTAAGGCCCGGCCGATCCTTCGTTAGATCCAATGCCAAAATTCGAAAAATACGCTTCTATATCAGTGCAAAACGAGCGCGGTAGGGCTTAACTTAATGACATTGCCCCTAGCCCCCTTTTACAAAGGGGGAATGACTCCCTACTTGCTGCGAGCAATCGGGGATGACTTCCTGCTTGCTGCGAGCAATCGAGGGATGACTCCCTGCTTGCTGCGAGCAATCGAGGGATGACTTCCTATTTGCTACAGGCAGATTGGGGATGACGCCCCTCTTGCTGCAAAACGGGGCGCAACTCCCTCCCTTTGAAAAAGGGAGGGCTGGGGAGGGATTTATTTTCAGAATTAATTTTAACAAGGCAATTTTAGTTGCATTAGCAGCTTCTGACACCGGCTCACCCAACGTCATACCCGATACCGGATGGACTGTATCCACACCAACCCTAGTCCTCAGGCGTCTCAGTTACCGCCACAACAATGTCCATTTCCACCATTTCTAGTAGCAAGTCCTGAGCCTCTAGCGCCAGCTGTGCAGGCGCTGAGTGTTGCAGTTCCAGCGCTAGTGTCGCGCAAGCTTGGCGACCGGAGAGTTGGCCGGACAACAATTGCAATAACCGCTGGCTCCAGTCATTGGTGGCCAAAAATTTCACCTCGTCGGCGCGGTTACGATACACCAGGAGGTGGGTTGGCTCCGGTTCCGGCGCTGGGTTGTCAGGCCCAATACGGTGCACGGCATAGGGGTAGCTAAGCGGCCAGGCCAGTGGGGAGAGCTGCGGGTAGCCGTCTAACACATCGGCGACCTGTTGGCGCGGCGGCAGCTGGATGCTACTAATATCTAGCGCCAGCTCTACCCATTCGTAGTGGGCCAAGACGAGAGTAAAGGACGGGTAGTCCGCCAGCTGTGTTGGGGACTGCATTAAAAACTGCAAAAACTCTTGGCCGATTTCCAAAAAATACGGGGTTTGGCAGTGGTGCTCGCGCACAAACGCTCGCACTAGACTATTCCAGCGGTCATCCGCCAGTAAACTGCGCAGCACTGGGAAAAATCCCGCCAAAAATCCATCAAAATTGTTGTACACCAAGTCCGCATAAATGCCTATTGGCCGCGCATCTAGGCCTAAAGGTGGCGGGCCACTGGGGTCGCGCAGGTAGCGGGTAAATTCCAATTGCAGGTCTTTGCTATGCATCAGCACCCCGTCACAGCCGGCGGCGAAACCTGAGCTTGGTGGTGCCGGATCTGGTCCAATTCGGCGAATAAATCCGCTACAGGTGGCAGGTTAAAATCGCGCTCCAGCAGGGTAGGTTTCACCCCAAATAGCTGATAACTGGCCGCCAGTAACTCCCATACACTGGGCACCACTGCCGCGCCATGGGTGTCGATGCGCCAGTCGTCTGCCTCTAGCTGATGCCCTGCAATGTGGAGATAGCTAATACGCTCGCCTGGCAGGTTGCGCAAAAATTCCAGTGGGTCGTAGCCGTGGTTTTGGCTGTTGACGTACACATTGTTAACGTCCAGCAGCAGGTCGCAATCCGCCTCCGCTAACACCGCACCGATAAATTCGCTTTCGCTTAACTCATGACTGGGCGCGCAGTAGTAGGAAGCATTTTCCATGGCAATACGCTGCCCTAAAATGTCCTGACATTGGCGGATACGCTCAGCGACGTAGAACACGGCTTCTTGCGTAAAGGGGATGGGCAAAAGGTCGTAGAGTTGGCCCGTATCGCCACAGTAGCTGAGATGTTCGCTGTAGTAGTGAATCTGGTGCTCGCGCAGGAAGGTTTTGACGGCGTGCACTAAGTCCAGATTGAGCGGCGCAGGGGCGCCAATGGATAGCGACAAGCCATGACACACAAACGGCCAGCGCTCGGTAAATTGACGCAGGGATTTACCCATACGGCCGCCGAGGTTAATCCAGTTTTCCGGCGCTATCTCCATAAAATTGATCTGCTCACGGGAGCAGTGTTGCAGCTCGCTTAGCAGTGGGCGGCGCAGGCCTAAACCGGCACCACCCAAAACTGACATTAACTCCGTCACGCCGCTAACCTCGGGCTGGGTAACTTATTTGGCTTTTTTGTCTGCGCCACAGGAGCCTTCGGCTTTTTTATCCATAGCACCGCAAGATCCTTCGGCTTTTTTGTCTTTCGCACCACAGGAGCCTTCCGCCTTTTTGTCTTTCGCACCACAAGCGCCTTCGGCCTTTTTGTCTGCAGCGCCGCAAGAACCCTCTTTGTGTTTGCCTTGGGTGCCGCATTTGCCGTCACACATCTTACCGTCGGCGCCGCAGGCACCTTCGCATTTTTTGCCTTCCGCGCCGCATTTGCCTTCGGCATCTTTACTGGCTAACTGATAACCTGCCGATAAGGGTGTGGCGCCAAAACCCGTATCCGCTGCACGAGCTGCAGGAGCGAGTGACACGGTGGCCATAAACGCGGCGCCAAGAGCGAGAGTTTTTGTGTTCATAATTGCTCCAAAATTCAGTGGTAGGTGGTGGTTAAAACAAGGGTAACGATAACCGGTATCCAACAAAATACCAGCCGGTTTTTTTGGGGGGGAGTGGGGGGGCAACCCGCAAAAAGCTGAGTTGGGATAGCCAATACACAGAAAAGTTGCGGGCCAGGGGCACAATTGTGTCGGCGTGCCAACCGGCGCAACAAATAGTCAATGCTAGTGCACCTAAACAGATAAAACCGGCACCACGCCGCGCTCTAGCGCCAAAGGCCGGCTACCATCATCACCATTGCGCGTGGCACCGTTTTTCGGCCAATCACTGGCACCCGTGGTAGCGATTTCATCCCATTCACACATTCAATTTCCCTGCCCTAGCACGCCGCTCGGAGCACCCGGTTTATCTCCTGTCTGAATACGCTTTAGTGGATGCCTTTCCCATAATTCGCTATTACGGCGAAACCCTTTTGCCCGCAGCACTCAAGGCATCACCGCTACCTGAGCATTGGCTTCGCGTGCCCGTATTCAAACGCCGGCCCATGGGCGGCGTGGCTGCCGCGGCGCGCAATGGGGTAAACTCCCGCGGCACTTAACCGGTATCACATTTGGGCCGCGCTTGGCATTCAACTCTTCCCAGCTATACTCAGCAAGCCCAACCATGGATTTTGGACATGCCCCTTGTAAGTCGCTTCCTGCTGCTAACGTTGGCGCTGCTTTACGGCATGGCGCCAGCCGCAGGTAATGGCCCGCCGAAAGAGGCTTGGCGTTTTGTGCATTTTTTGGGTGCCGAAGCCAATGACAATGAGAGCATCGGCTTTGTAAAAGCTATCCTTAAGGATAGCGACGGCTTTATGTGGTTTGGCGGCGAGTCCGGTTTGGCGCGGTTTAACGGTCATAAATTTGAGGTGTATCGGCATCGCCAAGATGTGCCCAGCAGTATTGCCGAAAACTACGTATGGGACCTGATGCTGGACCACAATCAAAACCTGTGGGCTGCAACCGGTAAAAGTATTAGCCGCTACAACCGTGAGCTGGATAATTTCAGCGTGTTTACCACAGACAGCCGCGGCGCGCCATTTGGCGATGTGCGCGATCTGGCAGAAGACCCCCACCACAATATTTGGGTAGTAACCGCCAGCGGGCTGCACCACCTAGACGCCAGCCTGCGCATGATGCCTGCCGAACCAGCCTTTGCCGGCAAACATTTACAAACGGCGTTGCCCGCCGGCGACGATCTGGTATGGGTGGGCACTCGCGGTAACGGCTTTGCCAAATTTGAACCCGGCACCCAAAAAATCACCTGGTACCCGAAAGAAACCTCGCCTCACGCGCTCCCGGATATGGATGTACGCGCGCTATTTTTTAAAGCGCCGAGCACGCTCTGGATAGGTACCTTTG
The DNA here is from genome assembly GCA_945882995.1 of Thalassocella blandensis. Classification (GTDB taxonomy): domain Bacteria; phylum Pseudomonadota; class Gammaproteobacteria; order Pseudomonadales; family Cellvibrionaceae; genus CAMCXE01. Next base: position 27,889 of record CAMCXE010000016.1, on the reverse strand, counting down.
GCGCGGGCATTTTTAAATTTGATACCGCCACCGAGCAATTTCAACACTACCCACAAGTCACCCCCGATCAACGCATGTGGAGCTTCACGGAGGATAAAAACGGTACCCTGTGGGCGGTGTCCGAAGGCGGCGGCTTACAATCCTATGACGCCACCACAGACACCTTCACCGCCAATATCAACGACCCACTGAATCCAGACTCCCTCGCATTTTCCAAAGCACAGGGCGTTTATGTCGACCCAGATAATGGCGATATCTGGGTGGGATTATTCCCCTACGGAGTAGATCTACTCAACCAATCGGCCAATCAAATCCTTCGCGAGACCGCGCGCACTAATGGGCTTAGCGATCCCGGTATTTTATCCATTCAACCGGCGGCTGACGGTAAATTATGGATAGGCACGGAAAACGGACTTAATCTTTACGACCCTAAAACCCGCGAAACCACCCAATTTTTACCGGATAAACTAAACCCCCATGGACTTCGCGCCAACGCGGCTTTGTCGCTAGCGCTGGCTAACAACAACCAGCTGTGGGTGGGCACCTGGGGTGGCGGCCTGCATCTGTTCGACCCACCGACGGGGAAATTTCATCAGCTGCCGATTTTGCCAAGAAGTACTGACGGCATTGGTAACCCCTATATATGGTCACTGCTGCACACGCAGGACTCACAACTGTACGTGGGCACGGAGGGGGGATTACACCATTGGTTGGGCGGCGAAAAATTTGAGCGCTTTATGCCCAATCCTAACGACCCCCATAGCGTTATTGACCGCAGTATTAATGCGTTATTTGAAGACTCCAAACACCGCATTTGGGTAGGCACCGGCAATGGTTTGGACGAATTTATCCCTAGCACCAAACAATTTGCCCATCACTTAAAGCGTCCGGACGGGCTTAACATGTTCGGCAATTATATTGTGGCGATAACTGAAGATAGTTCACACAACATCTGGCTGACTTCCCGCGAAGGCGGGGTGACGCAGTACAACCCCGAGGCCGGCACCTATAAAAATTACACCCGCGAACAGGGTATGCCTTCCGACTATGTGGCCAGTTTGCGCGAAGACGGGCAGGGTTATATGTGGGCGACAACGGTACACGGCGCAGCGCGCATTGACCCCAAGACTGGCGCGATTATCACGCTGACGAAAAGCGATGGTTTAGTAGGCAATAATTTTAATCGCAACGCCTCTTATTTTGACGCCCTGGGCAACCTCTATTTAGGCAGTGCCGCAGGGCTGAATATTTTAAATCCACAAGCGTTTTTTGCTCAATCCACACGCCCGCCGAAGGTGGTTATTGCTGATTTACGCCTATTTAACAAACCAGTGGCCATTGGCGAACCCGGCTCCGTTTTACAAAAAGCCATTACACACACCGACAGTATTACGCTAACGCACGAACACACCATGGTCAGTTTTGACTTTTTCGCCTTAAGTTTCCGCTCGCCGTTTAAAAATCAATACGCCTATATGCTAGAAGGATTTGATAATGATTGGATTGATATAGGCTCACACACCAGTGCTACCTATACCAATTTACCCGCCGGTGATTATGTCTTCAAAGTGAAAGCTAGTGATAATTTAGGGCATTGGAATGTGGATGGCGACCGTATTCAGGTGCGCGTGAAACCCGCACCCTGGCTTTCACACTCTGCCTATGCCATTTATAGCATGCTCATGCTATTTGGCCTCTACGGCGTCTATTGCCAACAACGCAACCGCCTGCGCCACCGCCATGCGCAAGATCGCCTGGCACTTGAGCAAGAAAAAGCACGCCTTGAATTCGACCACGAAAAAGCCCTTAACGCCAAATTGCAGCAAGTCGACAAATTAAAAGACGCATTTTTGGCCAACACCAGCCATGAACTGCGCACGCCGCTGAATGGAATTATTGGGCTATCTGACGCTTTAATTGGCGGCTCACAAGGCGCCATTAGTGACGGCGTACGTTTTACGCTTGAAATGATTTCCATCAGTGGCCGGCGTTTATCCTATCTGATTAATGATATTTTGGATTTCTCAAAAATATCCAAGCGCGACCTCGACCTCAACCTTAAGCCCACGTCCATTTATGATGCCTCCTGCATCATCACTGAATTGGTGAGGCCGCTCATCAACGGCAAACAGTTAACACTCATTAATAATATTCCGGCCACGACTCCGCTGGTTATAGCGGACCCCAATCGTATTCAACAAGTGCTGATTAACCTGGTTGGCAACGCCATTAAATTCACGGCGGAAGGCAGCGTGATATTGAACTGCCGCACCGACCATGAAAGCCTCATTATCGAAGTGATTGATACCGGCTCGGGCATTTCGGTGGAAGATCAAAGCAAGTTGTTTATCGAATTTTCGCGGCTCGAAAATGAGGCCACACGCACCCAAAGCGGTACAGGCTTGGGGCTGGCCATTTGTAAACAACTGGTGCAACGCCACGGTAGCGAACTGAAAATAAATTCGACGCTGGGCAAGGGTTCAACGTTTTATTTTTCCCTGCCCTTGGCGCCCGCCGACGACGCAGGAGAGGCCGCGCTAGCCGCTGCAGTGGCGGCAACTGCTGCGCCGGCAACGCTCACGCCCACACCCACACCCACACCACAGACTGGCACGCCGCCAGTGTCCGCAGCACAAATCAATGCGGCTCCCCTATTGATGCCAGCGGATATTATCGGCCGATTTACCATTCTGGTGGTGGATGACGACGCGATTAACCGTATGGTGTTGCGCGGTATTTTAGGCCTCCACCAACATACCGTTGTTGAAGCCTCCAGTGGTAGCCAAGCCTTGCAATTATTAAAAGAGCGCGATGATATCGACTTGGCGATATTGGATGTGATGATGCCTGGCATGAATGGGTTTGAAACCGCGATGCGCATTCGCGTGACACACCAAGTGCATCATTTGCCCATTATATTTTTAACAGCCAAAGATTACGGCGACGACTTGGTGCGGGGTTATGTGGCGGGCGGCAACGATTTTTTAACCAAGCCAGTCTCCAAACACGAATTACTCACGCGCACCGCCAGCCATTTGCGCCTGTTACAAATCCATCGCGCTATGGAGCGCAAAATTGACGACAATAATTTTGAGCACATCGCCACGCAAAATGAATTGGTAGTACTGGACAATATTATTGCGTCGCTCCAGCAGGAAATGGACCCAGACAAACTCGTATTTACGTTGCTCGACCAAATGTTGAATATCGTCGAAACCGCCAACGGCGCCAGTTTTTGGCAGCTTGATGCGCAATCACAGTTGGTGTGCTCTGCCGCACTGGCGCAGGGCCATCGGCAGATTGGGGAACAGTGTTTCAAAATCACACCCGATTTTGCCGCCGCCCTCGCAAGCTTGGCGCAATCACCAGATCCCGTGCAGCCGCTCCTACGCTTTCAAGATTCGCCACTGCAGCCTTTGTGGGATTTATTCCTAACGCCGGAGAACACATTGATTGCGCCCATTCATCACGGTGCCGAAGCGCTGGGTTTTGTGGCGCTGACCCATACCACCGCGCTGCCCGATATTGACCCCACCATCATAGCGGCGCTGCAGCGTATCAAATCGCACATCTCCAGCGTCATTCTCAAAGCCAATGCACTGCGCCGCTAGGCGGCGCCAAAATTCCGATTACAGCTAAAACCAAGTCTGTGCCTGCGCCAAACGCTCCGGCGTACCCACATCCAACCAGCGTCCCGTGTAGAGTTCGGCACTAAGCTGGCACTCCTCCATACCCCAGTCCAGCACTTCACGTAGGGCGAATTTTTCCCGGCGCTGCGGGTAACTGGCAATAAGCTGCGGATGCAGCAGGCTAATACCACTAAAGGTAAAGCCCGGCAGTAATCCGCGCGGGAACAAACGGCCTTGGCTGTCCATGGCAAAATCGCCCAATGGATGTTCCGGCGGATTGGGTGCCAGAATTAAATGCCCCAGCCCCTGCAACGGGCGGCGCAACAGGTCCAGCGGGTAATCGGTTAACACATCACCGTTGATCAACACAAAAGGTGCATCACCTAACAGGGGCAATGCGCGGGCTATGCCGCCGGCGGTTTCAAGGGGATAGGGTTCGGGTGAATAGGTAATATGCAGCCCAAACCCGCTGCCATCGCCCAGCGCTTGCTGAATTTGCGCGCCGAGGTGCGCAAGGTTAATTACCACTTCACGAAAACCTGCCGCGGCTAGGCGCTGCAGGTGGTGGCCAATCAGCGTGGTATGGCCGAGGGGCAGCAACGGTTTCGGGGTGTGCTGGGTGAGCGGCAACAGGCGGCGGCCTTCACCGGCGGCCAGAATCATCGCCTTCATAGGTCAACATCCAACCGGCGATACCAAGGCTGCGCGATGATACGTGGCAAAAGGTGCTGCTCGAACCACGCCACCAAGGGGCGGAATTCACTGTAGCGGCGCGCCACGCTCAGGGTATAAGCCAGCACCAATGGCAAGTCGTTGAGGTAACCCTGCTTGCCGTCGCGCAGGGATAAGCGCGCAAAAATACCCAAGACTTTCATGTGTCGCTGCAGGCCCATCCAGTCAAACCAGCGCAAAAACTCCCCCGCACGCAAGTTGGGAATAATACCCGCCGCCCGTGCGCTCTGTTCATACCCCTGCACCCAACGCTCCACTTGGGCGCGCGGCCAATGGATGTAACAGTCGCGTAGCAGGGAGACCAGATCATAGGTTATGGGCCCAATCACCGCGTCTTGGAAATCAATCAGCCCAGGGGGCAACAATTGGCCGGCGGCGTCCCGGCGTAAGATGAGATTGCGACTGTGAAAGTCGCGATGCACGATTCGCTTGGGCTGCTGACCAGCCGCTTGCTCCAATTTAGCAAAACAGCCGTGCAACAGGCCGTATTCATCACGGCTGAGCCGATAGTCCAGCAATTGTTCAATAAACCACTGGGGCAGAAGCTCTAGTTCGCTGCGCAATTTGGCGGTTTCGTAGGCTGGGAAAATCTGCGGGTCCACCGGCACCTGCTGCAGCTGCAACAGAGTTTGCATAGCCTGCGCGTAAAGTTCTTGAGCTGAGCCGGGAGTAAGATGCGGTAGGTAAAGTTCTGCGCCCAGATCCTCCACCAACAGAAAGCCGGCGTCATAATCTACAGCGAGAATCTCTGGCGCCGCCAAGTCAAAACGCCGCAGGTACTGCGCTATGGCCACAAAGGCCCGCGTGTTTTCCGTGGCCGGCGGCGCGTATACGGCAAGTTGCGGCGGCGTGCTGGCGAGACGGAAATAACGCCGGAAACCCGCATCGCCACTGAGCGCTTGCCAAGGCGGGGCGTTTTGTCCGCGCGCGGCAAACTGGTCCACCCACCACTGCTGAAGGGCCGCATAGTCTGGTAGGGCGCTGTCTTTTGTCATGAGTCACTCGCTTTAGGTAGTCAGCCGAGGGTGCGGCCTTTACAATCGCCCGCTTATTCACCAAATCCTCGAAGTGACCGCAAGTATGCCCAAGCGCCCAGTTCGCCACAATGGATCCCCACGGGCAAGTCGCAGGCGCGCGCTACTGCTCACCGGTTTGGCCGGCTTGCCCTGCTACGCCGAGCAAAACCTTGACTGGGTGCCCCTCGAGCAATTAACGCCTGCGCAAAAGCAGCAGGTGGGGCCATCCTGCAGTGGGCTCTATGTGGACCCTCTGAGCAACGAAGCCGCACCGGCAAACCTCGACCTAGAGCCCATTTGTGTAGACGCCAACGCCGCCGACATGGTGGACGGCCAACAGGTGCAGCTGCGCGGCAAAGTGGATGTACGCCAAGGCACACGCCGCCTGCACGCTGGCCAAATGAGTTACGACAAACGCAGCGAAGAAGCCAGTCTTGAAGGTGGTGTGGAGATCCGCCAACCCGGCACGCTCATTCGCGGCAAAGACGCCAAAGTGAATATGAGCCGCAACGAAGCGCGCTTTAACCGCGGTCAATTTGTGCTTCATGCCACACACTTACGAGGCTCTGCCGAGCAGATCGAACAGCGCGCCAACGGCGAAGTTATCCTGCACAAAGGCGAAATCACCAGCTGCGAACCCGGCAACGAAACCTGGCTGCTGGAGGGTGAAGAACTCAAAATTGACCCAAAAGCCGCACAGGGTAGCGGCCGCGACATTACGGTCAAAATTAACGGGGTGCCGGTATTTTATACGCCCTATATCGTGTTTCCTGTGGGCGGCGAGCGCCAGAGCGGCTTGTTATTTCCCACCCTGGGCGCCAGTAGCAGCGGCCTAGACTATGCCCAACCTTGGTATTGGAACATTGCGCCGAACATGGATGCCACCGTTACGCCACGCTACAGCAGCGGCCACGGCGCCATGCTGGAAACCGAGTTGCGACGCCTAGACCCCCAAGCGAGCAATGCCTGGCACCTGGCCTTCCTACCCAATGACCAAGGCGGTGCCAACGCCAACCAGCAGGCGTTAATTGATGCCGGCACCCTAGCAGAGTCAAAGCTACGCCCCTTCAAAGGCGATGACCGCTGGCTGGCGAATTGGCAGCAACAAGGTGGATTTGACCGCCGCTGGTACACCCAGGTGGATTACACGCAAGCCAGCGACATAGACTACCTGCGCGACTTGTCTGTGGTTAGTTTTAACGCCGCCAATAACACGTTTTTCAATCAGGCGCTGACCATGGGCTATAACCTGCCCAATTGGCGACTGAATATGCGCCTGCAGAGTTACCAAAATCTGCTGGCCGACCTTGATGAAACCTACCGTCAGGTGCCACGCCTCAACCTCGATGGCGACTATCACTGGGGTAGCTTGGGGCTCCAGCTGAACAATGAATACGTGAGTTTTGACCACTCACAAACACTTCACCTCGACCAAAGCCCAATTATTACCGGTGAGCGCAGCCGCTTGGATTACCAGCTCAATTGGAACAGCGATTGGAGTTTTGGTTTTGTGCAGCCGGCACTGGGCGTACAAGCACTGGCGTACGATTTGAATACCGAAAACTTGCGCCCCGGCGCGAATCCCAGCCCCCAACTCAGCACGGAATACGCCAGCCTCGACGCCGGCTTAGTATTAGAGCGCGACCAAGGCCAACAAACCCTCGAGCCTCGGCTGTTTTATCTGTACCGCGGTTTTACCGACCACAGCCAACTCTACAACCTTACCAGCGACCACCAATCCATCAACTTCGACACAACACCACTCACCTTCAGCTATAACCAGCTGTTTCGGGACCGCCGTTTTGCGGGTGGCGACCGGCTGGATGATGCGAACCAGATGGCATTAAGCGTGACGTCTCGGTGGTTTGACGACAGTGCCCGCGAACGTATCAGCGGCAGCCTCGGCCAGCTGTATTACTTTAATCATCGCCAGGTGTTTTTGGGCGAGCCCAGCGCCGAGCTGTCCGCCACCAAATCCGACCTGGCGGGGCAGATCAGCATCGCCGTCAACCAACATATCAACACGCATACCGACCTGCTGTATGACCCATCCAACCAAGAGGTGATGCGCGTCACCACCGGTTTGAACTTTAACCAAGCCAGCACCGTCTACAACCTCGGTTACCGCTACGTGCGCGACCAAGAGCAGGTAAACACCGCCGTGGCGCAAACCATCAATCAGCTAGATTTCTCCTTGATGCGGCCACTCAATCCGCAATGGTCGCTGGCCGCCCGCAGTTTTTACGATATGGACGGGGATAAACCCCTGGATACCTTTGCGGGCATCACTTACGACGACTGCTGCTACAAGCTCAAACTCTTGGCGCGGCGCTGGCTGGACAGTAAACTGGCCAGCCTTGTCAAAGACGATCAAAACCGCTACGACCAAGGCATCTTTTTCGAAGTCGAACTCAAAGGCTTAGGCAGCTCGGGTAACAGCATAGAAAAGCTGCTCCAAGAGGGCATTATCGGTTTTCCACACTCATCACCTTGAGCCACTCCACATTTAATTACGCAAAGCAGCCTTTATGAAATTAACGCTTACCCAAGGCCTAACGGCCAGCCTTCTTTTTGCCCTAAGCGCCTCAAGCCATAGCGCTCCACAGCCCATCGATAAGGTAGTGGCCATTGTTGGCAAAAGTGCGGTAACGCAAAGTGAACTGGACGAACGCATCACCGAAATCAAACAGCGACCCCAGTCAGAAAAGGTCAAGATGCCCAGCGATGATGTGCTGCGCAGCCAAGTGCTCGACCACATCATCACCGAACACCTGCAAATGGCCATGGCCGATCGTGTGGGTATTAAAATTAGTGAAGAACAGCTCAACGCCGCTATGGTCACTCTCGCCAAAAACAACCGCATGACACCGGCGGAATTTGAGGCAACCATCAAACGCGAAGGCCTGAATATGGACACCATGCGCGCCCGTATCGCCCGTGAACTTAGCGTGCAACAGGTGCAGCGTGGCGTAGTCAATTCGCGCATCAAAATCGCCGATCTGGAAGTGGATAATTTTTTAAAATCCGCCGATGCGAAATTCTGGATCTCCCCCGATTACCACCTCGGCCAGATCATGATCGCCCTGCCGTCGTCGCCCAATGCCGCCGAAGTGGCCGCCGCGGAAGCGAAAATTAACGCCATTTACGAAGCTGTCACTAAAGGCGCCGACTTTGCCGCCACGGCCCTCGCCCAATCCAACTCACAAGATGCCCTTAAAGGCGGGGATATCGGTTGGCGCAAGTCATCGGAATTGCCCAGCCTGTTCGCCGAATTGGTAACCGATCTACCCGTCAACGGCATCAGTAAACCCGCCCGCTCACCCGCCGGTTTTCATATTCTTAAACTCTACGAAAAACGTGGCGACCAAAATCAAGTGGTCACTCAGGCCAAAGTGCGGCACATCCTCCTCAAACCCTCGGCCATCCTCACCAATGAAGAAGCCAAAACCAAACTGCTTAAGTTCCGCAGCGAAGTACTCGCCGGAGGGGATTTTGCCAAGCTGGCCAAGGCAAATTCGGAAGACCTAGGCACCATGCTTAATGGCGGCGACCTCGGCTGGAGCAGCCCGGGTATGTTTGTGGCCGAGTTCGAAGGCGTTATAGATAACACCAAGGAGGGCGAAATCAGCCAGCCGTTTCAAACCCAATTTGGCTGGCATATTTTGCAAGTTACCGAACGCCGCCAGGAAGACATGACCCAAGAAGTGCTGCGCCGCAAAGCCACCAATATACTCACCAGCCGCCGCTTTGAAGACGAACTGCAGGTTTGGCTGTCCGAGCTAAAAGACGACGCCTTCATCGACATAAAACCCTAATGCGCATCGCCATCACCCCGGGTGAGCCAGCGGGCATAGGCCCAGAACTTCTGGTGCGCCTTGCCAACCTGACCCAACAAGACAACTGTGAATTGGTGGCGGTGGCAAGCCCTCAGCTTTTGAGTGACACGGCGGCAAGCCTTGGCCTGCCGTTGACCCTCCACAGTTTCGATCCACTGGTGACACGCCCTCATCAGCTAAGCCATCTCAGCGTTTTGCCCGCCGAGCTGGGCGCACCAGTGACTCCAGGCGTGCTTAGCGTCGCCAACGCCCCTTACGTCTTACACACCCTAGAGCTGGCCACCGCAGCCTGTCTGCAGGGCACGCTGGATGCCATGGTTACCGGCCCTATCCAAAAAAGCGTGATCAACGATGCGGGCGTCGCCTTTAGCGGTCACACCGAATTTTTGGCCCAGCGCAGCGGTTGTTACCAGGTGGTGATGATGCTGGCCACCGAAGGCTTGCGTGTTGCCCTAGCCACTACCCACCTGCCCCTCAAATACGTGAGCGCCGCCATTACTCGCGCTAGCCTGCGCCGCACGCTAGAGATTCTGCACGGAGATTTACGTCGCCAGTTCGGCATTAGCCAGCCGCGCATTCTGGTCTGCGGCCTCAACCCCCACGCTGGGGAAGGCGGCCACTTAGGGCGCGAAGAAATTGACGTCATAGAACCACTGCTGCGGGAGCTGCGCGCCGAAGGTATGCAACTCATCGGCCCCCTGCCCGCCGACACCCTATTCACCCCCAAATACCTCCAGCAGGCCGACGCCGTACTGGCCATGTATCACGACCAAGGTTTGCCGGTACTGAAGTACAAAGGTTTTGGGCAGGCCGTCAACATTACCCTCGGCCTACCGTTTATTCGCACCTCCGTGGACCATGGCACGGCGTTGGACTTAGCTGGCAAGGGTATTGCCGATCTTGGCAGCCTGCAAACCGCGCTGCGCTACGCGCAGGACATGGTGGTTGCCACTCAAATCTGAGCAGCTCCCGCGCAACCTTTAACGTGTCTTAACAAAGTTTTACAGCTCATGAAGCACGCATTTTCTATGATGAACCGTCTTTGTTTTCCTCGCATTGCCACATGCAGAAACACCGTGTGGGCAAATTTAGGGGCCCAAAGCAAGATCGTCTCATCGGACGAATTGGACTCACACCGTGTATTTCTAGAGGTACTACTATGTCATTCAAACCACCGCACCGCTGGTTACAGCTAATTCTTCCCGCGGTTTTAACCTGCAGCCTAGCGGCCTGTAATTCCGGTACCACAGAGCCAGCTTCAAGCTCAAGCTCCTCCTCATCATCATCTAGCTCCTCGTCCGGCGCCAAATCCTCAAGTTCATCGTCCTCAAGTTCATCGTCCTCAAGCTCCTCTTCATCTGGCTCCAATTCGTCTAGCTCGTCTTCCTCCGGCTCTATATCTTCGAGCTCATCATCAAGCTCGTCATCGTCTGGTTCCAAATCGTCTAGCGCCTCATCTTCTAGCTCCTCATCGTCTGGCTCCAAATCATCTAGCTCATCCTCCTCAAGCTCATCATCTAGTTCATCCTCCGGCAGCCTGCATGGCAATGTAACAGCAGGAAAAACGCAATTCGAGCAGCGCTGCGCGCTCTGTCATTTCGCCTCCGACACGTTCGCCTTCGCCGGTGTTGTCCAGCCTTACTCGCCCATCCGCAGGCCACTGGGCGACGATAAGGTGGTTTTTACAGACGCTACACGCCTAGGCGAAACTTTCGATTTGGCCACCTATATCGCCAACTTTATGCCGCCCGCCAATGGATATGGTACCGAGATTGGTGACCCTGCGGCCCCCTGCTCCGGCCAATGCGCCCAAGACGTGGCCGCCTACATTAAGGCCGGTCTAACCATTCCGACACCACAGGTGTGCGCTTCCGATACCGGCGCCCTCTGTGACGGTTTTGAAGGCGCGTCCCTCGATGCGCTGAAATGGTCAACAACTGGCAGTGTCAGCATCAGCCGCGAACAAAAATATGCCGGTAATCAGTCCGTCAAAATTGTAGGCGCGGGTGGCGGCACCACGCTCAACGGGATCAATATTGACTTAACCAACCTCACAAGCCTGCGCAAAAATCAATACGGTCGCGTGATGATGCGGGTGACCAGCGCCAATGCCTTAGGGGGCGATTTCACCTTGATCGAAGCCACTGGCCCAGCCAATTACACGATACCCAGCAGCGTCTCCCCCATGCCGGCGGCCAAAGTTGATGTAGCCTACAGCGCACGGATACAGGGCACGGACGATAAATTCATGGCGAACTACACCACATTCCCGAAGGCAGACTGGACGACCGATTGCACCAACCACGGCCAAGTTTCTGCCGCACTTCCCAAAGACACCTGGGCGTGCTTTGAGTGGCATGTGGACACAACAGCCAATGAGGTGACTTATTGGCTCAATGGCCAGTTATTGGATATCAGCGTGAAGAACAAGGCGGGCGCCAATTGCGCCGATCACCGTCAGAATGACCTATGGACTGGGCCAGCAAAATTGGACAAATTGCACTTGGGTATTGATCAGTACCAAAATACCGCCAAACCCCGCACGCTTTATCTTGATGACGTAGTGGTGGATACCCAGCGCGTGGGCTGTCCAGCGGCGCCTTGATGGGAGGATTCGCTAATTAATTGCTACAAACGCCCTCTTTGGAGGGCTTTTTTTAACCTCGGTCTTCTGGATTAAACGCGGCGACCCACTGCAAAAAATAGTGGGGCTGGCATCACCCGCAGCGAAACGTCGCACAGGTGATGGCCAGAAACGCGATTTAGTCGTGGTCTACTACAGTAAAGCTTTTCAGGTTGGCCGCGGCCTTGCGCACAATTCCCGTGTCCTGCTCGCCGCGCATACCGCTGAAACCAAATACCAAACGCTCGCCGCCGATGGTTTTCGCTTCCAAGCCACCTTCCCAACCCAGCATGTCGGGGTGCGAAATACCGTGATTAGCTTCCACTTTACCGCTGAACACTAACTGCTCATATTTAAGTGTGGCGTAACCGGTTAACCAAACTTGCAAGGCCTTTTTGGTGGCAACCAGTGTAGTGCCGCGCAAGCGCACGCGATCAGGCCCCCAAGCACGCACGACGGAATCTCCGGCGTCATTCATAATGTATAACACCACGTTGCCATGACCAATGGCGAAATCTTCCGGTACGGCCAAGAAATCCGGGAGCATGCGATCGACTTCTTCACCAATGCTATTACACAATGCATAAAATTCAGTTCTGTTCATAAAAATCACTCTTGGTTAATTATTTTAAAAAATTGGTGGCGCTTAATGCATGCCGTAGCACTGCGCCGAATAGCCCTACTCCTAAGCCAAATTGCATGCGGCAAAATGGCGGTTCTGATATCAACGTTTTGCCTGCGGAAATTATTCGGCGGGCGAATAGCTTAACCAGTGTCCTGAAAATCACCGTTGCCAGCGGTCCTACCTTGCACATTAACGCTAAACAATTTTGCACAACGGCCTCCGTACAAGGCTGCGCAACCGTTTTGCTAAACCCTTTGCAACTATTCAGCACATTTTTCATTTTCTTACGTCATCCCCGCGTAGGCGGGGATGACGGGGAAACATGCTGAATTGTTACAACTCGTCTATTTAGTGGGTTTTTGATGTTTTTTAGCACCCACTGTTGCCTGCTCCGCTTTGAGCATAACGGCCTTGAAAAATGCACCTTGTTCTGAAGGGGTGTAATTCCAGTCGGCAATCATGCGCGGGGCAAAATCCACATCGAACCAACACACCGTATACGAAATGCCTTTTTTCAACAAATAATCGCTAATAGCTACGCCAAAATTTTTGTCGCCAATTAATGGGACATGCGCGCCCGGTTCAGTGGCGGGCATCCAGCCCACGGAGGTTACCACTAGCGGGTATTTATCCGCCACATAACCCCAGTCGGCCTCCCAGCCTTGCGGCTGCGAGCCTTTACCTTTTGATGGCCAAACATGAACAGCGTAAGCCACGTTTTGCGCTTCGATGGGGTGTGGTAAAACGCCGGACAAATCGTAAGCCCAGTTAAGCCCACTCACTAAGGCAATCACATTTTTGTCATAGGCACGAATCACAGCAATTATTTTTTCGTTAAACGCTTTCCATTGCGCCCAATTCAGTGTGCCAAACTTGCCGTCCGCCGCCGTGGGCTCGTTATAAATATCGTAAAGCGCCACGCTGGGCAGACCAGCATAACGCAAGGCAATCCCCTGCCAGAATTGTATTGTCTCCGCCTGACTGGTTTGATACCGCGGATGCGCATAAAGCTCATCAATGACATTGCCCATAGAATGCCAATCGATTATCAAATACATGCCCAACTCATTGGCCCAAACAACTGCTTGGTCGAGCAATTTAAAATAGTCGTCTTGACCGCGCGCATGCCAACCGATGGGGTGAATCGGCAAACGCAGAACATTCGCACCAAACGATTTGGCAGCCTGAAAATGTGCTTTGGTCCATTTGCCTTGGCGGGCTAATTTATCCGGGTCCCCAAGATTGACCCCGTGAAAAATAACCACGCTGCCAGCTTCGTCGACAAATTGATTACCCTGAACTCGGACATGGCTTTGTTGGTGGGTTAATTGTTTGGCATCAAATGGACCGGGGTAGGGTTTGGTCCACCAAGCCTCCGAGGGCGTAGTGCCGACAGCTGGCGCTTGCGTATCCAGCGCACTGGCGCATAGGGGTGCAAGGGCTACAAGCACAACGCCGAGGATTGAGAATTTCATGATTTCTCCAATTATTATTGTTATGCATGAGCAGTTGGGCATCTAATCTAGAAGCATCCAAGACGAGACGCCGCTGGCAGGCTAGCGCGGGATTATATAGCAGTCGCTGCGGGTGCCATACGATTTACCAATGCGCGTCGCAACGTCATTGGGTTAGGGGTTCTAGCCCTTCCAAGATACTTTCCAATGCCACCACTACAGTCTTGCCGAAGCGGGACCAGCCCGTTTTTTGGCCGAGTGGAGAGGTGATTTTGAGGGGCAAATGGACAGGACGTTCATTTGAGCCGTGACGGGACAGGATGTCACGCCACGGCGACCCTCAAAATCGCCTCGGAGGGAGGGTATTTTTGCGCAGCAAAAACCAAAAAGTCGGGTGCCGTTTCTTTTGGTTACTTTTCTTTGGGCAAGCAAAGAAAAGTAACTCGCCCAGGAGGGCGAAAGAGCGGCTAAAAATCACTCGAGAAATTAGCCTTGCGCTTAACTTAATGACATTGATAGGGGCCGCAGGCGCCCCTAGGCTTAAAGCCACCCCTGCTCGGCAAACGAAACTTCCTGCCCATCACCCACAATAATATGGTCCAACACGCGCACATCAATCAGTGCTAAAGCCTCATTCAAGCGCTTGGTAATGGCGTGATCCGCTCGGCTTGGCTCCGCAATACCCGAAGGGTGATTGTGCGCAAAAATCACCGCAGCGGCATTGTGCGCCAGCACTTTTTTAACTACTTCACGGGGGTAAACACTGGCGCCGTCGATGGTGCCGGTAAATAACTCGTCATAGGCAATTAAACGGTTTTGATTGTCCAGCAAGAGGGCTGCGAAGACTTCGTGGGGCTTGTGCCGCAACTGGGCGCGCAAAAACTGCTTAACGGCGGCTGGCGAGCTCAGCACATCCACTTTGTGTAAGGTTTCCGCGAGGTGCCGGCGCGCCATCTCAATCACCGCTTGCAACTGGGTATATTTGGCTTGCCCCAAACCCAAACCCTGGCAAAATTCGGTTTGTCGTGCCTCCAGCAAGGGGCGTAAGCCACCGAAATGGGTGAGCAGCTCGCGGGCCAAATCCACGGCGGATTTGCCGGCGCAGCCGGTGCGTAAAAAAATGGCTAGGAGTTCCGCATCACTCAGCGCCTTAGCGCCTTTAAGTAAGAGTTTTTCACGGGGGCGTTCGGCGCTTGGCCAATGTTTGATGGCAATGTGTTGGCTTGTCATAGTCAGTCCTTGGGTGATGCTTGCTACGCCGGCTTCTAGGGTTACAGACGCAGCGGTTAAACGGGCGGCTAACTTATCTTAATTAGCGCTGAAATGGTATGGTAGGCGGCTTTCATCCTCATTTCTTAGCAGGGTCAATATTGTTATGGCGACTCCCGTTACACCGCGGATACTACTGGGCATTAGTGGCGGCATTGCCGCCTACAAAAGTGCCGACCTAGTGCGCCGCCTCAAAGAGGCGGGGGCCGAAGTGCGTGTGGTAATGACCGCGGCGGCCCAGGAATTTATCACCCCACTTAGCCTGCAAGCACTTTCCGGCAATCCTGTGCATACCCGCCTTTTGGACGCTGCCGCGGAAGCCGGCATGGGCCATATCGAGCTGGCCCGCTGGGCGGACTGCATCTTGATTGCCCCGGCCAGTGCCGACCTGCTGGCGCGCTTAGCCCATGGCCTTGCCGACGACCTACTCACCACCCTGTGTTTGGCCAGTAGTGCGGCCGTGTGGGTGGCTCCGGCCATGAATCAAGGCATGTGGCGCCATGCGGCCACGCAGGCCAACCTCGCACAGCTTAGCGCCCGTGGCGTAAAAATTTTGGGGCCAGATGATGGCCTGCAAGCCTGCGGCGATGTGGGCCCTGGGCGCATGCTGGAGCCACAGATTATCGCCCAAACTGTGATGGCCTATCTCAGTCACCAGCGCCTTGAGGGTTTATTGGCTGGCAAAACCGTGGTGATCACCGCCGGCCCTACCCGTGAAGCTTTGGACCCCGTACGGTATCTGAGCAATCACAGCTCCGGCAAAATGGGCTACGCCTTGGCCGCCGCCGCCGCTGCCGCAGGGGCAACCACCTGGTTAATTTCCGGCCCCACGCAGCTGGCAACGCCGGCTGGCGTCAATCGAGTGGATGTGATCTCCGCCGAAGAGATGCTGCAGGCGAGCCTGCAGGTGGCTAAACAGTGCGACCTATTTATCGGCGCTGCCGCCGTGGCGGATTTCCGACCCGCGCTGGTCAGCGCGCAAAAACTGAAAAAAAGCCCCGACCAAGCGTCAATCCAACTGCAGCTCGTCAAAAACCCGGATATTTTGGCCAGCATTGCAGCCTTACCTCAACGCCCCTATCTTGTAGGGTTTGCCGCCGAAACGGAAAACCTACTCGCCAATGCGCAGCAAAAACTACAGCGCAAACAGCTAGATATGATCATCGCTAACGATGTGTCACAAACCGACATCGGGTTTAATAGCGATATGAACGCAGTCACACTGGTCGATTGTGCAGGCAGCACTACACTGGATAGACGTCACAAATCCGAATTGGCTATAGCGCTGATTGCGCTACTGGCGCAACGCCTTACGCTGACCCCAATTCGCCCTGATTCGCTGTAATGCTGATTTGAGGATAACAATAACGTGGAAGCCCCTTTAAAAAAATCTAAACCCGCCGCACCCAGCGGTAAAACTACCAGTAGAACGAAAACCAAAACCTTGCGGAACCCAACGTCTGCACTTAAAAGTTTTGCGAGCAAGAACCCACGCAAGGCCGCGGTCATCGCCTGCGCAGTACTGGCCTTGCTGGTCGATGTGGTGGTTGGCAGCGTTCTCTGGCAGCGCTGGGTGGTGGACGAAGAAGCGGCCCAACTCGGCAAACTCAGCCAGCAAAATGCGCGCAAACTCTCGGTGAATGTGGGCAACTATTTAGATGCTGTGCAAAAAAAACTCACGTTTTTTACCCAGAACCAGGATTTAATCAGTGCGCTGACAAACCACGATGAAATGGTATTGCGCGACTTTAAACGCGGCGTCCAAAATCAGCTGCCGAAACTGGACGCGGTGCGCCTAATCCCCGTGGGCACAGCGGAGCTGGATCAGGAAGCCGCCTTCCCGCTGCGTTTTTTGGAGCTGGAACTCATTAAACGCGCGGAAAAACGCGAAGACCTAAAATTGGAAGCGGTTAAACTCACGCAAGGCTGGCGCCTGAACCTGATCTTGCCCATCCCCAGCAATAAAGAGCTGCCCGTGGTAGGCACCTTGATGGTCACCTTACCCATGGACGACTTGTTAGACGGCCTGGGTGAAGGCGTCGCCGGCTCAGGGCAAATCAGCCTGCTCCAGCTTTACGACAAAACCAAAACCCACGTGCTCTATTCCAGTGGCAACGGCTCGCTGCCGCCCCCCGTGCGCCGCGACGTATTAGGTACGACTTGGTTAGTGGAATATTTACCGAATCAAACACTTATGGAACAAGCCCAAGCCGGTCAGGGTTTGCTGCTACTTGAAGGCGCAATCAGTGTACTGGCCTCACTGGCCTTGGCCTTAATGGCGGGTATCGAGATCGGCCGCCGCCGCGAAGCACGGCTGGAACAGCTCGCCCTCGCCTACCGCCCCTCCGTCGCGGTGGACACCGGCCGCGATCACACCGCCGAAATTCTCGATATCACGCTAGACCTCGGTGACGAGGCCTTATTGGGCCTAAGCGACGCTCCCCTCGAGACGGGTGCGCATCACGCCAGCACCCAACACGAGGAGGCCGATGCCGAGGAAGACGTCCCTGCGCATATCTTCCGCGCCTACGATATTCGCGGCTTGGCCAACACTGAAATCTCCAAAGAGCTGGCCTACAAAATTGGCCAAGCCTTAGGCAGCGAAGCCCTCGATCATGACGAAACCAGCCTAATCGTCGCCAAAGACGCCCGCACCCATTCGCCGCTGCTGGCGGAATACCTCATCCGCGGCATCATCAGCACCGGCTGCCGGGTGATAAACATCGGCACCGTACCCACGCCACTGCTCTATTTCGCCACGGAAACCCTTGGCACCACACGCTCCGGGGTGATGGTCACCGCCAGCCACAACGACGCCGAATACAATGGGTTCAAAGTGGTAATGCAAGGCCAGGCGCGCATGGAAGAAGACATCATGGCAATTCGCTCGCGAATCCTAAGCCGCAACCTGCACTCCGGCATAGGGCAAGAAGAGCATTTTGATATTCTGCCCGCCTACATCGAGGCCATATTCAACGACGTGGCGCTGGCTGGCGACATATCCATTGTTATTGACGCCGGCAATGGCGTAACCGGCAAGGTTGCGCCCCGTCTGTTTGAAGAACTAGGCTGCCGCGTAACACCGCTCTACTGCGACCTCGACGGCACCTTCCCCAATCACGGCCCAGATCCGAGCCTAGAAGCCAACTTAAAAGACCTCATCCGCAAGGTAAAAGAAGAAAAAGCCGACCTCGGTGTGGCCTTCGATGGCGACGGCGACCGCCTCACCGTGGTCAGCTCCATTGGACAAATCATTTGGCCCGATCGCCTGCTGATGCTGTTCGCCAAAGATATTTTAAGCCGCAACCCAGGTGCCGACGTGGTGTTCGACGTGAAGTGTTCACGCCGTCTCAATGCCGTGGTAAGCAGTCAGGGCGGCCGGCCCATCATGTGGAAAACCGGCCACTCGCCCATGAAAGCCAAAATGCAAGAAACCGGCGCCTTAGTGGGTGGCGAATACTCAGGGCACATCTTTATCAAGGATCGCTGGTACGGTTTTGATGATGGCCTCTACGCGGCCGCGCGTCTGATCGAAATCATGAGCTTGCGCGACCAAAGCCTAGACGCCATATTTGCCGAATTTCCGCCTTTGCCCAGCACGCCGGACATACGCGTACCCGTTGCCGAAGACCAAAAATTCGCTATAGTGCAGCGCCTGATTGAAGAGGGTGACTTCGGCGACGCGAAAATTAATACCCTAGACGGCCTGCGCGCCGACTTTGCGTATGGCTGGGGCATAGTGCGCGCCTCCAATACCTCCGCCTGCCTAACCCTGCGTTTCGAAGCCGACACAGACGCCGACCTTCACCAGCTGAAAGCGCTGTTCACCCGCGAAATCCGCAAACTGGACACCTGCATCGTCTTTAACTGGTAGCCTTGCGGGAATTTGCCTCGGGTCGGCTCACTCAATCAGTCATTCATTCGAACCCCAGCGGCAGCAACCTTGCCGCCGCTGCTTTTTCTGTTTTATGTGTAGAGGTTTTGCCATGCCCCAGCCCCCTGTCGACGCCAGTCAAATAGCCCGCGTACTCACCGAAGCCCTGCCCTATATCCAACGCTTCACCAACAAAACCATCGTGGTCAAATTTGGTGGCAATGCCATGGAAGGCGACGAGATGGAAGACAGCTTTGCCCGTGACATAGTGCTGATGAAACAAGTGGGTATGAACCCCATAGTGGTCCACGGCGGCGGGCCACAAATTGGCGAACTGCTGAAAAAATTAAACATCCAAAGTAGCTTCGTAGACGGCATGCGCGTTACCGACAGCGCCACCATGGACGTGGTGGAAATGGTGCTCGGTGGCACCGTCAACAAACAAATTGTTAGCCTAATTAATCGCAATGGCGGCCAAGCCATCGGCCTCACTGGCAAAGACGGCAACCTGATCCAAGCCAAAAAAATGGAGCTTTCCCGCTTCAGTCCAGACTTACAAGCCACGGAAATCATCGATATTGGGCAAGTGGGCGAAGTAAAATCCATCAACCGCAAAGTGATCGATCTGCTAGTGCAAAGCGACTTTATCCCGGTCATCGCCCCCATCGGCGTAGGCGCGGACGGCAGCTCCTATAACATCAATGCCGACTTGGTCGCCGGCAAAGTTGCCGAGGTGCTGCAGGCAGAAAAACTCATGCTGCTCACCAACGTGAGCGGCCTAATGGACAAACAAGGCGAAGTACTCACCGGCCTGACCACCGCACGGGTAGACGAACTGATAGCAGACGGCACTATTTACGGCGGCATGCTGCCCAAAATTCAATGCGCCTTGGACGCCGTAAAATCCGGCGTACGCAGTGCTCACATTGTGGATGGTCGCGTGCCTCACGCCGTGCTGCTGGAGATTTTTACCGATGCTGGTGTGGGTACATTAATTACCAATCGACACTGATCGCTCTCCACAACCTTGATTACCCCGTTAATACACCGGAGGATTTATGCGCGTCGCCGTATTTAGCAGTAAGCCCTACGATCAGGCGTATTTGGATGCCGCCAATGCGGGGCGTCACGAGCTGGTATACCTCACACCCCATCTAACAGCGCAAACCCTTGTGCTAGCCAGCGGCTGCCAAGCCGTGTGCTGCTTTGTGAACGACCAACTTAACGCCGAGGTGCTAGCGGGTTTGGCGGGGTTATCCATCCAGTATGTGGTGCTGCGTTGCGCCGGCTTTAATCAGCTAGATGGTGCGGCGGCGGCCCAGCTAAATATTACAGTGGCACGGGTGCCAGAATATTCACCTTATGCCGTAGCAGAACATACCACAGGCTTAATTTTGGCCCTCAACCGCAACATTCACCGTGCCCACAATCGCATCCGCGAAAATGATTATTCGCTGCAGGGTTTAATGGGGTTTGATTTACACGGCAAAACCGTGGGTGTTATTGGCGGCGGTAAAATTGGTTTGGCTTTGTGTCGCATCATGCAGGGTTTTGGCTGCAAAATTTTAATTAGCGATCCGGTGGAAAATGCCGAACTTAAAACCCTAGGCACCTATGTAACCTTGGATCATCTCTTGGCGGCAGCAAATATTGTTTCTCTCCACTGCCCCTTAACTCCGGCAACCAAACATATTATCAATGCCCAAAGCCTCGCCGCCATGCAACCCGGCGCTATGCTCATTAACACTAGCCGCGGCGCACTGGTGGACGCGTCTGCGGTAATCGATGCTTTAAAAACTGGGCATTTAGGTTATTTTGGTTTGGATGTCTACGAAGAAGAAGCGGATTTATTTTTTGAAGACTTATCCAACCAAGTCATTCAAGACGATGTGTTTGCGCGCCTCACCACTTTTCCAAATGTGTTAATTACCGGCCATCAGGCATTTTTTACCCATGAGGCAATGAGTAAAATTGCCGAGGTGACGCTAGCGAATTTACAGGCTTTTGCCGACGGAGTGCCGACCAAAGCCCAGTTAATCAACCCTCCGCCCCGCTAGGCATCCTATCCTTGGACCGTATTTTTGGTCCGATCAGGGCGAAGGCTAAGCACATCAATTCACCCGTGTTAAACCTAGAAACCTCAGTTGGATCAC
This sequence comes from Thalassocella blandensis, assembly GCA_945882995.1. Taxonomy (GTDB): domain Bacteria; phylum Pseudomonadota; class Gammaproteobacteria; order Pseudomonadales; family Cellvibrionaceae; genus CAMCXE01. Next base: position 6,678 of record CAMCXE010000016.1, on the reverse strand, counting down.
CAAAGTCTGCGCAACCCCTTAGTGCGCCTAGCAAAAGTTAAAAATCACGAACAACCAACCAGGTTGCCCGTCATTTTTAACTTTCACTAATCACACCAATGGATTACACAGCTTTTTGGCGCCCAACTGAGGTTTCTAGGTTAAAAACTGTGCCGCCATCGGCCAGCCAGTTTATCAACGCAAACTCAACGTTTGACGTTTCCACAGCGGGTCTTGCCAGCGATAGAAAACGCTTAGCGCTTCTGGGTCTGCCGCTTGTCGTTCGGTGTCGAGGGTGTCCAGTCGAATTTGGGCAAAGTTGCGTAACGTTTTGTTACCCGTGCGCGCTTCGCGTGCCACTAGCATAAATTCTCCGCCGGGCACCCAGCCGGCAAACTCCACGTAGCCTAGCTCGGGGGTTTCGGTGGCCGGTGGCAGCACTTGTAAGGTCCAGCCAGTGGCGCCACGCTGGAAAACCCAAAGTTCACGCCAGCTTGCTAAGGGCTGAACGGCTAGGGCGACTTGGCTGCCGTTTTCGTTGGTAACGGCGGATTGAGGCCAAACTTTGGCATAGGTGCAGCGTTGAATAAGCGGTTCCACAGTGGTCTGGTTAGCCCCGCTGGCGGTGCGCAAGGCAACACAGGTTTCACCGGGCTGGCCTTGGGAAATGTCTAGGCTGAGGTTACTAAGCAGGCCGCCGGCATTTTTTTTCGGGCCCACCGCCGGCACGGGATAAGGGTTCGACGGAGCAAGGGTGGCCGCCCAGCGCACGGCAGCAACACGAATGGCGGCATCGGTATAGGTGCTTTGGTCATCTTGGGTTAGCTCGGCTTTGTTAATGCTGGCCAGTGCATCTAGGGCATGTTGCGCGTTGGCTATCATCTCCGGCTGGGGTGCATTGCGCTTGCTGTCCGCGAAGGCAATTGCGGACAGCACCCCCGCGCGGCGCATGCGAAGACGATTTTTCAGGTAGTCCGCCAGGGGCGCAAGGTCCACGCGATCCAAAACGGTCAGTCGCCAGTGATCGTAACCCTCGCGCTCTAAGGATGTCATGCTGGGGTTCACACAGTCGTGGCGGGTGAGCGCCAAGGCGGCTTCGGCTTTAGTTGCGGGCGGGGCGTCTAGGGCCAGCACGCGTCGAAACGCTTCGCCGTCGTAGCAGAGCTGCAGGCGTTGGTCGCGTTCGAAGCTATTCATGACCACGCCATAGGCAGCGGCCACGTCCAACTGCGCGGCCAGCACTTCGTCCCCCGCGGCGCTGCGGTTTTGCGAGGCGCGACGCGCCAAACGCTCGGCCATTTTGCCCAAAGCGGCAAAGGGTTGGCCGTCAATGGTGTTGGCGGGGGCGGCGTGTAGATAGGCGGCAACGTAAGCGATACCTAGCGCTTCTGCACCCTGTGTGTCCTGTAAAAATTGGACAATCGCCAGCAGAGCGGGTGCATCTTCGGCCCGCTGGCCGATGGTGCGCACTTGATTGCGGCGCACGAAACCGGCGCGTTCATGCCGATGGTCATAAACCTGCAGAAAATCTTGGCGTTCCCCGCGCACTTCCAGCAAGTCGCCGGCGTGTAATGCCGTCTGCTGTTGTGCTTTGTCGTTGGCGCCAGCGCGCAAAATGGTCGGCTCGACAACGACGATGGCCACGGGATTTGCAGCGACTGCGCTGGAGCTGGCGGTAAGCTCGTCACTGGCGTGCGTCGACGCCACAAGCCCAAGCAACAAGCCGAAACCCAGCAGAACCATAGAAACCGTTTGAGTGGCGATGCGCATCGGCTATTACTCCGCTACAGGGTTAGAGGCTTGGGCGAACCCAGCGTCTGCCGCCATTTGCGCCGCCGCTTGGGGATTTTTGCTGGCCCCAGTAGTGGCTGGCCCGCCAATTAACGCATTGCCAATAAACCCACCACTGGCCGGCGGTGCGGCAATAATCACGTTAATTTTGTCGGAGAGTTTGTCGGCCATGGTTTTTTGAATCAGCAAGGGATACTGGGTCACTAAGGCGCCGTCGCGCTCCATTTGCTGGCTGTTCAGTTTGCCCATACGCTCTTGGCGATACCATTCGGCATCGGCCAGTTTTTGTCGGGATTCTGCTTCGCCGCCAGCTTCAATTACCCGTGCTGCTGCATTCCCCTCCGCCGCTTTTACTCGAGACACCTTTTCAGCTTCCGCTTCTAGCTGCCGCTGTTCTATTTGGCGGCGTTTGAAGGGCAGAATGTGCTCCATAGCTTGCGCTTGGGCTTTGGCATCTATCACCTGCGCTTCGCCTTGTGCTTGGGCTTCAATCAATTGCGCTTTGGCCTGACTTTGCGCCGCCGCTTCGTTGCGCACTTTCTCTGCCTCCGCTTCTAGGCTTGCCGCTTTTACATTTTTTTCTTTGAGCTCTAGGGTGTAGCGCATTTTCTCAGAGGCCAATTCTTCCGCTAATAAACGTTCCATACCCTCGCGGTACTGGCTGGGCAGCTTGATGCTACCGATGCTTACACTGCGCAAAATCATGTTACCGGCTACCAACCGCTGCCTAAGGTCCGCTTCTACGGCGGCCAGAATTTCGGTACGTTTGCTGGAAAAAATTTCGCGTACGGTATAGCCGGGGAATATTTTGAACACCGCGCCTTGCACCGCCGGCGCCAGTATGTCGGTATTCCAGTCGGCAGGCAGGTCGCTGGATAATTGGGCGCTATGGCTGGCGTCCACCGCGTAGCGCACGCTCAGCTCTACGCTAAGGGTCAAGCCTTCTATGGATTGCAGGCTCAGCGTGCCCTCGGTTTCCCCGGACTGTGTCGGCCGGTAGAGTTGGTCGCGCAAGGGGATGCGGCGCCAGTGATACAAACCCGGCAGGGCGAAAACACTCCCGTCACGCCATTCGGTAACCTGGCCCGTAAACTGGTTGGTGCGTTGTACCAGTTCACCGCGGGCAACTACCACCACAGGGGGGGATCGCCACAGGCTATAGCCCAGCCACACCACGCCAGCGGTTAATGGCAGCACAATACTCAGGCGAGTCGCCAGTGGCAGTAGTGGTGCTAATGACGGTAATTGCACACGGCTTTCGTTTATCAAGTGTGGCGTTTCGTCGCCCAGCTCAGGCTCGTGGCTTTTATCCAGCGGCGCTGGACGACGCCACTGGGAGGGCTTAAACAGGGTCAAAAATTTTTCGAAATTGCTGCGCATACTGCTGGGCTCCGTAGGGTGAGTGTGGCCGGTGGCAAGTGCTAACGGGAATCAACTCACAACAAAAGGACCGAATGTGTTGTCGCGGTTAGATGCCAATGAGCTCACTTGATGTGGGGCCAGCATGCGGTTCCGGGGGCGGAAGCCACAATGGCGGAGGCGGGCCACATCCGTCCGCACGGCCCCCCAGAAATTCACAGCGCGGAAGATAAACTCACAAGTTTTTTCGGCCGGAACGACCATAATGGCGGCTCCGGCCATCACCCCGCCTTGCCACTACACCCTATTGATGCAGAGAACCTCATGCTAAAAGTTGCGGTTATTGAAGATGATATTCCCACCAGCAACCTGATCTCCCAGTGGGTTCGCTCCGCCATGCCAGGCCTGAGCGTGGACCAATGGTTTAATCGGGATGAGGCTGAAGCGGCGCTTGCTCAGCACAGTTATGACGTAGTCATCTTGGATATTGAGCTTGGCCGCGAACGTAATGCCGGCGTGGCAATTATTAACGCGATCAACAAACGCGCAGCCGGCACCCCCGTGTTAGTGGTTTCCGCCATGCCCGCGGCTATTTATCGCAGCATTATGAAAGCGCTGGATGCTTGGGATTATTTGCAAAAAACCACCTTCGAAGAAGCGGATTTTATTGAGACGTTTTTGGAAATATTACGTGCCGCGCGGCATCGAGCTGTGCCACCGGTAGTCAACACGGCGGAGGCGGTGGACCTTTTGCGGCTTGACCCGCTGCGCCAAAACAACCCCAGCTGGCGTGGCCAACGGGTTAATTTGCCCCTTACCGCGCAACGTATTCTGGCTACGCTTTATGCTCGCGCCGACGAGGTGGTGACCTACGAAGCCTTGTTTGAAGTGGTGAAAAGTGGTCGTAATCGCGACAATATTCGCAAACATGTGGGCACTATTCGCGAAGCGCTGCGTGAAATCGACCCGCAATTTGACGGCATTGAAAATGTCCCCATGCGCGGTTTCCGATGGGTAGCCACCCAGAGTTCCCCCGTTATTCAACCCGCACCACCGAAAACACCACGATGACATTGCCGCGCTTCAGCTTGTCACAATTTCGCGTACGCCTGCTGTTTCGCAGCGCATTTTTAATGCTGATGGTGGCCACGGGCACCATGGCCATTAACGTATTACAGACGGAAAAAAACCTCAGCTACAGTAACTACAGCGCCAGCTTAGCGAAAACGAAAGCGCAAATTTTGGCCAAGCTGCATCACCCCGCCGGGCAACTCGCGTTACTTAACCCGAGCATTAACCCTGACCAGATCACACCACTCCACCCGTTGCTGTTGCCGTTTTCCGGCATTGATTTTGACGATCGTTACAAGGTTCAGCAGGCCATCGAAATGGCCGGGTGTTTGGTGCAATACCCCAACCATAATGCGGTTTGCACCGCGGTGGGCAACAACCCCTTGTCGGGCGGCTTTCTTTACGTTGCTGGCAATTTTTTGAGCAGTAACTTGGTTCCAAAGCCGCCGCGCAACGCGGAGTTCAACCTCGCTCACCACATGCGAGTCACCATCACGGCACAGGGCGAAACCTCGCGCTGGATTGCGCCCTTTGAATTGGTACCCACCCCGGTGGCCAACCTAACACATGGAGGCAAAGGCGCGTCGGCACCCACCAAACCCGCCAGTCTGCCAGCCGCCCAACAGGGGCGACTGACGGGTTTTAGCATTAGCGCCAGCGGCGAACTGCTCAGCCAGCGCCCCGACAAAGAGTTTCGCGGCTGGATCTGGCAAGAATTGACTTGCCAGTCCCCAGCACCCTTGGCGGACCAAACACCCGACGACTGCCTCAAGCGCACCTATTTTTCCGTGCGCTTGCCTGTGGAGGTGTTTCGCCAAGCCATAGCCAAAGCCCCCAGCGACCTGGTATGGCCGCCGGTTGATCTGCCGGAAACCAACGTGCATGTGCAAATGTGGGGGCCAAACGCAGCAGCACCACTGCTGGACAGCAACGCGCCGGGGGCAACCCCGCCCTTCGCGCTGAATGACCTTCAGGCGTTGCTCCTGCCTGGTGAAGTGCTGGAAATTCAAAAAGTGGGCGATGCCCGAACCGTGGGGCCGGCCCACGTAACACACTTGGAGGGCAATGCTGGCGCCGTGGTTAGTGAGTACCCTTCCCTCAATCGCTGGATTAATCGCTTGATTCAAAAACTTCCCAGCAACGCCCCCTTAGGCGCGATGGAATACCACGACCTTATTGCCACGCCGCTGGGTGACTTCAACAGTAAACTCACTGGCGATGTGCGCAGTGTGGATCAAATGCTGAGTACGGTGGCCACGCGGATCGCCTGGTATTTGGGGGCCATGTTGTTGGTCATCGTATTTGCGCAGGTGGTCATTGAGATCAGCATTATTCGGCGGATAGCCGTGCTTAACCACCGCGCTAAAGCGCTTATTCACTCGGGGCAGGACGGGCCGCCGTTAAGTCAGTTTACCCTCAACGATTTACGCGGTGCGGATGAATTGGGTGTTTTAGCCGGTTGTTTAAGCGACGCACTGCAACGCATCAACGATGATGTGCGCCGCGAACAAATACGCACCGCACAGGAAAAAGACCTGTGGCATGCGGTAGGCCACGAAATTATGTCGCCGTTGCAATCCCTGTTAGCGCTGCACGACAGTGACAGCAGCAGCCACCGTTACCTGCTACGCATGCAGCAAGCCATCCGCGTGCTTTACGGCAGCGCTTCGCCCAGTGAGGCGCTGGAGTCCAGCCATTTACAACTTAAAAGCCTAGACCTTCGCCAACTTTTACAGCAAGTGGCGGCCAATGCGCCTAGCGCTGGCATTGATGGTTTGGTGTTTATAGACCACAGTGAAGCGCCGGATCTGTTGGTGCGTGCCGACGAATATTCCCTAGAAGATGTATTCACGCACCTGCTTAACAATGCCCAGCGCTGGCGCACCCCCGGCACCCCCATTGTCCTTACCCTGCAGAGTGACAACACCAGCGCTTGGCTTAGCCTGCACAACCAAGGCCCACACATAGCCAGCGATCACCTTGAGCAAATTTTTGCCTATGGTGTTTCCGATCCGAACAATCCGCACAAGGAAGATGATGAACACCGCGGCCAAGGCTTGTTCGTCGCAAGAACCTACATGGCGAAAATGGGCGGTCGAATTTGGGCTCAAAATACCGACTTGGGCGTGGAATTTGTCCTTACCTTAGAATTAGTAACCGGCCGATTACAGGCCGATTTTGGGACTGGCCACAGCTAACCACCAAGCTGTGTGCTGCCATCCCATGCAAACTCTACCGGCATGGGGGTTAGCCCTAGGCTGCGAAAGTGTTCCCGTTTTCTCAACTCGCCTGTGGTGCCATGCTTACAATTCAACCTAGCAACCTCAGTTGGGCGCCAAAAAGCTGTGTAATCCATTGGTGTGATTAGTAAAAGTTAAAAATCACGGGCAACCTGGTTGGTTGTTCGTGATTTTTAACTTTTACTAGGCGCGCCAAGGGGTTGCGCAGACTTTGGTGATCCAACTGAGGTTTCTAGGT
>CAMCXE010000015.1 GCA_945882995.1 Thalassocella blandensis | reverse complement strand
CCCCTACCCTTGCGAAAATTTCGCAAGCCAAATACGTAAGCCAACACTTGTGCCACGGCTACATATAAACCCGCTGGAATTTCCGCATCAAGCTCTGTGGTGTGAAAAATAGCCCGGGCCAAGACAGGAGATTCTACAAATTCGATTTTGTGTGCCTTAGCAATTTCACGGATTTTCAAGGCCATGTGGTCAACGCCTTTGGCCAACAAAATGGGCGCGCCTTGGGCCGACGGGTTATAGCGTAGCGCAATAGAATAGTGCGTGGGGTTGGTGATAATGACATCGGCGTTGGGCACATTAGCCATCATACGGCGCTGCGATACCTCACGCTGCAGTTGACGAATACGCCCTTTAACCTCAGGACGCCCTTCCGAATCCTTCATTTCATCCTTAACTTCTTGCAACGTCATTTTCAGCTTTTTGGTGAATTCCCAAATTTGCAGTGGCACATCCACCGCGGCAATAATCAGTGTGGAGCAGGAAATCCACACCGTGCCCCAAAGGCACAAATCCAACATGTGCGCCATGCCGGTCGCTAGGGGCTCCTGGCTCAAACCTAATACGGCGTTAATGGTGCTTTTCATTACCCAATAGGACGCCAGCATGATAACGATGGTTTTTGCCCAGGCTTTTGCCAATTCAATTAGCGCCTTGGTGGAAAACATGCGCTTAAGTCCGGCAAAAGGGTCCATACGGCTAAATTTGGGCATAAAACTACTGCCACTAAACAGAAACCCGCCCAAGACAATGGGCGCCACCAACGCGGCCGCAAGCATTAAGCCCATAAATGGCAGCAGCATCCATAAGCCGTTCAATAAGGACGCGCCGGCATAATGCACCATTAAATTGGAATCAAATATCACCTCGCGGGGAATGGCAAAATTGTGCTGAAAGATGCCGGCCATTTGCCGCACCATGTCACTACCAAAAATCCATAAGCCGATAACCGACACCAACAACATCGCACTGGTGGTCAATTCGCGGGAACGCGCAACCTGCCCGTCTTCACGGGTTTTCTCCAAGCGTCTCGGGGTTGGGTCTTCCGTTTTATCTTCTGAACTTGCGTCTTCCGACACTAACGCGCCTCCAAAATTTCATGCACAAAGCCGAATCCGGTGGCGCTTACCTGTTCAAAATCCGCCAAAAATGTTGTAAGTCCTAGCCAAATCATCAACAAGCCACACAAGAGCGTAAACGGAAAACCCACCGCAAAAATATTCAGCTGCGGCGCAGAGCGGCTCATTACGCCGAAAGCAATATTCACTAACATGGAAGAGGCAAATACGGGTAGCGACATCACCAACGCCGCCGCAAACAGCCAGCCGCCTAAATTCGCCATTTGCCAAAGTTTTTCGGCACTGAATAGGGTGGCACCGGGCACCAGTGTTTGAAAACTGTTTACGACCAACTCCACTAATATTAAATGGCCATTCACGCCAATAAACATTAGGGTAACCATCATCAAATAGAATTGGGACAAGGAGGTCACTGAAACGCCACTGGCGGGATCGTTCATGGAAGCGAAACCCATGCCAAGCTTCAGCGCAATAAACTGACCGGCCAACACAAACACCTGAAAAACCAACTGAAATAGAAACCCAATGGCGATGCCAATAGTAATTTCCTGCACTATGGCTACGGCCAGCTGCAAGGATAACAGCGGCAGCACTGGCATTTTTGGCAGCATAGGCACTGCCAGCAGAGTAATAAAAAATGCCGCTAAGAGGCGCACTCGGGAGGGGACAATTTTAGTGCCGATAATAGGCATTACCATAAATAAGGCACTGATGCGAAAAAACGGCAACACGTACTGTTGCAGCATTTCGGCGATTTGAGCATCCGTGAATTCCATGGAATTTTAGGCTGCGCGATGGTGTGGTTGAGACGGGGTCATAATCTGAAGTTAGCCAATTATCTGCGGTATTTCCGTCATCAGTCGAATAAACAAGTCCATCAGCTTGTTCAATATCCAAGGGCCGGCACTCATAATGGTGAGCAGTGTCACCACCAAACGCGGGAGAAAACTCAGCGTTTGTTCATTAATTTGTGTGGCGGCTTGAAAAGTACTCACCACCAAACCCACCGCCAAGCTAGGCCCAACAATCACCAAAACCATCACTAGCGTAAGCCAAAAGGCCTGCCCGAACATATCCAAGACGACTTCAGGAGTCACAGCTGAACCTCAATTATTCTGTGTAAAATTGTAAGGTGAGCAAAGGCCCGCTACATACCAAAACTAGCTGCCAGCGTACCAATAATCAGCGCCCAGCCATCCACCATCACAAACAACATGATTTTAAACGGCAGAGAAATAATTAGCGGCGAGAGCATCATCATACCCATTGCCATCAATACACTGGAAACCACAATATCGATCACCAAGAATGGAATAAATATAATGAAGCCAATTTGGAACGCGGTTTTCAATTCCGACGTAATAAATGACGGCATTAGGATCATAAAAGGCACATCTGCAGGGTTCTTGACCTTGTCCACACCGGCGATTTTAAAAAATAGGGCCAAGTCACTTTCCCGGGTTTGGCCAATCATGAATTCGTGTAGCGGCTTTTTGGCGGCCTCAATCGCTTGGGGCGCGGTGATTTGCTCGGCAACATAAGGCTCATAAGCATTTTTGGTAATTTTTTCCATCACTGGCGTCATGATAAACAGCGTTAAAAACAAGGAAAGTCCGACGAGTATTTGATTCGATGGGGACTGCTGCAAGCCCAATGCCTGACGCAGAATAGAAAAAACAATAATAATGCGGGTAAACGATGTCATCATAATGAGTGCCGCTGGCAAAAACGACAGCGCTGTCATTAACAATAATATTTGGAGGCTTACTGAATAATCTTGAGTACCATCAGCGCGGGTTTTCATAGAAATGGCGGGCAACCCGGGTACGGCGGCGAACCCTTTGGGGTTTACCGCCGCGGCGGCCAGGGTAGTTAAATTATTGCCTGCGACTTGGCTGGCAACACTGGTGTCCGTGGCGGCTTGCGCGCCCAACGACAGAATCCATTGCAGAATTAAAAATAGTCCGATCCGCGTCAAGCTACTCATGGTTGCCGATTACCTGCGCTAAGAAATTCATTGAGTTTTTTTGAAAACTCGTTGGCCGTTTTGGCGCTGAGGCTGCCATTTACTTCCGCCGGTTGTATTATTTTGACGGGCTCGTCCAACTCCATCAGGCGACTAATGTGTTGTGCAGTTATACCAATCAATACTTGTTTCCCGCCCACTTCAATCAGCGCAATTTTTTCTTTACTGCCCAAGGGTAAACTGGCTAACAATTGCAATACGGGTTTTTGATTGCGCAAAGGGCCCGCGAGTAATTTAGTGGCTTTTGCACAGGCGAAAATAAGCACCACGATAACCGCCAAACCACCAAACGTTTTGAGCAGCGCGGTACTTGTATCCAATGGCGCAATTTTGTATGGCGTGGGCCGGCTGGGAACATCTTGCGCCGCACCAGCCTGAGCGGGCGTAGCTGTTGCCACGCTCTTATGCGCCAACAGATTTTCCGAAATGTCAGGCATATTCGTTGCCACCGAACTGTTTTGCCCTGCAGCCTGTGCATCTGTAGCCGCGGGTGCAGCTAACAGTGGCGGCGTGGATGCGCACACCCACGTAGACATACAGGCGCAAAATAGCAATAACAGGATGCGGTTGCGAAATTCCATAGCAATGTTGTTTTTCAAAGGATTCCCTAGCGCAATTTTTTAATTCGTTCGGCGGGACTAATCACGTCCGTCATGCGAATACCAAACTTCTCATTCACCACCACCACTTCACCGTGGGCAATTAAAGTTCCATTCACCAGCACGTCCAGTGGCTCCCCCGCTAAGCGATCCAGCTCGATGACCGAGCCCTGATTTAGCTGTAATAAGTTGCGAATCGTAATTGCTGTACGGCCCACTTCCATGGAAATGGTAACCGGAATATCTAAAATCACTTCCAAATCGGGACGCCCTTCTACCCCCCTACTGTCATCGTGCAGTTCATTCAGCGATACCGCCTGCGGCGCTTCACCACGTTCTTCGCGCTCCTGTTGCTCAAGTGCCGCTGCCCATGCGTCAGCAATATCGTCATCATCACTCATCTAGTGTCACCTACTTGGGTTGTTTGAGGGCGGTTAAAGCTGCGGTCGACCAAGCTCTTTACTTTAAGTGCCAAATTTTCGCCGCTGCGTCCGAGACTGGTTCTAAACATAGGCACGCCGTTGGCGGTTACCAAATGAAAATCGGGCATATTGATGGGAACAATATCGCCTGGCCGTAAATCCACAATGTCGCGCAAGGTAATATCACGGGTAACTATTTGTGCCTCTAAATCAATTTTCGCCTCCATGACATCCTCGCGCAGAGCATTTACCCAGCGGTCATCGCGCTCGTCTGTGTCGGACTGCAAACCAGAATCCAATATTTCACGAATCGGTTCGATCATGGAGTAAGGCATGGTGATATGCATTTCGCCACCGCCGCCATCCAATTCCACGTTAAATGTACTCACCACTACCACTTCACTGGGGCTTACAATATTCGCCATAGACGGGTTAACTTCCGAATTCATGTATTCGAAGTCAATTTTTTTAATGGCGCGCCATGCTTCGTGGAGATCCACAAAAGCCTGCTGCAACACCATTTGGACTACGCGCAATTCCGTGGGCGTAAATTCACGGCCTTCGATTTTAGCGTGACGCCCATCCCCGCCAAAAAAATTATCCACTAACTTAAATACGAGTTTTGCGTCAAGAATAATTAGCGCCGTGCCGCGCAGCGGGCGAAATTTAACAAGGTTCAAGCTGGTAGGCACGTAAAGCGTGTGTACGTATTCGCCAAATTTTTGTATTTGAATACCGCCTACTGACACGTCGGCCGTGCGCCGCAGTAGGTTAAACATACTAATCCGTGTGTACCGTGCGAATCGCTCATTAATCATTTCCAGTGTGGGCATACGCCCACGCACAATGCGATCTTGACTGGTTAAATCGTAAGTGCGTACCGCACGCGGATCGTACTCGGTTTCGGTTTCTACATCGCCGTCGTCTACCCCATGGAGTAGCGCGTCAATTTCATCCTGCGACAGTAAATCTTGCACTTCGATAACTCCGCGTTATTGCATGATAAATTCGGAGAAAAGTACCTGCTCTACGCCGTTAGGCACTGAGGTTTCTTTTTCGATCAATTTGTTTACTTCTGCTAGACATTCTTTGCGAAGGACTTCACGACCCTCGGCCGTTTGCAATTCTTCGTATTTTTTATTGCTAACGGTCATCACAATGGCGTTGGCAACCACCGGCGAATGTAAGGTCAAGGCCTTTTCCACGGCGAGATCACGTGTTAAGAAATTAACGGTGACCTTCAAAAAACGTTGGCGCCCGTTCACGTCGTAACTAACGGTAATATCCGGTTTCAGTAAGATATAGATCGGCTTGGACTTTTCCTCAGCTTCCGGCTCCTCGTCGGCTGATTTTTCCCCTTCCGGTGTTGCCTCAGCATGTTCGTCTGGGTGCGCTTTGTCAGCTTCGGCACCTTTAGCTTTTTTCGCAGGCTCTGGCTTAGGTGTATCACCGAAAAATTTTACTGCGCCGATGGTGCCTCCCACTGACACACCCACCAACAGTAGCGCTAGCAACACCATAATGATGACGCGCTTTTTACTTGTGCCGCCTCCGGATGCAGCTGGAGCTTCTGCTGCTTCTGGGGCTGCGGGTTTTTGTGTGGCCATGTCAAATATCCGTCGCTGAAAGTCTGTGAAGTGACAGGAGCAAACGCAATGCCAAGGCGGCAGGTTGTGCGGCTAGTCAGGTCAGTAACTTGCCACCCCTAGAGTTTTCGCACCGAACGTCGGGCCCACTCCCAACTCCAATGTCATTAAGTTAAGGGTTTTAGCTCGTATTTTCGGGTGATTTTTCTCTCGACAAGTAACCCCCTCCCAACCCAATGTCATTAAGTTAAGCGCAAAGCTGATTTTGCGAGTGATTTTTAGCCCTTATTTCGCCCTCCTGGGCGAGTAACTTTTTCTTTGCGTGGCCAAAGAAAAAGTCACCAAAAAGAAAGGCCACCCGACTTTTTGGTTTTTGCTGCGCAAAAATACCCTCCCTCCGAGGCGATTTTGAGGGTCGCCGTGGCGTGACATCCTGTCCCGTCACGGCTCAAATGGACGTCCTGTCAATTTGCCCCTCAAAATCACCTCTCCACTCGGCCAAAAAACGGGCTAGTCCCGCTTCGGCCGGACCGTGGCTGTGACAGCGGGAAACATTTTGAAAAGGCTAATATCCTTAACTCAATGACATTGCCTCCCAGCCTCCCCCTCAAGAAGAGGGAGGGGCAAAAAGTCCGCAAACCGGGGAATCTGCTTGTTGTTCTGCACCCTCCCCTTCTTTAGGGGAGGGGTGGGGTGGGGTTTTTGGATGCGAGGAAATTCCCCAGAAATCAGCTCGAAGCCCCTAATTAAATGACCTTGAACGGTGGGCGGGTCAGAACTGGGAGATTCATCAGCCCTATCACGCTAATCAGTCGCCCCATCCAGCCAGTCAGCCCAGTCGCTCAATCCGCAGGAATTTCCCAGCCTCGTCGAAATGAATGAGAAACCGGCCCCGCACGCCAAAATGGCCGACAAACGGCTGCAAGATACGCGCTGGAAACTGGATGCGTCGACCGTCCACCGCTGTAGCCGCTACATCTTTGACAATGCCCTGATAGAGTTTGACGTATTCGGCGGCGCCGATATCGAGTCGCACTTCAATGGTATTGCTGGCAAGTTTTGTCATCTCGCCGCCTCGACTTCCAAAGCCTGGGCCAAGTCAGTTAAATGACGCATGGCCACGGCGAATACCGCAAAATCTGGCGGTTGTTGACCTTGGACCTCTTGTTGTAATTGTTGCCAACGCCGCCACGCAGGGGCTTGGGCGCCAAACCAGTGGGCAAGCTCATGATGCTGCTGCAGGGTCTGCTGGAGATAGGCTACTGCCATACGCCGGATTTGAAGCGCCAAATCATCCAGATACACCTCACGCATTTGGGCCTGCCAAGCGTTATCAACTTTAGTGTCTGATAGGGCGCTGGCGAACCAATCTAAATCGAGCAATTCCTGTATCTGATAAAAACACTGAGCCAAGTTAACTACCGGTAACTGGCTTTGCAAGGCGCCCTCAACCGAACATAAACCGGAAAATAAATTGTCGGGCATGGCGAGCCGTTGCGCCCAAAACTTAGGCAGACCTAGTTGTGCAAACTGCGCCAGATGTTCGTCAAATAACATTTTAGTCCGCCCACTGGTGAGCTTAGTTAATCCAATAAGGACCTGCGAAAGCCCCTGCTTAAACTGTGGCACCTCCCCACCGGGATTAATACCTTGACGACGATTACGCAGAAACCAACGCGTGGCTCGGCGTAAACGGCGATTCATATTACCGAACAGCTGCAGCTGATCCGCGGCACTAATTTGCCCAGCGGTGTGAGTTAATAATTCCTGAAAACTTTCAAAATCAAGCGCATCACGTGCCGTAATGTAGGCTTTAGCAATTTCGGGAAAACTTGCACCCGTGGATTGCGCCAAACGCTGCGCAACGGTAATGCCGAGGTTATTGACTAAATCATTGGCGATTTGGGTGCCCACTAAGGGCGCCAAAAGGCGATGCGCGGATAATTCTACTGGGAATTTTTTACGTAATTTTACTGGGAAAGCCTTAAGCGCCTCAGTGGCGAGGTAGGCGTCACCTGCAATACTATCGTTGGTAAATGCTTCTTTAAGCATTACCTTGGCGTAGGACATTAATATCGCCAGCTCCGGCCGCGTTAAGAGTTTGCTTTGTGTTAAGCGTTCTTGAAATTGCGCTTCGGTGCCTAAAAATTCTAGGCTGCGATTCAACCGACCGCTACTTTCCAAAAATTGGATAAAGCGAAGATATTCCGTCATACGGCCGCTGCCTTGGGCCTGCGCCAAACTCAGGGCCTGGGTTTGCCTAGCAACATTTTGCAAGACTAAATCGGCCACTTGCTGTGTCATGCTGGCCAGCAGACTGTTACGTTGTTTGCCACTAAGCCTGCCAAGTACAACTAATTCATCTAGGGCAATTTTAATATTCACTTCGTGATCCGAGCAGTCGACCCCGCCGGCGTTATCAATAAAGTCAGTATTACAAGCGCCGCCTTGCAAACAATATTCAATGCGGCCGAGTTGGCTCATGCCCAAATTGCCGCCTTCCCCAAAAATTTTACAGCGCAGTTGCGCTCCGTTCACGCGCAAGGCGTCGTTAGCTTTATCACCAATGTCACTATGCGTTTGCTGACACGATTTTACATAGGTGCCAATACCGCCATTCCACAGCAAATCCACTGGGGCTTGTAAAATCGCGTTAATCAACTCATTGGGGGTTAGCTGCTGGGCTTGTACATCCAAACAGGCGCGCATTTCTGGGGTGAGCGCAATGGATTTTGCCGAGCGTTGAAATATGCCGCCCCCCGGGGAAATCAGGCTAGCGTCGTAATCGGCCCAGCTGCTGCGGGGTAATTTAAATAGCCGCTCACGCTCGATAAAACTGGTGGCGGAATTTGGGGTTGGATCGATAAATATATGCTGATGATTAAATGCGGCCACCAAACAAATATGCGGTGATAGCAACATACCATTCCCAAACACATCGCCGGCCATATCACCAATCCCCACCACGGTAAAATCGCTGTTATAGGTACTGCGCCCCAACTCACGAAAATGCCGCTCCACGGCTACCCAAGCCCCTTTGGCCGTAATGCCCATGCTTTTGTGGTCATAACCCAAGGAGCCACCGCTGGCGAACGCATCACCCAACCAGTGGTGATAATCGGCGGAAATAGAATTGGCAATATCTGAAAATGTTGCCGTACCTTTATCCGCCGCCACCACTAAATAGGGGTCTGGCTCGTCGAGACACACCACATGCCTCGGTGCGACTAACTGGCCGTTTTGGTAGTTATCCGTTAAGTCGAGCAGGCCTTGAATAAAAATGCGATAGCAGGCGATGCCTTCCGCCTGTATTTGGTCGCGGCTGGCATTGTTTGGCATCTGCTTAGGGATAAAGCCGCCCTTGGCGCCACTGGGCACAATCACGGCATTTTTAACTTGCTGTGCTTTTACCAAACCGAGCACTTCGGTGCGGTAGTCTTGCAGCCGGTCGGACCAACGCAAACCGCCACGGGCCACCTTGCTGGTGCGTAGGTGCACACCTTCTACACGAGGCGAATAAACGTAAATTTCGAACAATGGGCGCGGCTCGGGAATGTCTGCTAGCCTGCGCGGTGCGAGTTTTATGGAGACATAATTTTTGGGGTTGCCGATGCCATCCCGTTGGTAAAAATTGGTGCGCACACTGGCCTGAATTAAATCTGCATAACGACGCAAAATGCGATCTTCGTTTAAGTTGTCGATCGCATCCAGTCGTTGCATAAATTCGATGCGTAGTGCGGTGAGCGTTGCACCTTGAGTGGCGCTCGCAAATTGCCCATGAAACATTTGCACCAACAATTTTGCCGCCGAGCTGTGTTTTAGCAGAGCGTCGGCCAGTGCATCAGCGGCATAAGGGAAAAGCGTCTGCTTGAGATAACCCGCATAAACTCGCAATAACAGCACATCCCGCCAAGGCAAATGAGCAGCCAAAATCAGCCGATTAAAACCGTCAATTTCCACCTCTTTGTGCCAAAGCGCCAGAAATGCCGGAATAAATAAATCGCGCAATTCTTCGAGGTTTAGCGTTACGCAGGTGACTGCACGCAATTCAAAGTGATGCAAATAGACGAGGGGCGCTGATTGGCGATCAAGCGCTTGAGGGGTTAAACAATAGGAGTGCTCGCTGACGACTTTCATACCCAAACATTCAAGTAATGGGACTACATCCGACAGTTCCAGCAGTGAATTTTGATGAAATATTTTTAGCGTAAAATTTTGTGGCTCGGCACTTTGACTAATGATGTCCAGCGCCATATCGGCACCCTGGGTTAATCGGCCCAGCAAAGCAATTTCCGCGGCGGCTTGCGCGGGTGGAAAAACTGCCTGATACGCCAAGGGAAACGCATTGCCGTAACGCGCTAAATGATCCAGGGCGTCAGTTTCGCCATAGGTGTCTTGAATCACTTCACCTAGGGCCTCCGGCCAACTGCGCGCAAGGTCTTGTACTGCGTGTTCTAGGGCTAAAACGTCAATATCCTGAGGACTTTGCTCGCTCAATCGGAACACCATATGCGCACGGGCCAAAATGGATTCGGAAAAATACGTGGTGCTGTCTAGCTCGGCGCAATGCAGCTCCCGACTGATCAGAGATTCAATACCCAATCGCAAATAGGTGTTGTAAACATCCCGCGGAATATAGGCCACTACGGTGACAAAACGACTGAATGGGTCGCGCCTAAAGATCAACTTCACCACACGCCGCTCATTAATACGCGCAACCGCTAGAAGCGTTTGCTGCAACTCGGGGGTGGACGCTTGAAACAATTCGTCGCGCGGGTAATGTTCAATCACCCGACGTAAATTTTTGCCATGATGGGCATTGGGGTCAAAGCCTGCATGTTCCAACACTTGGTTGACCTTGTGCCGCAGCAAAGGGACCTCAAAAGGGCTGAGCGTGTACACGGCGTAGGCGAACAACCCCAGAATACGAGCCTCCCCGATCACTTGCCCTTGGGGGTTATAGCGCTTAACCACGATGTAGTCTGGGTAGGCACGGCGGTGAACGGTAGAACGCGTTGAGGATTTAGAGAAGCCAACGAGGCTGTCGCTGTCATGAAACCTCGCCATACCGGTGGACCACTGCCCCTCAAGGCCTGTCGGCAATTTTCGAAACAGCCCAAGGCGCGCGCCATCGTCCTCCTGCATCACGCGATGCCGCCCTCCGCCCGCCCAGTTAAAACATCGAAATCCTAAGAAGGTAAAGTGGCCGGCCTTCAACCAACGTAAAAATTCTTGCGCTTTGGCCTTCTGCTCAATGGGCGCAAATGCCACCTCCGACTGTAGGCAATCTATCGCGGTCAAGAGCGCGGCGTAATCCTCTACCACCAGTGCTACATCGCGGAACACTTGACGCAGCTCAGCATCGAGGGCTGCTTGCTGGTGCGGCGCTAAGAGTCCCAACTCGGCATAGAGTAAAGCCTCTTTGTTCATGCCTTGCGCAAAGGGCATGGGCGCCTGGGCAGCGGCGTTGAGATCCAGCAGCTCGCCCTGCTTGCCGCGTTGCACCTGCAGCACTGTACTCGTCAGCGTGTTAGAGGGGAGCTTGTTGCGATTGAGCACCATGCGCAAGGACTCGACCAAAAACGGTTTGTCCGGCAAAAGGACGCACAACAAGCGAGGCGTCACCTTGCGATTTTGCCCTCCGGGGCCTGCTAGCCAGCCGATTTTAAGTGCTTGCACAGGCAAAACATCTACCGGCAAAACATCCGCTGGCAAAATTTGCAGCTGGTGCCAGATATCGAGCAGCCCCTTCGCACAGTCTCCGTCGCTTCGAGTAGCCCAGTCTTCTATGGGAAAGTCCGCCAAAAACTCCCGAGCAAAAATAGCGAACAGCGACTGCTGTTTGGTCTTAAGCTGGGTTTGTGCCTGTGCGATCACACCCGCAAACCGGTGCGCACTGCTGTCCTGCTGGATCTGCCCCATAATTGGCCTCGTAACCTATTGAATTTGGACAAAACGCCCCTAAGTTTGCGGCACCCGTGCACAGGCCGCGAAATCGCGTTAATACGCCTTAAGCATAGTCAACACACCGGAACTTCCCTGCATGTCTTCGGTCTAGCGGGAGCTGAATAATTTAGCGCAACCGCTCGGTTGCCTGAACGTTACCGTCACTCTATTACTGTTAATTGAGGAAACCTACAGCCTTATGTCCAGCCTTATGCAGATGCAAAACCTTAAATCCTGGCTTGAGCGTCAAATTCTCGGGCAACCACAACTCGTTGAGCGCATCCTCATTGCCCTCATCGCCGATGGCCACCTACTAGTTGAAGGCGCCCCCGGTTTAGCCAAAACCAAGGCCATTAAAACCTTGTCCGAAGGCATAGACGGTGATTTCCACCGCATTCAATTCACCCCCGACTTACTGCCCTCGGACGTTACCGGCACCGACATCTATCGCCCAGAAACCGCCAGTTTTGAATTCCAGCGCGGCCCCATTTTTCACAACTTGGTGCTGGCTGACGAAATTAACCGCGCACCGGCCAAGGTGCAGTCGGCATTACTGGAAGCCATGGCGGAACGCCAAATCAGCGTGGGTAAATCCACCTATAAATTGCCTGAATTATTTTTAGTGATGGCCACCCAAAACCCAATTGAACAGGAAGGCACCTACCCTTTGCCCGAAGCGCAACTGGATCGCTTCCTGATGCACGTCAAAGTGGATTACCCCAGCACCGCTGCGGAAAAACAAATCCTCCAGCTCACCCGCCTTGAAGCCAAAAATGCCGGCAGTACGAAAGAAAAGCCAGCCAAAATGCCCCAATCCGTGATTTTCGAAGCACGCCAAGACGCACTGAATATTCACATGTCCGAGTCGGTGGAGGAATACATCGTGCAGCTCACCGCCGCCACCCGCAACCCAGGTCGCTACAGCCAAGAACTAGCGCGCGCCATTGCCTTTGGCGTTAGCCCCCGGGCCACTATGGGGCTGGACCGCTGCGCTCGCGCTTATGCTTGGTTGGCCGGCAAAGATTTCGTCAGCCCAGAAGATGTGCAAGCCGTGGTTTACGACGTCTACCGCCATCGCCTGTTGCTCAGCTTCGAAGCGGAGGCCAAAGGCCAAACCGCCGACGGCATTATCAGCCAATTGTTGCAATTGGTACCGGTGATCTAACCATGGCAGCTTCCGGCATTTCGGGTGTCTATCTCAGCGTAGAGGACCTACTGCTGCTGCGCGGCCCCGCACAGCATTTAAACCTGCATAAACAGCGCCCCAGTCAGGCCATTATGGGCGGGCAAAGTCGCACGCGGTTTCGCGGTAGAGGAATGGAGTTTGCCGAGGTGCGGCCTTATCAACCCGGCGACGACATTCGCACCATTGACTGGCGTGTTACGGCGCGCACCCAAAGCCCCTACACCAAGCTGTTCCAAGAAGAACGTGAGCGCCCCGTATTGGTATTAGTGGATCAGCGTTCGCCGATGTTTTTCGGCAGCCGGCACATGATGAAATCCGTTTATGCGGCACAACTCGCTGCGGTGATTGCATGGGCCGCTCATAAAAATGGCGACCGCATTGGCGGTTTAGTTGTGGGCGATCATGAACAAGAAGATTTGCGCGCGGCTCGGGGCAAACCCGGCTTGCTGCGTTTTTTTAACGCCCTGTCGAGCTGCAACAGCAAGCTCACCCAACCCATGCCGGCCAATGACGGCTTGAAACTCGACGCCGTGCTGCAGCAACTTAACCGCGTCGTGCGGCCTGGCAGCCAAGTATTTTTAATTTCCGACTTCCACGACTTGGACGACGCCTGCGCAGAGCCCCTGAGCTTAATGGCGAAACGCAGCGACCTAGTGGCGTTACAGGTGTATGACCCGCTTGAAGCGCAATTGCCCAAGCGAGCCTGGTTGCGCATCAGCAATGGTAAGCAACAAATGACCTTGGACACCCAAGCCTTACAAAAGGGTTATCAGCACAGCTTTAGTCAACACCAGCAGTATCTCAATCACATGTGCGTTAACAATCGAATGGTCTGCGCCCAGGCGCCGGTTAGCGCCAGCGTGGAACCACTCCTGCAAAGTCTTTTTCACGCCAAAGCCCATCAATCGAACCTGCAAATGGAGGTTGCCCATGGCTGACGCCAAGAGCGCGCAAGATGCCGCACAGCAACTGCAATCCCAGTTGATGCCATCACCGCTGGTCACCGATGCCCCGAATCAAGATCCAGCCGCCGCCATGAATGCGCTCATGGCCGGCCTAAAAGACATACACACACCTCCGCCCATAGAGTGGTGGCCTCTAGCGCCCGGCTGGTGGCTACTGGCGGGGCTTAGCCTTATTTTACTGATTAGCGCTATCACCTGGCTTTACCTGCGCTATAGGCGTGGTGCCTACCGGCGTGCGGGGCTGCGGCTGATTAAGCGGGTTAAACCCGACCAGCTGGCCGCCCAAAGCCTAGCTCGCCAGCTTAACGAAATTCTAAAACGTACCGCACTTGCTGCGCCTTTCTATAAAGACAAAGGTGTGGCGGCAGCCCATGGTGCCGTTTGGAAGTCCTTTTTATGCGATAGTTCACCAAACTACCCCTACAAGGAGGACTTGTGTGCGCAATTAGTCAAAGCGCTTTACCAGCGCAACGCCAAATTAGACGCTGAGGCCTTGGTGAGTTTTTGTGCGTTTTGGATCCAGCACCACCAGCCGCTGGCCATTGAAGCGGCGCCACTTGAGCCGATGACACAGGAGGTTCCCTATGTTGCAGCTTAGTTGGCCATGGCTGTTATGTGCCCTGCCCCTGCCCTTTTTGGCCTACTGGTTATTGCCCAAAGTGGCGGATCAACAACCCGCATTGCTAGTGCCGTTTTTTGCCCGGGCCACAGCATTACAAACACCGGATTTAGCCGCTAGCCGTCAACGTCTCTTGCCGCGTCTGTTAGCCCTGCTCATGTGGATATGCCTAGTGGTGGCGGCTGCGCGCCCTCAATGGGTTGGCGAACCCATAGGTTTGCCGGTCAGCGGTCGCGACCTGCTGTTAGCCGTAGACATATCAGACAGCATGAGCATCGAAGACATGCCAGTGGGTGGCTCCACCCTCTCGCGCATTGAGGTAATCAAAAATGTGGTGGGGGAGTTTGTAACCCGCCGCGAAAGCGACCGCCTAGGCCTTGTGCTATTTGGTACCAATGCGTACCTACAGTCACCGCTTAGCTTCGACAGAATAACGGTGAATCGATTTTTACAAGAGGCGCAATTGCGTTTCGCTGGCCAAGCTACCGCCATTGGCGATGCCTTGGGCCTATGTATAAAACGGTTGCGCGATCGCCCAGAAAGCAGCCGTGTGGTCATTTTGCTCACAGATGGGGCCAATACCGCCGGCGAGGTTCAACCTAAGCAAGCCGCCGACCTCGCTAAACAAGCTGGAGTCAAAATTTACACCATAGGCCTCGGCGCCAACGAAATGATCGACCGCAGTTTTTTCGGCATGGAGCGCAAGGTCAATCCCTCGGCGGATTTAGACGAAGACACCCTCAAATACATTGCCGACACCACCGGCGGCCGGTATTTTCGTGCCCACGACCCAGAGGAGTTGGCAAAAATTTACGCTGAACTAGACAAGCTCGAACCCATTGAGCAAAACGCGGCGGTATTCAGGCCCACTGAGGTGCTGTTTTATTGGCCATTAGGCGCGGCCTTCCTGTTAAGTTTGCTACTGGCGGCCATGCGCCTACCCAGTTGGCGTTTAGTTTCAGTGCGATAAGCGGATTCTCTCTAGCCATGACTGATTTGTTACAAGCCTTTCACTTTCTGCGCCCTTGGTGGCTGCTTGGCCTGCCCGTCAGCGCCTTAGTCATTTATGCTCTCTCGCGTGTGCAGCGCCAAGGGGACCAGTGGACCAGCATCATCGCACCACAGCTGCTACCTTTTTTGCTAGACGCCAAGCAGGTCTACAGCACACGCAACCTTACCGGTTGGCTGGGCATTCCTTTAACACTAGCCATACTCGCTTTGGCCGGCCCCGTGTGGCAGCAAATCCCTCAACCCGTGGAGCGCAATACAGCGGCCGTGGTAATTTGCTGGGACCTCTCCCCCTCAATGTTGGCTGAGGACGTTAAGCCCAGTCGGTTAGAGCGCTCTAGGCTCAAAATTATCGACTTGCTGAAAATCCGTAAAGACGGCCAAACCGCGCTGGTTGCTTACTCGGGGGAAGCCTATGTGGTCGCGCCCTTAACGGAAGACGTGGAAACCATTATCAATTTGCTGCCCAGTCTCGGCCCCACCACCTTACCCTCGGTGGGCAGCAACCCAGAAATGGCACTTAAGGAAGCCGCCAAACTGCTGCGCGCCGCCGGCGCCAACAAAGGCGACATTCTGTTTTTGACCGACGGCATAGACTCCAGCGCCTTTGCGAATTTGCACGAGCAACTAAGCAAAACCCAAGACCGCATCACCTTGTGGGGAATGGGCACCAAAGAAGGCGGGCCGATCCCACTGCCACAAGGCGGTTTTTTTAAAGACAAAGGCAACACTTTAGTGGCCAAAATTAATGAAAGCGAACTGCGTCAATTTGCCAGCGACCACCAAGGTTATTACGTCCCAGCCCAAAATACCGACGCCGACATCACCACGCTCAACCGAATTTTCAACCACAAGGACCAGCAGCAACAGGCCACCAATCGCCAATTCGACCAGTGGTTTGAAGCTGGGCAATACTTAGTATTGGCACTGCTGCCGCTTACGCTGCTGTTATTTAGGCGCGGCTGGCTGCTGTGTCTTTGTGTGCTCATTCCACTCGCGCAACCCGATCTAGCCCAAGCCCAGCCGCAAGCCGTTCCACCCACTGCACCGGCTGCCGCCATGCCACCCACTAGCCCCACAACTGCGCCAGCACCAGCGGCCAAACCCTCCGCACTTACCAGCGTGTGGCGTGATCTTTGGCAAACCCATGATCAACAGGGCGCGCATCTATTGCAAAAAGGTGACGCAAAAACCGCCGCAGATACCTTCGACAACCCCAACTGGCGGGCAGCGGCGCAGTTCAAAAGTCAGGATTACGCCGCCGCCGCGCAAAGTTATAAACAGCTCGGCGATGCGGACAATCTGTACAACGCGGGGAATGCCTTCACCCAAGCGGGACGCTACGGTGACGCTATAAAAGCGTACGACCAAGCTTTGGCCAAAAACCCGCAATTGGCCGATGCCGCCAACAATAAAAAAATAGCCGAACAGCTCAAAGCTTTGGCCGCCAAACAAAAACAACAACAAAAGTCTGATTCCAAAGACAATAAAGACCACCCCAAAGATGGGCAGCAAAAATCAGAGGGTGATCAATCGCAACAGGGTTCTGATCAGTCTGGCGAGCAGCAAGACAGTGAGGGCAAACCATCTGACGACAAGTCGGACAAGTCCGGCGAATCACAAGACCCAGCAACACAGGATCAAAACAAGCCAGCTGACGACAAGGCGCAGAACAACTCCAAACAGGATGGTACAGACCCACACGCTCAATCGAAAGACGAGGACAGCGCCAGCCAAAACCCGCAAACCGCCGAACAGCAGGCCCAGTCGGACGCTAAGCGCGAAGCAGCGGCTAAAGCCCAAGCCGAGCAAGATGCCGCCAAACAAGACAAAACCGACGGCCAGGCCGAACAAGCCGGCGAACCTGCCAAAGATGATCAAGCCGCCGAAACGAAAACGGCGCAAGCCGCAGTGGATGGTGAAAAGCAACCCCAAACAGAAGAGCAGCAAAAATTGCAACAATGGTTAAATCGTGTGCCCGATGACCCCAGCGGCCTGATGCGTAACAAATTTAAATACCAATACCAACAACGTCGTCAGCAGCCCCAAACTACAACCGACACCGACAACAATCCAGAGGCCCGCTGGTAACCCTATGCAATTACGCTGGTTACACCCCATTTTGTGCGGGTTTTTTTTCCTGTTCAGCCATGCGATGGTCATGGCCGATACGCTCACGGCACGGATTGATCGCGACCAGATCAGCCTCGAAGACACGATTAACCTACAAATTTCCTACGACGGGCGTAGCAGTGACTCGCCAAATCTAGACCTACTGGAAAGCAGTTTCGACATATTGCAACGCAGTCAATCTAGCTCGTTCAGTGTCACCAATGGCCGCGCTATCAGTACTACCCAGTGGCACTTTGTGCTGGCACCCAAAAGCGCCGGTCAGCTGCTGATCCCCCCCTTCGAAATTGACGGCACCACCAGTAAAGGCCTTAACGTCACGGTCACCGAACAGGGCCAGGCTGGCGTTCAAGCCGGAGGTAAGGACGTATTCCTTGAAACCACCGCCAATAAAACTACGGCTTTTGTACAAGAGCAAATTCGGCTGAGCTTTAAGCTCTATTATGCGGTGTCCCTATCCAACTTGGAGCCGCACCTCTTTCAACTCCCCGATGTGCGCACCACAGAACTACCGCGCAAGGAATACACGACCATGGTGGGGCACCGAGAATACAATGTAATGGAATTTGTGGTGGCCGTTTCTACTGACAAAAGTGGTGAAATTACCCTACCGTCATTACGCTGGACCGTCCACGTCGATGACCCTGCCAGCAGTATGTTGGGCTTCCGTTCGGGCCGCAGCACCATACAGCGCCTTAACACCGATGAAGTAAAACTTACCATCAAACCGCGGCCTGCCGAGTTTCCCGCCAGTGCCACTTGGCTGCCGGCTCAAGACGTCAAGCTCTCCCAATCTTGGAGTCAATCACCCGACCAATTCAAGGTGGGGGAGCCCATCACCAGAACCCTCACCCTCACAGCGGAAGGCGCGGGCGCCGAGCAACTGCCAAGTTTAGTGCCGCCCACCACCAATGATGAGCTGCGGTACTATCCAGACAAACCCGAGCTTAACACGCAAGCCAGTGACGCGGGTCTGAGCGCTACCCGCACCGAAACTGTAGCCATTGTGCCTAACAAGCCGGGCACCCTTAGCCTACCGGCGGTAAAAATATTCTGGTGGAATACGACCGCCAACCGCTTACAAACCGCCGAATTGCCGGAACAAATCATCATGGTGGCTGAGACTACTGTGCCCACTAACGCTACCGGCTTGCCTAATGTTGCCGGCGTCGATGCGGCGCCCGTCACCGATCAAAAACCCTGTACACAAGCCAACCCTATCGGCATTTCGATCTACATCGCTGGCGGCTTAACGCTATCAAACGTATTGTTTGCTTGGCTCTGGTGGCGTCAGCGTTCGCGCCAAGCCAACAGCCTCGATGTTGTTGTGCCCAAACCACCGACGCTCACCGCTGACGAGCACTTTCGCGCACTGCAACAGGCCTGCACTGAGGGAGATGCAAAACACGCTCGAGACTCGCTGGTACATTGGGCTGCGGCCAGCACGGGCAAAAGGATTAGTCAGTTAACCCAAGTGGCCGATTGGCTGGACGACGCCAACTTGCGCTCCCAATTGAATCTTTTAGACAAGTGCTTATTTGGTAACGAATTCAACGCTTGGCAAGGGGAAACACTGCTCCAGCGACTGCAAGACTGGCGACAGAAGCACAAATCACGCGGCAAACACGAGGACGCGGATTTGGATTCTCTCTACTAAAGCTCGGCAAACCCAAACCCTGCGGACTTGCCTGCAAACCGTTCTAGTATCCAACCCGCGCAGCCCTTACAATGCGCGGCCTCTTTTTCTGCATCGTCTACATTGCGGCCCTAGGCCCAGCAACTTCCTCAAGGTTTTTTTGTTATGTCCTACACCGCCGGCTTTAAATTCGTTTTGCCTCTTTTCATTGCCCTTGCTGTCAGTGCTTGTGGTGGCAGCAACAAAACATCCAACAGTTCAACCAGTTCTTCCTCGAGCTCTTCGTCAAGTTCGTCGCGTTCCTCTAGCAGTTCTAGCTCCAGCAGCGGCATCCCCGGCCCAGACACCGCGGGCCCCGACGTAAAGGTTTACTTCCCCACCCCAGTGACATCCACGAACGGCGACAAAATCACGCTGCGCGGCGCGGCAACTGACCAAACGGGGGTTGCGGAAATATTGGTTAACGGCATGCCGGTTACCACCACTGACAATTTCGCCAACTGGCAGTTTAAAGTGGACAATTTACAATTGGGGGTTAAAGACTTCACGGTTACAGCCAAGGATAGCTTGGGTCACCAAGCCGCCGAGCAGGTCATTCATGTTAAACGTATCGTCAACATGCAATCCCCGCGTCTAACCGTGTTGGATGAATCCTCACATCAACTCTATGTATACGACAGTGTTCAAAAAGCGATTCTGGCGGTGGACACCAATACCGGCGTACGCCGAATTTTCAGCTCGGCAAATATAGACTCAGACACCTTACTGCAGGCACCTATATCCATGGTGCTCGACAGCAAACACCAAAGGTTATTGATCGGCGACAACAAGCTGGTGAATGGCCTACTCACTGCAGTCATTCTCAGCGTTAGCATAAATCCAGCGACGGCAGGAGAGCGCAGTATCTTTATGCAAGGTCCGAGTCAAACCGGTCCAGACGACACTGCAGCCATCGCTTTCCGCCAAGCGGACGGGCTGGCAATTGACGAAGAGACCAACAAGCTTTACATCTACGACTCTGGCGGCAACCTCATCACCACGACCAACGCAACAACTAAGGCGGTCACCAACACCCCAAGCTTCACCTTAAGCAGTGTCGATCTTGACACCAAGGCGCAGACCGTAATCAGCACCAGTACCCAACCCAATACCGACAATCTACCCGACAAAGTACCCGGTATCCGCTATGACAAAATCAGCAAAAGAATCTTGTATTTAACTAACATCACGTTGGGCAAAGACATTCAAATCGGTCTCTATGCCTTCGATGCCACCACAGGTGCTCGCACTGAAGTTTCTGGACCCAAACAGGTTACGAATACTAGTTATGCCAACCGGTTTATAGACGCACAAGATTTTGCCGTTGCCGGCAATTATGCTTGGGTCGCGAACAATTATCGGTATGTACCGGCTACTGGCGGCTCTGAACACGCGGCACAAATCCACCAAGTGGATTTAACCACTGGGGTGCGCACCGCACTGACCGACAATCTTGTGGCAGATAAAAACTTTGCCACTCGCCGTATCCGAGCCATCAACGTAGATAGCGCTGCCGGCACCCTTTACCTTACCGATGATAGCCTTGCCGCCATTTTCGCTTTAAATATGGAAACTCAAAAGAAATCTAACCTAGCGAGCAACCTAGGCATTAACGAAAATACTCGCCTGCAGGTACTTGCCCCAACCAGTTTGGTTTTAGATGATCAAACTCAGCGCTTGTACATAGCGGAACAAACATTTGGGGAGATTTCCAACTTGAATTTGGCCAATAGCACAGTGGGCACGCTCACGAGTTTCGGTGTGCCGGACTTGTCGAGTCGGTCTAACACCCAGGTCAAGGATATGTCTCTTGATAGCGCCAACAACCGGCTGCTAGTTATTGCGAACTATAGGCACGATATCAAAGATCCCAATGGTGACTCCATCAAGGATTCATCAGGTAACATTCAGTATTATTTTTCCCCTGCGTTACAAGATATCTCGTTAGCCGACGGGGGCTCCAAGCTTATTTCCGGCTATACAACCCCCTCCGTCACTGGAATGGTTAGCCTTGGAGTTCCGCAGTTCTTAACCTACGATCCACAACGCAATCAAGCCATCATTTATGACACTGATTACTCCAACTACTATTACCAGAGCTCTTTAATTGGCGTGGATCTAGCGCAAGGGAATCGCACTGTGGTGGGCTTCGGCTCCAATTTGGGTGACATTCTGTGGAACCCTCTTTCCGGCCTATATTTCTATTTGGATACCGCTGAACGCGTCATTTATTCCCAAGCGCTCGGTTCCACCAGCACTTCATCACAAGCCCAGATATTCAGCCAAAATGCCAGCGGCCAAGCTGAGCTATTCAAACTACCAAAAACCATGGCCGCAGACACCAAACGCAACCGCGTCATCCTAGTAGACAATGAGGACGACCGAATTTTGGCTCTCGATGGCGCTACCGGCGCTCGCAAACTATTGGTTAATAGTGCCTCATCGAATGGATTTAACAGAATGCGCCAGGTTTCGGCCATGGCCTACGATCAAAATGCTGACGT
Source organism: Thalassocella blandensis (assembly GCA_945882995.1). Taxonomy (GTDB): domain Bacteria; phylum Pseudomonadota; class Gammaproteobacteria; order Pseudomonadales; family Cellvibrionaceae; genus CAMCXE01. Next base: position 10,759 of record CAMCXE010000015.1, on the reverse strand, counting down.
AGCCTACGTGGCCGACACTATTTTGCATGCAATTATTGCTGTGGATTTAACCACCGGTGAACGTACGATTGTTTCCCAGTAAACGCTAGAACCCCGCCATGCAAGGCGGGTTATTTTTATAAATCGTAGCCTGAATCCACTGAGGGAGTGGCAGCTCTAACATCGGGGGTGGATCCGGATTGAGCGGGTGTTGCGGGGCGAATGACAGTGGTTACGCTATCCGGCCTACGCGGTACGATTAAGCTTTGGGAAGGGTTGGAGGACTGCGCCTCAAGACGAGCGTTTTCTCGAGGATTCAATAACCCAGCGGTATTAACCAACTCGTCTCGATCCTGCCAATGTTTCAACACCTCATCGCCGGCAAATACCACGTGCAAAAATTCGCGCTGACTGCGAACACTATTGCCGTTGTAAATCAAAAATAATTTTGTGTGACGGTGTTCCCGTCGCGTCAATGCCCAAGTGCACACACTGCTAGAGGCGTTTAGCGCTTCAACGTGAACTGGCCGACCGAGTTGTGCCATCAGCCAATTTTTGCCGATAGTGCCCGCACCTAAATCTGCAAAAACGGCATCAGGCACACGTCCTTCGGCATCGGCAAATGTTAGCGTTTTATTGGACGAATAGAGGCTACACCCAACTAGCGCCCCTATCGCAACACCAAAACCGGCGAGTCTCAATCCCGCCGCCAATATGGAAACACCCACAGCGCCCCCTATTGGTCAACCAAAGCGTTGGACGATTTCATTTGATTGCGAATTAATTGCATAAGCTGCGCCTCCGAGCGAGAAATGCCACAGGTAGCCGCCACTGCAGCCGCGTCCACACCGCGATCAAACAACTGCATGGCCTGGGTATAACTAAAACCCTCCGTATCAGCGGTTGGTTGTCGGCGCGAAGGCGTTGCCGCCTGCAGTTTTTGCTCAAGTACCAACATCCGCTGCCCCATTCCCATGGACGCGCCTTTAACCATGTTCAGTTGTTTTTCTAGGCGTTCGGTATCGGCCAATTGTTTGGCCTGCAATTGACGCAGTTTATTGCGGTTGCCCAAACTCAAATACAGCGCTACCAGTGCTAGTGCAACACTCGCCAAGGGTAGCCATAAATTAAGTTGCGCCAACATAAATTTCCCCAGCAATAAAGTCCAACAGATTACCCCCGCAATTTTTGGCCAGTTTAATGTCTAGGCCAGTCAGTCGTTGAAACGACTAGATTACCCAGCCTCTAGTCTGCACCTGTAGGCTAAACTAAAAGCCACCCATATCTGCCCACTCATCATCCGTAATTAATTTATCTAACTCGATAAGAATCAATAGTTCATTGTTTTTATGGCAGACACCCTGAATAAATTTCGCGCTTTCTTCGTTGCCAACACTTGGCGCGGTTTCAATTTCCGACTGTCGCAGGTAAACCACCTCAGCAACACTGTCGACTAAAATCCCGACCACGTGTTTTTCAGCCTCAATGATCACAATGCGGGTATTGTCGGTAGTCTCGCCGGGGTCCAACCCAAAGCGATGACGTGTATCGATGACCGTCACTACATTACCGCGCAGGTTAATAATGCCTAAAACATAACTTGGCGCGCCGGGTACTGCCGCAATTTCGGTGTAACGCAGGACTTCTTGCACCTGCATCACATTGACTCCGTAGGTCTCCCCAGAGAGGTGAAATGTTACCCATTGCAAAATTGGGTCATCGCTGGTTTTTAGTTTGCCAGTAGTGGCGCTTACGTTAGTGGCCATGAAATTTCCTCTCGCCGGTAGGCGGGCGTCAATAAATAGTTAGTTCCCGCCTAAATATAGTCCACAGCAGCATCTATGCCACTGCTCGGCTTAGGCGCCGTATTAGCTTTCGACGGGTAACCCGTCATCCCCGGCAATCCCAGCGGTGCGCCCCTCAGCTAGAGGAGCTGCGCCGCCGATCAACAACAAACCGACGGCTCGCTAGCGATAAGCAGTTTGGCCATTTCTGGGATATCTAGCAGTGCACACATTTGAGACTTCACAGTACCTGCCAGCCACGGCCGCTTGCTGCGCTGCTGGCGCCAAGTGACATCGTCCGCTGCAATGGAAATTGGCTGCTCAACCTCATCCACTGCCAAACCCCAGGGTAGAGTGTCTAGCGTCACCACATACTTGGCCGTGTCCAAAAAGTCAGGTGTATAGCGCTCCGGCATCACAAACATTGCCGTGTTTAATGTGCGCACCGCGAGATCCCCCACCCTCAAAAGCCCCATAAACCAAGCGGCCTGCCCCGGGATATGGTTTAAAGCGCGGGTTATTGGGTAAATATGCCCCAGTGCCACCAATGGCACCGCAATTGAAAGCCCGGAAACTTTCAGCAACAACACATCGAACTGGCCGGTCGCCCAAGCCGGCCGAGCAGGTTCTACAGTCTTACTCGGTTGCAGAGCCGCCTGCGGCTCCAGCAAAGGCTCCGGGACCAGCGGAGCGGCGGGTTTTGGAGGTGTCGAAACCTTTGCCACCACTTCACGCTCAACAAAAGGAACACTGACCGCGGCCGTTTCCAGCGGTACCGCGGGGGCGATCGTAAACTGGTGATCCAGCAAAGCCTGCAGGCGAGCTATATCCGCCTCGGCGAGTTTCGTGGGAGGCAAAGGCGCGGCCAAATCCTCGATTTTTGGGCGCGGGTTTGCAACAGCCTTCGAACCTGCGATACGGGGCAAGGGGGTTGAACTCGGTCGATCAGCCAGTCCCAACGGGGGCTGCGCTAGGTCAGGAACAGATTCGACCACGACGGTTTCCGGTGTCAATAAATCGACAAGGTAGTGCTGCAGTGCGCTGCGGCCAGACTCGACAGTCATCGGGGATCTACCTGGGCTTGAACGCGACGCACAGCTTTCACCGGCAGAATATGAGCGTAAAAACTGCGATAGGCCTCTATGCCGTGGGAGTCTTCGCTATAGACGTGGGGCGGCAGCCCTAAGCGGCTGGCATCACGCAGTTTGGTATCCACGGGAATTCGTCCGGCCCACACCCGGTCCTCATAGGTATTACGCAAGGTGCGCAAACTGGCCACAGACGCTTGAGTGCGCCGATCAAACATGGTGGGCAACATAATATAAGGCAGCGGTTGACGGCGGGATCGCCCAATCATCTGCAAGGTATTGAGCATACGCTCCGTACCCTTTAGGGCTAAAAACTCCGTCTGCACCGGCATAATTAATTGCTGACAGGCGGCCAGGGCGTTAATCATCAAAACCCCCAGCACCGGTGGGCAGTCAATAATTGCCAAATCAAAATCATCGTCCAATAACGCGAGGCTGCGGCCTAACACCAAGCCCATACCATCCGCACCTATAACCTGCCGCTCAAGCGTCGCCAAGCCCACGGACGAGGGCAACACGCTCAAACCGGGAAATGCGGTTTGCGTAACCAGCTGCCCAACTAGGTCGGTGGATAGGTTTTTACGCTCCTGAAAAAGGGTGAAAGTGCTGGCGTTTTGTGTGTCGGGGTTTTGGCGAAAGTAGCAACTTAGAGACCCTTGAGGGTCCATATCCACCAGCAAAACCCGCAGCCCCTGCTGGGCCGCTAGGCCGCCCAAGGCCACACTGGTCGTGGTTTTACCCACCCCGCCTTTTTGATTCGCAACGGTCCAAATCAGCATGCTGTTTCTCTCAGTAGTTCTAGCAAGCCGGTTTATTATTTTAGGCTCGCTGATTTACTAACCATAGCTGTTTTAGTTCGGGCTAAAACAAAATCTTTGTTTATAAGACACAGTCGTTGATAGGGCTAATTTGCGCAAATAGGGATCTGGCGAGTCGCTCTGCCGGCACACGAATAGCAAAACCAACTCATACGCGCGCCAAAAAATGCATATAGCGGCCCAAATCCCGAAAAGGCATCTGTCGCGAGAAGACCAACTCCTGCTCAACCAATGCCTCACCCTGCTGTTTGCGCAAGGCGTCATCCAAAATGTAGTCATGAAACACGCGGATACCGCTTTCGCATAACATGGTTAACCCCGCCGAGCTAAACCAAACGCGCACTTGATCCGGTTCCAATGGGTTCAACGGGGTCAGTGAACCACGGGCTCCCCGCACATCGCCGGCGCTGACTTTGGCGAAATTAGTGCGTAATAAATTTTTAAACACCAAGCCATGACGGTTATAGAAAATAATCGACAAAAACCCACCCGGTTTGATGTGAGGCAGGAGATAAGCCAGTAGCGTCTCGGGCGACTCCAACCACTCCGCCACCGCATGGCACAACAAGCCATCAAAAGGCTCGTGAAAGTGCTCGGCAAGAGTCTGTAATGAGCAACAACAAAACTCGGGGGATGCGATCACCTCTGTTGCTGCGGCAAAGGTGCGTTGCGCATCGTCCAGCATGCGTGGCGATATATCGGTCAAGGTCAGCCGATGCCCCTGCCTCGCCAGCTCTAGTGCAAACTGCCCTTGTCCGGCGCCCACATCTAAAATGCGCAAGTTGCCCGCGGGAATGTGTTCGGAGAAGTCACGCCGCAACACGGCCAATCGCAGTTGGCCCTTCAGCGTGTTATAGATATTGCGTTGGAAACGGGGCGTGAGGTCGTCAAAATTACGATCCCTTGCCGGGTGTTTACGAGCCAAATAACCTCCAAACTATGAGCTTCTCCGTAGTCGAAAAAGCGAAATGTACTCACCAGAGCTTCAACCTAGAAACCTCAGTTGGATCACCAAAGTCTGCGCCCCCCTTGGCGCGCCTAGTAAAAGTTAAAATTGGTGAACAACCAACCAGGTTGCCCACCAATTTTAACTTTCACTAAACACACCAATGGATTACACAGCTTTTTGGCGCCCAACTGAGGTTTCTAGGTTCAGCCCCTTTCGGGGCAGGGGCAAACCGCTATAATGCCGCAACCCAAAAAATGAGGATACTCAGATGTTAATAGTGAATGAATATTTTGACGGCAAGGTTAAGTCCATTGCCCTGCAAACCGCCAGCCTCCCCGCCACAGTGGGCGTTATGGCGCAAGGCGAATACGTATTTGGCACGGATTGTAAGGAGATTATGACCGTAGTGAGCGGCACTCTGGAAATTCAACAGCCCGGCGAAACCACGTGGCAAACTTACGTCGATGGCCAAACATTCGAAGTGGAGGCCAACGTCAAATTCGCCGTTAAAGCCATCGTCGACACCGCTTACCTGTGTAAATATTGGCGCTAAGTGCCATGCCCCGCCGATGTCAGGTATCTGGATGAAGACTTCCCTTCTTTTTTGCGCATTGCTTACCTCCGACCTCGCACTTGCTTGCTATGAGCCTAAGGATGGGCCGAAATACGATGCTTTAATTAAGATTGAGCGTGTGAAAGCAAACCACTACCTCCCTCCACGCGCAAATGCCTTGCGATCATCGCGAAAATTAAATTCCCAGAGGTGTCCTTAAGGGGGCACTTCCGGAATTTCGATTTTCACGTTCTGGCTGCGTTATTTTTGCGCTCAGTCGGGCATTTAAACAGCATAAATTCCCTCCTCCCACGGGAAAATGACTTGGGATAATCGCGAAAATTACATTCTCGGCGGTGCCCTAATGCTGCGCCACCACCCCCGGTCCATCAGGGGGAAATAGTGAAAATTCTGGAAGTTGCTCCGCGGTTGCAGACAACAGGCTCAGCGCGGGAAATTGTTCGCTATCGAATAACTCTGCACGCTGACTAAAAATAAATTGCCAAGTCACTGCGGCGGTAATTGCCGCTTGCGAACAGGCGACCTTATCGGCGGTAAATTTGTTGGCTTGCAACAGGGTTTCCAACCCTTGGCATGCCGCCAATAATTGACCTTTCACACGCTTCAACCAAGGCTCAAAATGCAAATCTACCGGCCGCAAATTCTGTTCATATATTAATTGCACAGCTTTTTCACAGGCGGCCAGCGCTAACCCAATAATCTGCAAGGCTATCACCTGCTCAGGGCCAGACTCGGGTATTAATGCAGGCCTAGTCCTATGAAATTCGGCAAAGGCGATAATACAATTTGAATCCATAATCACCTCGCCTGTATCCAGCACTAAGGATGGCACCTTCACGACCGGATTAATCTGTCGCAATTCCTTGAAGTTGCTAAAAACCGACAGGGCCACATGTTCAAACGGCACGCCAAGGCAATGCAGCGAAATTGCGGTGCGGCGCACAAAGGGTGAATCCAACATGCCAATGAGCTTCATAACTGTGTCCTCTTTTCTTTTGCTAATGGGCACCTCCGGAAATTTAATTTTCGCGATGATCGCAAGGCATTTTCGCGCGGAGGGAGGGCGTTTATGCGGTATAAATGACCGACTGAGCACGAAAATAACGCAGCGAGAGCGCGAAAAGTGAATTTCCGGAGGTGCCCTAATTAATCAAGCCGTTTTTTAAAGCGCTTAGCAGCCGCCACCACGCCCAGCGCCGTAAACCCCAGCAGCCAGAATAAATCGGGCAGCATATCCATCAGGGTTGCGCCTCGCAACACAATGCCGCGCACCACGCGAATAAAATGGGTGGCGGGCAAGGCCTCGGCTATCCACTGCGCGGTTTTAGGCATGCCCTCATAGGGGAATATAAACCCTGACAATAAAATTGACGGAATCAATAAAAACATAGTGAGCTGCATGGCTTGCAACTGGGTTTTAGCCACAGTAGAAACCAATAAGCCCAGCGTTAAGCTTGCGCAAATAAATGCGAATACCCCGAGCACTAACTGATCCAAACGACCATTGATGGGCACATCAAAAATAATATGCCCCAATCCCAAAATAATGGCCACTTGAATAACACCCACCAAAATGTAAGGCACAATTTTGCCCAACATAATTTCAGTAGATCGGATTGGCGTGGTAATTAACAACTCTAAATTACCCCGTTCACGCTCGCGCACCAATGCCGCCGAGGTAAACATCACCATGGTCATGGTGAGTACAATAGCCACTAACCCAGGCACAATATTCACCGCCGAGATCCGCGCGGGATTAAAAAATAGCGCCATTTCAAACAGATTTTTGCCGTTTACGGAAGGCTTCGCCAAAGGATCGGAAAACGGCATGTGCTGCAAAGCCAGTAGAGCATTGCTGACCATGGTATCGGAGCCGTCAATCAGCCATTGCGCTACCGGTCGCTCGTCTTGCAGGCGGCTGCCAAAATCCGCTGGAATTATTAGCGCTGCGTGCACAAAAGATAGCTCTATCTAAATCAAACACCTGATCTGAAATCTTTAACATTTGCTCACCTATTAACCCAGAAAATCTGCTAAAAATGCTTCCTATAACTGTTATTAGCCCCACGTCTTTCGAAGCAGGGTTAATAACAGTCGCGTTCAGCAACCCTATAGACGTCTAATGGCTTTGCAACACAGGATAAGAACCCGATGCATGGGGCGCTGTGCCAGTCGCGTCAAACCCCCTAAAACTCTGAGATCCTAAATCCACAAATAACAAAAAGCATACATACAAAATTAAAATAGATAACCAATACCTATGTGAAACTGAGATACATCTGGATAACGAAGTCCTTCGCGCATTGCTTCATCCCTAGCGCTAGCATACTCACTGATGTCCGTCCAATAGAAACCGTATTCCCAGTTCCTGTGGATCAAGGATACACCTAAACGGGCACCGAAATAATCTCCACCGAATCTAACCTGTTGATCATGAGTACAAGTTTCGTCACAAGTCACACCTTCTACATATCCATAGGCCGCAGTGATTTTATAGGCAAATGCTTGGTGGCGGTCAGTCAAAAAATAATCTACACCTGCCGATACTACAGGCGCCCTCGGCCTGCCCACACTAGCGAAGATGCCCAATTTTTCGTCTAAGGCGTAATCTGCCGCTACACCCAAGCCATTCCAGCGATCACCCACCCCTACAGAAAAACGTAAATCATCTTTATCACTCCCGTACGCCAAAGTGCCCGCACCAAGAGAACCAAGCAATGCAATATACTTCACAAATTTCATTCCAAACTCCAACCCATGTAATTTAATCGAAGAATTTTTCAAGGCGTAACCCCTGGCTCCACCAACTTTAGCGAATCTAATGCGACTAGTCTCCGGATGACACATGAGAACCAGACTTCAAAACCCGCTCAATTCGTCTATCCGGCACCAACCACAATAAAGCCACGCCCACATAACACGCCTGCGCCACCCACACATTCCAAAATGACAACGGAATAGCCCCCGCATAGACCAGCACCGAAATATTGCCCTTATAGTCACTACCCATGGCCTTTTTAAGTAGCGAATTTTCCCCGTCCGCGGCAATAATCACCCGCGACAAAATCCAATACCCCATGCCCGCCATAAATAACACACCGCCATAAAACGCGGCCGGCAAGGCTGCGGAAGGGTTTTCACCTACCCAACCCGTCACAAACGGGAACAGGCTCAGCCAAAATAATAGATTTAAATTAGCCCACAGAACCCCAGCCGTAACATGCTTAACGGCATGCAACAAATGATGGTGATTCAACCAATAGACGCCCACATAAATAAAGCTCAATATATAACTACAAAACACCGGTACCAATGGCTGTAAGCTTGCCCAGTCATGACCATGTGGCACTTTCATTTCCAGCACCATAATAGTGATAATAATGGCGATTACCCCATCACTAAACGCCTCTAATCGATTTTTACCCATCATACTGTTGTCTCCAAAAAGTTGGTCGGTACAATAAAATCAATACATTCACGCAATTAATAAACCCATACGCGCAAAAACCGCGAATTGAGGCGCAAATTGCTCGGGTAACGCCGCCACAAACACGTCGCGCTCTTGGGTGGCCGCGGGGGTTAAATTCTTACCCGCTCCCGCAGCCAGAATTTCTGTAAAAATTTCGGCTACATCTTGCCGGCTACGCGTTCCATCCAGCAACAATAACAATTGGCGACTCAAGTCTCCATCAACTTTAATATTGGTGTGAAACAAAGAGGTTACCAATACGCCCTCTCGTACTTGCTGGCGAACTAATGGACTGGCTTGCGGGTATTGGCTTGGCACCAATTCGCAAGGCGTGGGCTGTGTGCTCACCTCGGTTACACCCATGCAGTAGGTTTTCAGCAAAACCGCCGCTAAGTCCTGGCCACTCTCTTCCATCGCGTCCTCCTGCGCACCAAGTTCCACCAACATGGCACCAGCACGCATCACCATTTCCGCAAAAGGCACAAAACGCGGGAAGTTCTCATACAAATAGAACATAGCGGCTTTGGCTAGCGGTGTGTCGGTAACAATTGCTGCACCGCTCAGGCTCCGAAATTTCTCGGCAGTACTACCACGAATATCCGGCGTGACCGACGCCGGCGCCGCCTCCGATCGCACATACAATTCGGTCAATGCGGACGACTGCAAATTGCGGTCAAGGTTTACCGAGTGATGACACAATAGGGTTTGACGAAACGTACGGCCCTTTAAAAAATCCAAATATTGCTCACGCGCCAAGGGATCCTGCTCACCAATGGCATTTAATTGTGCACCCACCTCGGGCGCAAATTCATGGTCTTGCGTATCCGCCAAAACCGCCTCCGACAAATACTGCAGGCCATATTGTGCGGCGGCAGAGGCAAACTCGTGAAAATAAAATGGCTGATTAATATCGGCCAAATCATCATGGAATAGCGCGCCGTTGGATTTACTATCCAGTCGATCATCAACCTCTTTTAGGTAAGCCGCATAAGCGGTTTCTTCTACCTGCGAATTCGCCAACCATTTCACTAATGACCGCGCTTGCGCCGTCCGATTGTTTTCGTCTGTAATGCCGCGCGTGTGAAAACGCATCATGTCACGAGTCACTTCGCGCAAATGGCAGCCTGGGTAAGCATTGTAGGAGATATACGCCACCCCCTGCGGGGCCAAATGGGCCTGGCAAATAGCTAAAATACTTGCACGCACCTCCGCCGGCACCCACGAATAAATGCCATGGCAAATAATAAAATCAAATTCGCCTAAATCTAAGTCGAGCCGCCCTAAATCCGCCACCTGCAGTTGAATATTACTAAGCCCCAACTGCGCAATTCGCGCCTGCCCCATTTGAATTGGCACAGCCGCAATATCCAACCCCACAAATTGCGCCTGTGGCAGCGCGTAGGCCATGGGCACAATATTATTGCCATCGCCGCAGCCCAGCTCTAACACTCGGCAATGCGTAATGTCAGCCGGTTTCATTCCATACAACCTAGCAATACTGGCCAAGCGGTCTGGGTGGGTTTGCGGAAAGGTGTAATTGGGGTACAGCACTTGGTCGTAGGCGGTGGGAGTTGGGTTGGTCATAGGAGGCGGTAGTTGGTGGGTGAAGGGGGAATATATATGGATGAGGTGTGAAAAGACAGTTTTACGCCCAATGCAGGCCGCTTGCATACAGCCAGTGACAATAACGGGGAAGCCGCAGTTGGGCGCAGCAAGGCGTGCGAGCTTGCGAACTGTGCAAAATTTGGTGCTGCTGCTATTTCTAGCTTTAAATTCGCCAACGGCATTTGACTGCCTCGACTCTAACGGCAACCTCCTACTAAAGCTCACTCCAATCGCGCGACCACTCCCCGCCCAACGTCGCCAAATAAAAATTTATTTTACAAAACCCACCTGCCGGCCCGAATAAACTCATACCCTGACCCAAGGGCCGTGGAAATAAATAATCATCCCAAATCCACCCTAGGCCGGTATGCGAATAAACCATTGCTCTAGACCAGCTTTTCTCTCCAATTTTGACTCGAGCTCTTGCATTTCTTGCCTAGAGAGAGACACCCCGCTTTCGTAGGCTTTTTTGACAAATTTCACGACGGGCTTA